>JBMYRC010000057.1:0-24091 GCA_049601975.1 Alphaproteobacteria bacterium | reverse complement strand
GGCGGTGTCAGTGACGGGATATACGATTCGCTCAATGTCGGACTCGGTTCCGACGACAAGACAGAGAACGTGCACGAGAACCGCAAGCGCGCGATGGCCGCGATAAATAGGCCCGCCGAAGCGTTGCATACGATTTACCAGGTGCACGGCGCCGATGTTGTCCAAGTCAATTCCGATACTTGGGATACCGCCCAGACGCCCAAGGCGGATGCCCTGGTGACGAATTGCCCGGGCGTCGTCCTCGGTGTGTTGACCGCGGATTGCGTGCCGGTTCTCTTCTCAGATCCATCAGCCGGAATCGTCGCCGCCGCACATTCCGGGTGGCGCGGTACAGTCGTCGGAGTGTTGGCTGCCACGGTGGAAGCGATGGAAGGTCTGAGCGCCAACCGCCGGAATATTCACGCGGCGGTCGGCCCCGCCATTGCACAAGAATCATATGAAGTCGGCCCTGAATTCCCCACACCCTTCCTGGAGCGGGATGCAAATAACGCCCGATTCTTCCGACCATCCAAGCGCGAAGGTCACCACATGTTCGATCTGACTGGCTGCGTGGTGAGCCTTCTCGAGAATTTAGGCCTCGCGTCGATCAACCATCTCGCTATGGATACTTGCGCCGAGGACGACCGTTTCTTCAGCTATCGCCGTTCAACCCATCGCGGCGAGACCGATTACGGTCGGGGCCTCTCCGCCATCAGCCTTGGTGACTGACCTGTGCCCTACTTAATGCAATTAATCGCGCTGACGCTGATCGGCAGCCTCGTCTGTTGTGTCCTCATTCTGGATTAAAGCGCTCGTCGGTCTGAGCCTGGTTGCCGTGGCGGCATGCGGGAAATTGCCGAGACCGTTCGAGCCCGGCGCGAAAGACCCAAACAATCCGCTCCTGACGCTACAAGACAGCCCGGGCGTCGTCGTTGCACCAATTTACGACGCACCGCCTGAACTGGCCGCCCCATTAGCGGATGGCATTGCCGAATTTCTCCGCGCACAAGACGTCCCGGCGACGGCTGCCGATATTCTCAACTCGGGAAATCTGTTGGAAGGCTGGTATCACCGGACGAATACGCCCTCCGGGCAAACCACCGTGGTCATCGAGTGGCGCTTATCGGACAAAACCGGAGCGGAATTGCTTGCGTTGGAAAGCCGCGTTGGGATGCCTACCGCCGCTCTTACTAAGGACCCACAACCCTTGATCAAACGGATGACGGCGGACGTTGCCCCGAAAGTCGCCGACGCAATGATCGGCGAGCGGACGGCGCAAATTGACGCCACGGCTCCGTCCTTAGCGATCGGGGATATAACGGGCGCTCCGGGTGATGGAAACGACGCCCTTCGCCGCGCCTTCAGCGCGGTCTTACACCGTACCGAAATCACGATTACGAAATCTCCCGAAGGGGCGATGGCACGGCTTGACGGCATTGTTGAAGTGACACCGCAATCCGAGAAGGAGGACGAGGTCCGACTCGTCTGGACGATTCGGGATTCCGAGCAAAAAACAGTCGCCGTGCTTAAACAGGACAACCGCGTACGAAAGGGCCGCTTGGCCCGCCGCTGGGGCTCCACGGCGTTTGATGTCGCGCTGGCTCTACGCCGCCAAATCGTTGAGACCATGCGACGTTTGGGTAATTCCACCTCCGGCGGTCTCTCTCTGCCACCAGCTCTGAAGTAACCGCCTAGAGGATTAGTTTTGGGTGAATCTTCCCCCGCCGTTTACAGGACGAAATGCCCTTGTTATAGAGACCCGGCCCGAGCAGCAGCGGTCTTTGGGAGACGTTCCATATGAAAATCTTGCCTTGCAACAGCAATCGCCCTTTGGCGGAAGCGATATCGGCCTATTTAAATGTACCGCTCACTCAAGCCGCAGTGCGCCGGTTTTCGGATATGGAAGTTTTCGTCGAAATCTTGGAGAACGTCCGCGGCGAGGACGTCTTCGTCGTTCAATCGACGAGTTATCCGGCGAACGATAATCTGATGGAACTTCTGGTTGCGATCGACGCCTTAAAACGCGGGTCGGCGCATCGGATCACAGCTGTCATCCCTTATTTCGGCTATGCCCGGCAAGACCGTAAGACCGGCCCGCGCACGCCAATCTCGGCAAAATTGGTCGCCAACCTGATTACAACCGCTGGTGCCGACCGCGTGCTGACCATGGATTTGCACGCGACACAGATACAAGGCTTCTTTGATATTCCGACGGACAACCTTTACGCCGAACCGGTCTTCGGTCGCGACATCTCGGAGACCGTCACCGGCGATGAAGAGACCATTATCGTCTCTCCCGATGTCGGCGGCGTGGTCAGGGCACGGGCCGTAGCCCGGCGGATCGACGCCGATCTTGCCATTATCGACAAGCGCCGCGAGCGTGCCGGCGTCTCCGAAGTCATGAACATCATTGGCGATGTCAAAGGCCGACGTTGTGTCCTGGTCGACGATATCGTCGATTCCGCCGGCACGCTCTGTAACGCGGCCGGCGCCTTGATGGAAGCGGGTGCGAAATCTGTCCACGCTTACGTGACCCACGGTGTGCTATCCGGCGGTGCCGTGGCACGGGTATCGTCCTCGCCGATCGAAATGATGGTCACGACGGACAGCATTCTGGCGACGGAAGCTGTACGGGTCGCGCAAAACATCCGTCAGATCACCATCGCGCCGCTGTTGGCGGAGGCGATCTTACGGATAAGCAACTCGCAATCAGTGTCGAGTCTGTTTGACTAATTCGCTGTAACGCACTATTCACCCGGTCGAATTAGAAACTGCGGCGACAGCACCCCTGGAGGCTGTGCCGAATTTACCTGACTAAGGAGAAGTACCATGGCCGAAGCCAGTACATTGGCGGTTACGGCGCGTGATCGGGCCGGTAAGGGGGCAGCTCGTGCGGAACGGCGTGCGGGACGCATTCCTGCCGTAATATACGGCGGCAAAGCGGATCCTGTGCTCATTTCCGTCGAACCCAAGAGCCTGCTGCGCGAAATGAATTCCGGACAATTGTTTTCCACGGTGTATACGCTCGACATCGGCAAGGGCGAGCGCGTCCTGCCGCGTGACGTACAATACCACCCGGTGACGGACCGCGCGCTGCATGTGGATTTCCTGCGGGTAACCGCGGCTACGAAACTCGCCGTCGAAGTGGCAGTTGTTTTCATCAACGAAGAAGAGTGCCCCGGCCTGAAGCGTGGCGGCGTTCTCAACATTGTACGCCGCGCGATCGAGTTCTACTGTCGCGTTGACGATATCCCGAACGAAATCGAAATCGATCTCACCGGTCTCGAAATCGGCGACGGTGTGCATATCAGCATGGTTAAACTGCCGGACGGTGTCGAGCCGACGATTACCGACCGTGATTTCACCATTGCCACCATCGCCGCGCCGACCGTCGTCGTCGAGGAAGATACGACCGAGGGCGAAGAAGGCGAAGAAGGCGAAGAGGGTGCAGCCGAAGAGGATGCAGCCGAAGACACCGAGGAGTAGGCGGGCCGTTTCATGTTACTGCTCGTGGGCTTGGGCAATCCCGGCCCCAAATACGAGAGAAATCGCCACAATATTGGGTTCATGGCGGTGGACGAGATTGTCCGCCGCCATTCCTTTGCCGCGTGGCGTGGCCGGTTCCAGGCTCTCACTGCGGAAGGCCATTTTGGCGGCGAGAAGGTAATGGCGATGAAACCAACAACCTTCATGAACGAGTCCGGGCGCGCCGTCGGCGAGGCCGCGCGGTTCTTCAAACTCGCCCCAGAGGACGTCGTCGTGCTGCATGACGAGCTAGATCTGGCCTTCGGAAAAGTTCGCATCAAACAAGGTGGCGGCCACGCCGGACATAACGGATTGCGCAGTATCGACGCCCACTTCGGCAATAATTTTACGCGAATCCGGCTCGGCATCGGCCATCCTGGCGACAAGACCCGCGTGCATGGCCATGTTCTCTCCGATTTCGCAAAAGCGGAGGAAGCGGATTTATCGACGCTGATTGACGCGATCGGCAACGCCGCGCCGATGCTCGCCAATCCCGATCAACACAACGCCTTCATGACCAAGGTCGCCTTGGCGATCAAACCACCACCCGAAAAGAAACCGTCGAAAGGCGCAGAGGAGAACGACGATGGGATTTAATTGCGGCATCGTCGGACTACCGAATGTCGGTAAATCGACACTATTCAACGCCCTGACCGAAACCGTTTCGGCGGAAGCGGCGAATTATCCGTTCTGCACGATCGAGCCAAATGTCGGGCGTGTGCCGGTACCCGACGAACGGTTGGAGCGGATCAGCGGTATTTCCAAGTCCGCCAAAACGGTGCCGACATTCCTCGAATTCGTCGACATTGCCGGTCTCGTGCGGGGCGCTTCGAAGGGCGAAGGGCTCGGCAATAAGTTTCTCGCGAATATCCGTGAAGTAGACGCCATCGTCATGGTGCTGCGCTGCTTCGAGGACGAAAATATCACCCATGTGGAAGGCTCGATTGACCCGGTCCGCGACGCCGAGACGGTCATGACCGAACTACTGTTGTCCGATTTGGAGAGTATCGAGCGCCGGATCGAGCCTATTGAGAAACGCGCCCGCCAAGGAGAGAAAGAAGCCAAACAGCAATTCGCTGTGATGGAACCGGTCCTCGCCGCCCTGCGTGAAGGTCTACCCGCCCGCACGGTCGAGGTTTCAGCCGGTGAGATGCCAATTTTCCGACAGCTAAATCTCCTCACGGCAAAACCAATGCTCTATGCCTGCAATGTCGAGGAAGACTGCGCCGCCGACGGCAATGCCCATTCGCAAGCGGTCGAAGCCATGGCTGCCAAAGAAGGTGCCGAAACGGTTGTTGTATCCGCCGCGATTGAGGCGGAAGTCTCACAGCTCGGAGATGCAGAAGAGAAGGCCGAGTATCTGGAATCGCTCGGTCTATCGGAAGCCGGTCTCGACCGGGTCATCCGGGCTGGGTACAGGTTATTGAAATTGGTGACATATTTCACATCAGGACCGAAGGAAAGTCGGGCCTGGACGGTATCCGAGGGTACCACAGCGGCTCCTGCGGCCGGTAAGATTCATACCGATTTCGAGCGCGGGTTTATTGCCGCCGAAACCATCGCTTTTGACGACTTCATCGAGTGTGACGGCGAACAAGGCGCGAAGGACACAGGTAAGATGCGGCTCGAAGGCCGGGACTACACGGTCCAAGATGCCGATATCATCCTGTTCCGGTTCAATGTCTAACGGACCAATAGACCACCTTGCGCTTTAGACATCGACTTATACCGCTGAGATCGACTTAATAATCGCTTCGAACTCTTGGCGATACCGTTCGAAATAGTGAAGTTGCGTTGCAATATAAAGCACCATATGGACTTCGGAATCGATCGTCGTGCCGACACCGACGCCGTCGAAATTCAATCCGTTACGGTTAAAGCTGAATTCAAAGCGAAATCCATCGTTCGTCCCAAATTTAGTGGGCCTTAGGCCTTTCGTCTGAACATCATTGGCTTTCGTTGCGACCAAACTGTCGACGAAAAAATCGACGACTTCGGACGGCCGCTGGAACTTCGTAAGTTTCGGCCAGTTCTCCGGCGCCGCTAAACCTTGAGAGGCGAAAAGAGTGTCGCCTTTACCCACACCAAGAATGAAGCGAACCTCCTGCAAGGCGGGGCCATCCACCGTCCATATCTCATTGTGACCAACACTCCGCTTACTCCAGGCGATCTGCGGGTCAACGCTGTACGCGTCCCCAATTTAGGTGTGCTTCGGTTCCAAGAGGGAGAATTGCGTGCACGCAGTTACGGCACAAATTAGGAAAATAGAAGTGAATAGTTTTCTCATTTTTCCCCATAGTAAGCTCGTTGATATACGACATAATCATTTCCTGATCGTCCGCATCGGGCGCTTTCGACAAATATTGTGTGAAAGCCTCTACCGCCTTTGAATGATCCTTCAAATCCCATAGGACGAGGCCAAGTGACCGATAGAGTTCCGTTGGCGGTGTTCCGGCGCCTATGGCCTGTTCGTACGCCTCTACGGCGCTCTCGCGATCACCATCCTTATCCCGGTAACGATAGAGCTCTCCGTTAAAGAACTCGAGTAATGCTTCCGAATCGGCGTTTTGTGACTGATGCTCCAGGGCCTTCATAAATCAAAGATTGTGTCGAAAATTTTTGACATTGACTGAAACACGTCAATTTTCGGCTCTCCCAGCGAGCAACGGGAGCGGCAGAGACCGTTGACAGCCTGCCTATTCCGTACATCTGAGTAATGACACGGTTCGTCCCATGACCGCGCAACGCACTCAGCCGCGAGGAACACTCCATGAACGATATGATGACCACCGAAACACTGCCGGCATTGAACGGCATCAAAGTCGTTGACCTAACGCAATTCGAAGCGGGACCATCCTGTACGGAAGCGCTTGCTTGGTTGGGCGCGGATGTCGTGAAGGTAGAGGAGCCGAAACGGGGCGAGCCCGGCCGCTGGGGCTTCACCGACATGCCCGGCGTGGATTCCACATATTTCGTTTATTACAACCTCAACAAACGCAGCGTGACCTGCAACCTGAAGAGCGACGAAGGCAAGGCGCTGCTCACCAAGATGATCGAGCAGGCCGACGTGGTGATTGAGAACATGGCGCCGGGCACCTTTGCGCGGCTCGGTTTCGACTACCCGCGTCTGAAGGCTATTAATCCGCGCATCATCTTCGCGCAGGTCAAAGGATTCGCGCCCGATAGTAAACATGCGGACTATCTTTCCTTCGATATGATCGCCCAGGCGACAGGGGGTACGATGGGCATCAACGGTATGCCTGACGAACCGCCGATCCGGCCCGGCTCCACCGTCGGCGATACCGGCACTGGCATGTTGTTGGCGATGGGCATCATCGCGGCACTGTTCCAGCGAGTTACCACCGGCAACGGCCAGCACATCCAGATCGCCATGCGCGACGCCATGCTGAACTATTGCCGCACACCGATGAGCCGCCAAGCGGCCCGCGACGACGTCTTGCCGCGAGGCGGCAATGGGGTCTCCGGCACCGCGCCCGGCGGGCTCTATCCCTGCAAGCCGGGAGGGCTCGATGATTACTGCTATATCTTCTGCTCACGCGGCAACGAAGATCATTGGAAGCGGCTCTGCCAAGTCATCGGCCGCTCAGACATGATCGACGACCCGCGTCTGGCAAATGGCGACCTACGCTTCCAACATCAGGCCGAGGTCGACAAAGCAATCACCGACTGGACCATGCAGCACACAAAGACCGAGGTCATGGAAGCCATCGCCAGCCAGAAAGTGCCCTGTGGTGCGGTCTACAATACGCATGAGCTGATGCGCGACGAAGATTTCCTGAAGCGCGGCATGATGCAAGAAATCGAACAGCCGGAGCGCGGCAAGGTTACCGTCGCTGGATGGCCACTACAGATGTCGGGCAGCCACGTCCCGATCAAACCGGCACCCGTACACGGCAGCAATAACGAGGACGTCTACGGCGAATGGCTCGGCATGGAAGCGGATGAGGTCAAGGGGATGCGGGAACGGGGTGAGATATAGAACCCATTCCCTCCCGGCACTAACGCGCTAGACCCCTGCATACGGGAGAGTACTTATAAACTGTCTCCGCTCCCTTCCCGCATGCGGGAGAGGGAGCGGAGTAAAGACTTAAGTCGTCAGCCAGCCGAATTGCTGCGGCTTACGTCCAGCAGCGTGGTGCAGACGGACATTAACGAGGGCCGGGCCGTCATGGGCCATAGCTTCGTCGAGGGCACCGCGCAGGTCCGCCGGATCTTCAACGTACCAACCTTTGCCGCCAAAGGCTTCCATCATTTTCTCGTAGCTCGGCCCCATAGTGAGGACCCGCGGTGGCAGGGGCTCGTCCTTCGGGAACTCCTCGATACCGCTGCCGATACCGCCATTGTTCAGCACGACGATCTTCACCGGCAGGCCGAGGCGGCATGCGGTCTCGATCTCCATGCCGGAGAAACCGATGGCGGAATCACCAGAGACCGAGACGATTGGCCGTTCCGGATGGACAACGGCAGCGGCGATGGCAAAGCCCATACCGATACCCATCGTGCCGTAACTGCCCGCATCGAGGCGCAGACGCGGGTTGGCGTTCGGCAGCTGGGTGCGACCGATATCCATAGTATTGGCACCCTCGCCGACAATTACCGCATTCTCGGGCATCCATTCACGGATATCCTTGAGTGCACGGTAGTAGTTGGTTGGCGATGAATTGTCGTCGATCATCGGTTGAATGGATTCGGCATTTCCTTTGGCCTTCTCGGCAATGGCTTTGTGCCAGTCCGTATCCGAGGGGTAGAACCATTGGCGCTCTTCGAGCGCCTTGTTGAGCTGCCCGACGATGGCCTTACCGTCGCCGACGAGCCCGACTTCCGTCGGAACGTTATTGCCGATGGATTCAGCCGAGATATCGAGTTGAATGATCCGCACGCCCTTCTTGAAACGGGGCGACATGCCGTAGTGCATGATCCAATTGAGACGCGCACCCATCACGAAGATTACATCGGCTTCCTTCAGCGCGTGGCTGCGCGCCGCGCCGACGGACAGCGGGTGATTGTCGTCCATGACACCCTTGCCGAGCGGTGAGGCCAAGAACGGCAGTTGCGTGCGCTCGATAAAGGCGCGCACTTCGTCCTCGGCCCGCGACCAGGCCATGCCTTTACCGACGATGACGACCGGATTCTTCGCGTCTTCCAGAACATCAAGAGCCTTCTCCACATCCTCCGGCATCGCTTGCATGCGTGGCGCCTCCGGAATGACGGCGGTCTCTACCGCGTCTTCTTCCTCGACCTCGCCGTTGATGATGTCATCCGGCATATCGAGATAGACGGCGCCGGGGCGGCCATAGATCGATTGGCGCACCGCCAGTTCCACATAGAACGGGATGCGATGTACGTGCTCGACCGCGTGGGCGAACTTGCAAAACGGAGACGCGATCTGAACCTGACGCTCTTCCTGGAACGCGCCCATGCCGTTTTGATATGTCGGCGAAGCACCACCGATCATGATCATCGGCCAGAAGTTCTGCTGCGCATTTGCGAGGCCGGCTAGACCGTGGACAACGCCAGGGCCGGAAACGGTGAGGCAGGCACCTGGCCGTCCAGTCATATAGCCGACCGCTTGCGCGGCATAGGATGCCGATTGCTCGTTCCGCATGCCTACATACTGAATGCCCTCTTCCTGCGCGGCGGCGGCAATCGGCTGCACCGGAAATCCGACAATGCCGAACATATAGTCGACACCTTGTTTTTTAAGTTCGCGCGCCATCAAAGTGGCGCCGGTAACTTTACCCATCGTGCTCTCCATATTAGAGCCGCCGGCGCGATTGCCGGGGCAGCGTTGAATGCATCTTTTAGGGAGATACGCGGACTTTCGCTCGAATCCACCCGTGCCAGCAAACAATTCGATGAGGGGGCGATCCGAAGATAAACTCGAGCCTTTTCTGCGGCGTAATGTCCTCCAATCGAATTTCCATGTTTCTTCCTTCGGCTTCGCGGTCCATATCTCTGATATAGAAAAAGGGAGAGCTTTATGGGACGTGTGCAGGATCAAGTGGCTGTCGTGACTGGGGCCGCAAGGGGTTTGGGCGAGGCCATCGCCCTGCGGCTGGCGGAGGACGGCGCAAAACTGGTCCTTGGCGATATTGACGGGCAAGGGCTCGCGAACACGGCGGCAGCGATCCGGGAAGCCGGCGGCGAAGCAGTGACGGTGTTTGGCGACATCACCGAGGAAGAACCAGCCGGCAATTTAATTGAATCAGCCATCGAACATTTTGGCCAGATCGACATTCTGGTGAACAATGTCGGCGGCAGCCGGAACTCCAAGATCTGGAAAATGCCGGTCGAAGATTGGGATTATACGATCAAACTGAACCTGCGCGGCACGTTTCTGTGCACCCGCGCCGCCGTCCCCCACATGATCAAACGGAAACAGGGCAAGATCATCTGCCTGTCATCTGGTGCCCGCGAGGGTACGCCTTGGACCGCCTACTATCAGGGCGGCGCCGCCTATTCGACCTGCAAGGCCGGCGTCCATGGTTTCATGCGCGACCTCGCCTTGGAACTGGCCGAGTTCAATATCCACGTCAATTGCGTAGCCCCTGGCCCCATCGAAACGGAAAAGGCGGGTGCCAACCTGCGAAAGCTGAACGAGACGGTGGATTTTAGCCCCGACCGGATGACCCCGCTCGGCCGATTGGGCCAACCCATAGAAGTCGCAAACGCCGTGTTGTTCCTAGCATCCGACGAGGCCTCATACGTATCGGGCCATACACTCGCGGTCGCGGGCGGGCGTTAAGACACGCGCAAAATTCTTGTTCGAAACGCTGGTGCTGCATAGAGTCCGCTCCAGCAAAATAATTCCACAAAGGGAGGCTCGACACATGGGCGAAATGATTAAATTTACGGCCGCTGACGGCCACGAGTTCGATGCATATAAGGCCACACCGGCGGGAACGCCAAAGGGCGGCATTTGCGTCATTCAAGAAATTTTCGGCGCCAACGCGCATATCAAGGAAGTCGCGGACGGCTATGCCGCTGAAGGGTATCTCGCTATTGCCCCTGCACTCTATGACCGGGCAGAACCTGGCGTCGAACTCGGCTACACGGCCGAGGACATGCAGGCTGGCCGAGACTTTCGGGCCAAGGTTGGCGATGACGGTCCGGTCGCGGATATCGCCGCGGTGGTCAAGGAGTTGCAATCCGCCGGTAAGGTCGGGACGGTCGGCTATTGCTGGGGCGGAACGTTGTCCTATCTGGCGGCAACGCGCGTTGACGGTGTCGCGGGCTCAGTCGTCTATTACGGCGGCCAAATCATTCCCTACAAGGACGAGACCGCAAAAGCCCCTTTGCAAATGCATTTCGGCGAATTGGATGCAGGCATTCCGATGGATGATGTCGACGCCATCAAGGCCGCACATCCTCAAGCGGACGTCCATGTCTACGATGCCGATCACGGCTTTAACTGTGACCATCGCGGCCAATACGACGAGGAGAGCTGCAAACTGGCACTGGAACGAAGCCTAGCCTTCTTCGCGCAGAACTTAGGCTAGTTGAATGGCACTCAAGAAAAGCGCGATGCAACTCGTCGCGGAAGCCGAGGCGGAGATCGAAACGATCTCCGCCAAAGACGCCAAAGGCTTGGTTGGCAACGTAGACACGGTGATCGTCGACCTCCGCGATATTCGCGAGTTATGGAATGTTGGCACGATCCCAGGCTCGCTCCATGCCCCCCGCGGCATGCTGGAATTCTGGATCGATCCGGAGAGCCCCTATCACCGCGAGGTTTTCGCATCCGGCAAGAAACTCGTCTTTTTCTGCGCCGGGGGCCTGCGCTCGGCATTGGCGGCAAAAGTCGTGCAAGACATGGGTGTGACACCGGTGGCACATATCGCCGGCGGTTTCGGTGCCTGGACCGAAGCGGAAGGCCCGGTCGAGCCTAAGGAGAAAAATTAGGCGTGCGGCGTTTCTAATTGGCTTGCAATTAGCCGCCCAGAGCACGGCCAGCGACGGCCGATAGTTTCTCGACAAGCAACGGGTCGCGCGCCTCTGGCGCAGTAATAATCGCCGTATCCAACGCTAAATGACACCCGGCAGAGCACAGGGTGCTGCGACCTGCGAGAAGCGGGATGGTAGCTCGTACAAGATCACGCCCCCTATCCGCGTTCCCAATCAAGATCTGAATGATGGTCTCTACCGTGACGTCATCATGTTCTGGATGCCAGCAGTCGAAATCGGTGACCATGGCGACGGTCGCGTAGCACATCTCGGCCTCGCGGGCGAGTTTGGCTTCAGGCATATTGGTCATGCCGATGACCGCACAGCCCCATTGACGGTAAAGCTCTGATTCCGCCCGGCTGGAGAATTGCGGCCCTTCCATCGCCAAGTATGACCCGCCGCGCACGACTTCGACACCAGCTTGCGTACATGCCGAGGCTAATGCATCTCCGAGCCTTGAGCAGACCGGTTCCGCCATAGAGACGTGAGCCACCAATCCCGTGCCGAAGAAACTTTTCTCGCGGGCAAAGGTGCGATCGATGAATTGATCGACAATCACGAACGTGCCGGGCGGCAAATCCTCACGCAACGATCCGACGGCGGAGAGGGAGAGAATCTCCGTGACGCCGACACGTTTCATCGCATCGATATTGGCCCGGAAGTTAAGCTCCGACGGTGGAATGCGATGACCACGACCATGGCGCGGTAGAAAGACCAGTCTTTGCCCGCCAAGCTCGGCGAACATTAACTCGTCCGAGGGTTCTCCGAACGATGATTCGGTCTTGCGCCATTCAACATTCTCAAGGCCGTCGATATCGTAAAGGCCGCTGCCGCCAATTATGCCTATGACAGGAGAGGTGCTGTGGTTGGTCATCTATTTTTCTCTATCCAGTGACATACCCTTCGACAGGCTCAGGGTGAGGAGGCAACCGGTAAAAAAGAAAACCCTCATACTGAGCTTGTCGAAGAATGAGGGTTTTTCGGATTAATTCTTTTGGGCCGCGTTAGTGCACGTTAGCCCAAATCCGTTTCTTCACAGCGATCGTCAGACCCAACAGCACGATCAGGAACAGGACAACCTTTATGCCCATGCTCTTGCGTTGCTCTAGGTTCGGCTCCGCCGCCCAGGCCAAGAAGGTCGTGACGTCTCGCGCCATCTGTTCGACCGTAGCCTTGGTACCGTCGGTGTACTCTATTGCGTCTTCAGAGAGGGGCGGTGCCATAGCGATCTGATTGCCGGCAAAATACTTGTTGTAGTTCATGTTTTCGCCCACCTTTACATCGGTAGGTGGATCTGCATACCCAGTCAAAATTCCATAAACATAATCCGCACCGCCAAATTGATGGCCTTTTGGATAAAGAAGATAATCCATACCGTAAGCACGAGCATCTACGATCAGCGACAGGTCTGGCGGTAATGCGCCGTTATTACCCGCCCGCGCAGCATTTTCGTTTGGAAATGGGTTTACAAACTTGTCGGCTGGACGTGCGGGACGGTCAAACATCTCACCATCGTCATTCGGGCCATCCGTCACTTCAAATTCAGCCGCAAACGCCTTCACTTGATCTTCGGTATAGCCCAATTGCATCAGGTTGCGGTATGCCACGTGGCGAAGCCCATGACAACCCGCACAAACTTCCTTGTAAACCTGGAGGCCACGCTGAGCTTCCCCCCTGTCGAAGCTACCTAAAATGCCATCCCAGGACCATTTCTGACGTGGGACGTCAACACCTCCAGCGGCATTCGCTTCGCCGACCGCCGTCATCATCAATGCGCCCGCAAGCGCGCTCACGATCAGATTTTTGCGCATTATTTCTTCTCCATCTTCGCTGCGGTTGCCCCTGCAGCTGCACTGCCACCCCCTCCCGTTACGGGTTCGCTAATACTCGTCGGCAAGGAAAGTGGTGTTTCCAGCTTACCAAGGATTGGCAATAAGATCAGGAAGTGGAAGAAGTAATATGCCGTGCCGGCCTGACTAATGTAGAGCCACATACCTTCCGCCGGCGCCGCGCCGCAGAATCCCAACAGCACGCAATCCGCTATCAGGATCCAGATGAACCACTTGTATATAGGCCTATACCGGCAGCTTCGCACCCGCGAGGTGTCAAGCCATGGCACGATGAAGAGAACACCGATCGAGCCAAACATCGTCAGCACGCCGCCGAGTTTTGCCGGAATTAACCAGAAGAACTCGAAAGTAATAGCACGGAGCATCGCGTAGAATGGCAGAAAGTACCATTCCGGCACGATATGCGCCGGCGTCGAGAGTGAGTTTGCCTCAATGTAGTTATCCGCATGCCCCATGTAGTTTGGCAAATAGAAAACGAACAACGCGTAAATTAAGATAAACGCGACGAGACCTACCGAGTCTTTTGCAGTGAAATACGGCGTAAACGGAACTGTGTCTTGGCCTGACTTCACATCAATACCGTCGGGATTATTTGAGCCTGCAATATGAATTGCCACCACGTGCAATCCAACAACGCCGAAGATCACGAAGGGCAGCAAGAAATGAAGCGAAAAGAATCGGTTCAGCGTCGCGTTATCGACGGAGAAGCCACCCCACAACCAAGTTACGATCGGATCGCCAATAATCGGAATGGCTGAAAATAGATTGGTGATAACAGTAGCGCCCCAGAAACTCATCTGGCCCCATGGTAATACATAACCCATGAAGGCAGTACCCATCATCAACAGCAGAATTATAATGCCCAGCATCCAGATAATTTCGCGCGGCGCTTTGTATGAACCGTAGTACAAACTGCGAAAAATATGGATATATACGACGATGAAGAACATCGACGCGCCGTTCATATGGATATAGCGGATCAACCAGCCGTAATTAACATCCCTCATAATGCGCTCGACGCTATCGAATGCATGGTCCACGTGGGCTGTATAATGCATTGAGAGGATAATGCCGGTTACAATCATCACCACCAAACAGACGCTCGCCAAGGCGCCAAAATTCCAAAAATAATTCAGATTCTTGGGCATCGGAAAATCCCGATACTCATGCTGCATGTAGGAGAAGACGGGCAACCGCTCGTCGACCCAACGAATCACGGGGTTCGTGATTTCCTGTTTCGAACTCATTGCGGTACTCCCTTAACCGATCTTGATCTTGGTATCGTCGAGGAACTTATAAGGCGGAACCGCAAGATTGAGCGGTGCCGGGCCCTTACGAATGCGCCCCGACGTATCGTAATGCGAACCATGGCAGGGGCAGAACCAACCACCGTATTCACCCTTCGGATCGCTGGCTTTCTGGCCGAGCGGCACGCAGCCGAGATGAGTACAGACACCGAGGAGGATCAACCATTCCGGTTTTTGCGTCCGGTCCGCATCCGCTTGGGGATCGATCATCTGGTCCAACGCAACCGCACCGGCGGTCTTGATTTCCTCAACGGAGCGTCGGCGCACGAACACAGGCTTCCCCCGCCATTTCACCGTGATGCTTTGACCCATCTCGATCTTGCTCAAATCGACTTCCGTCGACGCCAAAGCCAAGACGTCTGCAGCCGGATTCATTTGATCGATCAATGGCCACGCAAAGGATGCTGCGCCAACAGCACCCATCGCGCCCGCGGCCAACACCAGAAAATCGCGTCGAGACTCGTCGTAGTCCGCCGCTTGGGACGATTCCGCCATGCCCCCCACCTCTCATAAATTACAAATGCCTACGCCGCCTCAACACAAGGCCAACGCATATTACCCTACCGTTCACGCCATGCGCGCCCATGCGACACCCTGCCGCATGCCTTAACTTCCCTCACAATGCCCTGTTTAAAAGGAAATGTGAAGGACACGCCCGACGTGACCGAACGTCAGGCGTCCGTATAATGCAATTTATGTATCGAGGCAAAGCCTCCGCAACGATTTCAGAGATTTCGTCCCCGTGAGCATCCGACTGGCACTATATCAACCAGACATTCCGCAGAATGCGGGGACGCTGTTGCGCTTGGCCGCGTGCTGTGAGGTGCCGCTGGAGATCATTGAGCCTTGCGGTTTCGTCTGGTCAGACCGGCGGTTACAGCGGGCGGGCATGGATTACGCGGAGCTGGCGCATGTCACTCGGCATATCTCTTGGGAGGCCTTTCGCGAGGCCCTTCCCGGCCGACTGCTTCTATTGACGACCACCGGCGCCGAAGTTCACACCGAAGTGGCCTTCGAGGATGGAGATGTATTGCTGCTTGGCCGCGAGAGCGCCGGCGTGCCGGAGGACGTACACGCCGCCGCTGATATTCGTCTCCGCATCCCGATTGCGGAAAATGCGCGCTCTCTCAACGTGGCACTCGCGGGCGCCATGGTCTTGGGCGAAGCGCTGCGCCAAACAAATGGATTTCCAGGCCAAAGGACAGCTGCCGCATGAATGAGGAATACCGGGAGAAGGCGAAAAACTGGTTCGAAACCCTGCGAGACGATATTTGCATCGCTTTCGAGGCTATCGAGGACGATCTAAGCGGCCCATTCGCGGATCGCCCGGCGGGCCGCTTTGAACGCAAGGCCTGGGAACGCCCAGCGGAGCAGTCTGATAGCGGCGGTGGCGGTGTCATGTCAGTGATGCGGGGCCGCGTCTTTGAGAAAGTGGGCGTCAACGTCTCCACGGTTCACGGGGAATTTTCGGAAGAGTTCCGCAAACAAATACCGGGCGCTGACGAAGACCCCCGGTTTTGGGCCAGCGGAGTCTCACTCGTGGCGCATCTACAATCACCCCTGGTGCCTGCGGTTCATATGAACACACGGCATATCCAGACCACTCGCATGTGGTTCGGCGGCGGCGCCGATTTGACGCCAATGTACCCGGTCGAGGCCGACACGAAGAATTTCCACAGCGCCTTCAAGAGGGCCTGTGATCCCTACGGCGAGACCCGGTACGACGAATATAAGAAATGGTGCGACGAATATTTTTTCCTGCCTCACCGGAACGAACAGCGTGGCGTCGGTGGCATATTTTACGACTATCTGGACAAGGATTGGGATCGCGATTTCGCCTTCACACAAGATGTTGGCAAGGCGTTTCTCAACATCTATCCGAAAATCGTGCGCCGTCATATGAACGACGATTGGACAGCGGAACAGCGCGAGCATCAATTAGTTCGGCGAGGGCGATATGTGGAATTCAATCTACTGCACGATCGCGGCACGAAATTTGGACTGATGACGGGCGGCAATACAGAAGCCATACTGATGTCTATGCCGCCGGAAGCGCGCTGGCCTTAGGATTAAGCGGTGAATTGGGAAAAGGGGGAAAGCGCGATGTTGGGAATTTATAGATTCTTAGCGGTTTTATGTGTCGTTTGTGGGGCAAGCTTGTCAGCGGTGGCCGCGCAAGACCTGCCGCTCAGCGCGTTCTTTGGATCGTTCAAGGGCGGCGGTGTCGCGGAGAACCGAGACAGCATTTATTTTGGCGTCACGGTGCGGGATTTCGACGTCACGATTCAGCCGGAAGGCCAGGGTTTCAAAGTTGATTGGGCGACGATCATCCGAAGCGGCGGCGACCCAAACAACCCGAAGGTCAAACGTAAGGCGCAATCCGCGACCTTCCTCGCAACGGACAAACCCGGCATCTATCGCGCGATCGACCTTGCCGACCCCTTGCTAGGCGGTAAGTACGCATGGGCCCGGATCGCAAAACAAACTCTGTATGTCTACGCCCTGCTGATCGATCACGAGGGGCGTTACGACATGCAAATTTATGAACGCACAATCAAACCGTCAGGCATGGATTTCATCTTCCAGCGGGTCCGTGACGGCGAGCCGTTCCGGACGGTCAAAGGCAAGCTTATCAAATACGCGAATTAGCGGATGGGCCGCCTCACGGGAAAGAATGCAGTCGTCATCGGTGCAGGTTCAGGCGCAGGCCGAGCCGCGAGCTCGCTCTTCGCCCGTGAAGGTGCGGCCGTTGCCTGTGTCGAGAACGATACGGCGATGGGCGAAGAAACTGCGGCGCTGATCCGTACCAGAGGTGGGGATGCCGTTTTTGTTGGATGCGACCTCGCGCATTCGACGGCCATCGAGAGCATGGCGCGATCCTGCATGGCGTGGCGGGACACCCTCCATATCCTATTCAACAACACTGTCCTGACGGAGCCAGCTGAATTCGAGGACATCTCTCTCGAAGATTGGAACCGTCAAATCGCCGTCAACCTCACCGCACCTTTCCTGTGCAGCCAAAAACTTCTACCGGCGTTGAAAGCAGCGGGCGGCGCAACGATCATTCATCATGGCTCCATCGACGGCGTGCTAGGCAATCCCACGCTGACTGCCTATTCAGCCGCCAAGGGCGGGCTGCAGCCACTTACACATGTGATGGGCCATTGGTTGGCACGGCACGATATCCGAGTGAATTGTATCAATACGGGTTTGCTGCGTAACGGCGAGGACGGCATTCCCGCGCGTGGCACGACGCTGTCACGCAATCCGGCGGACGAACAACGTAAAATCCGAGCGACGCCGCTGGCCCGTGCCGGGCGGTTCGAGGAAGCCGCTGAGGCGGCGCTTTATCTGGCAAGCGACGCGTCGTCCTATATGAACGGCAGCGTCATCACCCTTGATGGCGGACGCACCGGATTGACGCCAGGTACATTCTAATTATCACCGCTTCCTATGCTTTCTCGCCGGGCAGCCGTTTAACCGCGGATTCGTCCGTTGGCTCTTCCGGTCGGACACTGCCGTATTCCGGCGTCATGAAATAGATCAGGACCATGCGGCCCTCGAAGCCGGCGGTGATTTGGTGATATTGATCTGATGGTAGGCAGACAAATTCACCCGCCTTCACCGGCAGATCGCCGCGATCCTTGAACGTCACAATCCCTTCGCCTTCAACAATATACATGACCTCGTCTTCTTCCGGATGCATGTGCATCGGTGTTACTTGCCCCGGCTCATAACAATTCATGCGGACTATCAAACGGTCTGTCGACAGACCTCTTGATTGACCCGTGCGTCTGAAGAAAATTTTATGATATCGGCGAGATTTATGGTTTTTGCGTTTCTGGTCGCGTTCATCGTCCAAATCGTCCTTAAGATCACGAATTGTATCCTAAAGGACCTATTGGGTTGGAAAAGTGCGCTTGAAGGGATAGATGAGCGCCAATGTTGTTCCCCTTAACACTTTCAGGAGAAGCAATCCTATGACGCGTCAGGTTTGGTTCATGGTCATCTGCGGCGTTATCATCGTGATGATCGGCGGCGGAATACGGCAGATTTTCGGCGTCTTCCAGGTACCGGTGACGTTGGATTTGGACATTGGTCGCGACTTTTTCGGCCTCGTCATCGCCGCTCAGGCACTTCTCTATGGCGTGTCGCAACCGGTCGCCGGCTTGCTCGCGGATCGCTACGGCTCAATTCGAATCATCGTCGCTGGCGCGATCCTATACGCGCTCGGCCTCTGGTGGACGAGTGTCAGCACAACCCCAATGGATTTGTTCCTCTCCCTCGGCCTGCTGGTCGGTTTGGGATTGAGCGGCCCTACCCAAGTCTTAGTCCTGGGCGCGGTCGGCAAGGTTGTACCCAACGAACATCGCGGTCTGGTCTTCGGTACCGTCATCGCCGCCACCTCGTTCGGCATGTTCTTTTTCGTTCCCGGTGCGCAGAAACTCATCGACGCCTTGGGTTGGCGCGAAACTTTCGCCGTCATCGCGCTCATAGTGGCCGTCTTACCATTCATGGTAATCGGTCTGCGCGGGGCGCCGGAGATCGAGTTTGGGGGGCCCAAACAGTCCTTGCGCGAAGCTATCGGTGAAGCCCGTTCGCATACCGGTTATATCCTGTTGACCCTCGGTTTTTTCGTCTGTGGTTTTCACGTGACATTCGTAGGAACCCACCTTCCAGCATTTTTAACGGATGAAGGGGTCTCCTCTACATACGCCTCCATATCGCTTGGTCTGATCGGGCTCTGTAATGTGGCGGGCGCATATCTATTCGGTGCGCTCGGCGATCGCTTTAGTAAGAAAAACCTATTGACGGGTCTCTACCTTAGCCGAGCAGTTCTTATGGCGTTGGTTCTAATCGTTCCCATCAATGATATGACAGCCATATTTTTTGGCATATGCATGGGTTTCCTGTGGTTGGCAACGGTCCCCCTGACAAGCGGCATTGTCGCTCAGGTATTCGGGACACGCTATTTCTCGATGCTGTTTGGCTTTGTCATGATGAGCCACCAATTTGGCAGTTTCGCCGGTGCGTATCTAGGCGGCCTCGTGCACGAATTAACCGGGTCGTACGACTTAATGTGGATGGCATCGGTGGCACTGGGTCTGATCGCCGCGCTGTTGCACTGGCCTATCCGGGAGCAACCGTTGGAACGATTATCGAGCAAGACCGCTTCGTAAGCCTGCAACCTTACCTTAAAGGATCGAGATATGAAGCTTCGCAAGACCATGATCATCAAGGAGACCACCGAGACGGACAGCTCCGGTAAGGCGTGTGACCCGATCACTCGGGTCGTCGCCATCGCAGTCATCCAAAACCCATTCGCGGGTACTTTCGGCGAAGACTTATCGCCACTCTTCGATATTAGTGGCGAACTCGGCACGCGGCTCATGGACGACGCGGTCGCCATGCTGGGCGGACCGCCGGTCAGCTACGGCAAAGCGGCCATCGTCGGAGTTGACGGCGATATCGAGCATGGCGGCGCCGTGATCCACCCAAAATTGGGCAAGCCGATGCGCGATGCAGTCGGTGGTGGAGCCGCCTTGATTCCCTCGAATGCAAAGGTCGCCCCCGTCGGCACACCGATCGATCTACCGCTTGGCCATAAAGACGAAGCTTGGTCCTTCAATCACTTTGACACCACGACCGTGATGGTGGCCGACGCGCCGCGCGCCGACGAGATTGTGCTCTGCATGGCGGTCGCCGACGGTGGCCGCCCACATCCCCGGGTCGGCCGCACCCCGATCACGGACTAGGCCCGAAACATTTTACGCTGACCGGCAATCTCTCACGATGAGCCTAGCGCGCCGGGCGTTCTGCCGCCGCGCGCAATCTCATCTGTGCATCGTCACTGTTCCAGATCTCGACTTGCCGGGCGACCCACGCCGACATCTGATTTCTGACATCCGCGCAGAATTTCCCCACCCGCATCCGTTTCGATTCCGCAAAAGCTTCGGGCACGAGTTCGCACAGTTCACCAAGTTTCTCGAGAGCGATGTCCTCGATCTCGGATTTCTCTTCCACACTGTGTATCAAATGCAATGCAAGCGCCTCTTCGGCAGGAACCAACTTGCCTGAGTAAATCATGTCCGATGCCACAAAGTCACCAGCGACGAAACGCAGTAGTTGGTCGCCGAAATAGGGATTCGGCACACCAAGCAAGATTTCCGACTTACCGAGCAGCACACGTCCGCTGCCAGCATATCTATAGTCACAAGCCAGCAACATCGCGAGCGCCCCACCAATAACGTGGCACTTCGCGACGCCGACTATCGGCAGGGGCGATTCCATTAGCTTCAGAATACATCCACCCAATTCGAGAAACAGGGCACGCATGCCAGAAGTGGATTATGCCAGTGCCCAATCGAGATCAACACCATTGGAAAAGAATTGATCACCACCACACAACATGATGCCACGCACCGAACGCTGCGCCTCATCAATCGCGAGCGCAACTTCTCGCAATACCTCGGTTGTCAGGGTGTTGGCAACTCCATTCGACAATCTAATGCGAACACAATCGTCCACTCTTTCACAGATAACGCTACTCATGAAACCCTTTCCGCAGACCTAGAACGGCCGGTCGCCAACGACGGTCGTCCGATGCATATGCCGCGTATATCGTTGATCGTCATAGGTCTGTGCGGCGTGCATTGTGCACCGATTATCCCAAAACATGAGATCGCCTTTCCGCCATTTGTGCCGGTGGACGAATGTCGGTTGCGTACAATGTGCATGTAATCGTTCCAGCGTCTCGGTACTGTCGTCTGGAGAGAGGCCCACGATGCACTTGACCAACTGAACGCCGAGATAAAGCGCCTTGCGACCGGTCTCTGGATGCGTGCGAATGAGCGGATGCAAAACGCCCGGCAGACGGTCGACCTGATTGTCGCTGAGTTCGAAATTCTCATGTTTATGATCGTATCGATGCTCCGCCTGCAGACCGTCGAGCCATTTCCGCTCGCCCTGCGGTAGCGCTTCGTAAGCCGCAGTCATATCGGCGAAATGAGTGTCACCGCTGCCGTCGCCCGGCACTTCCAATGCATAAAGCAACGAGCCGAGCGCCGGTGTTTCCTGATAGGATTGATCCGTGTGCCATTGCCGACCGAGGTCGGGAATGCCGAGATAGCGCCCGTTCTCTTTCTTATTGGTCACCAATAGTATTTCCGGGTATCCCACCAAGAGTTGCTCTTCCAGCACGTGTATCGAGAGCGGCCCGAAACGTCGAGAAAAGGCGATTTGTTGATCCGGCGATAACGCCTGCTCGCGAATGACGATCACCCCATGGCGCAAATGCGCCTGACGAATTTCGTCGAATTGGCTGTCGTCAAAACGGGTCAGGTCGGCACCGTAAATCTCGGCGAAAAACCCGTTCTCCATCTGCGGCCGCACATCAAGGCTCATATAACATCTCCTGCCAGCTATCGAAAAAGATAAGCTGGAACCAGGCGAAGCAAATATCGCCTTAGGTTCCCAGTATATCTTTGAGATGCGCCAGACACTGGGCGCGGTCGGGCATAAACCTGGCATCGATCCACCAATCCTCGATTTGTCGAAGCGCTTCCCCAACAGCGGGACCGGCGGAAACCCCTTCCGCCATTACGTCGCGCCCGGAGAGCGGAAATGCCGGCACATCAAAGGTCCGCACCGCCTCCAACCATTCCCGCCAAGCCGTTGCCGATGGGTTCGCCGCCCAGGCCATGAGGATACGATCTTCCGCGATGCGGTTTCCAAGACGGCAGAAAATGCGCACTCGGTCCGCTTCCGACGTGTCCAAACCAAGGGATGGTTCGGTGCCGAGGGCGGCGAGTAACCTTTTTTGTTCGGCATTGGACAGGCGCAGCCGTTCGGCCAAAGGCACCGCCATCCCAGGTGACCCGATCAAGGCCGCAAGGCGCAGTAATGGATCGGGCGGCATTTCTGTCTCACGCTCGATCGCGCAAAGGTTCACTAGACGTTGGATTTGTCGACCGCGACCCAACACTGCGTCAATCACATCCGTCTCGATCATCAACTCAATGCTTGGCACCGGATCATCCGCCGCCAAAAGGCGCAGCAACTCATACCGAATGCGTTCCCCTGAAAGATCAGGGATCCGGAAGGCAAACCCACGACAGGCACCTAACGCATCCATATCGGGCGGTGGTTTGCCGTAATGGGCGTGAAATCGAAACCACCGCAATATCCGCAGAATATCTTCCCTAACCCGGCGTTGGGCGTCGCCAACAAACCGGACCCGCCCTGCCGCCAGATCATCCTCGCCGTCGAACGGATCATGCAAATCTCCAACCGGCGTTATCGACATCGCATTAATGGTGAAGTCCCGGCGCTCCGCATCTTCGCGCCAATCGGTCCCAAACTCGACCACGGCGTGGCGTCCATCAGTTTTTATGTCGCGGCGATACGTGGTGATCTCGAAGGCTCGTCCTTCAACAACGGCGGTGACGGTGCCATGTTCAATTCCGGTCGGAACAGATTTAATGCCTGCATCCCGCAGAATTTCCATGGTCCGGTCAGGAAGTGCGTCCGTGGCGATGTCGATATCACGAACCCCAAGACCCAGAAGACTGTCACGTACACAGCCACCGACGAAGCGAAATTCAGCACCCGCTCCTTCAAACACCTCGATAAGGCGACGGGTATCAGACGCCCTCATCCAGTCGTAGGTAACTTGGCGCGTTGCCACGGCTCTATTTCACGAATTGCCCGGGAACGCGTTTGCCGTCTTCGAAGCGCGGGGCTTCATATTGAACTTCCGTCCCGGTACGCCCGATGAAGGAGGAGGTGACCAAAGTGGCTGCCAGCAAGGCAGTGCCGCAGACCAGCAGCCAAATCCACGGAATTTCCTGCCATGAAAACGGATCATCAGAGGTTTCCTCCCCTCCCTTGCGCTGCACATGCCAACTATAGAGCAGATACAGCACAACCGGGGCCAAAAGCGGGACGGCTATCGTGATGAGTTGTCGGATCATAATGGACTCAAAACCTCGGAAAGGTTGACCAACATACCGGCGGTTACGCCCCAAATATACCTTCCTTCGTAAGGCATCGCATAGAATTCGCGGCGGGCACCGTTATAGAACCGGCTATGGCGTTGGTGATTGTCGGGGTCGGCCAGAAATTGTAGCGGAACCTCGAAGATATCGGCCACTTCGAACGGATCAGGTTTAACGGTGAAAGGCGGATTGACGAAGCCAACCACCGGTACGACCTCATAGCCCGTACGCGTAATATAACGGTCCAATCGCCCGATCAATTCGATCCGTTCCGCAGAAAGACCGATTTCCTCTTCGGTCTCGCGCAGCGCGGTCGCTTCGTGATCCGTATCATCGGCCTCGACACGTCCGCCGGGAAAGCTGACCTGGCCCGCATGATCGCGAAGATGGTCGGTGCGCTGTGTCAATAATATCGTAAGCCCCTCCGGACGGTCGACAATGGGCACTAGGACCGCCGCGCTGGTCAATT
>JBMYRC010000056.1:0-24152 GCA_049601975.1 Alphaproteobacteria bacterium | reverse complement strand
CCCGCCCGCGCTGCTCCTAAAAGCCGAACATATGGTCGAAACTGAAACTGCCCGAACCGTTTACGACCCCATGATAGCCGAAAAGTCGGCAAGTGACGTCACGTATGATGACATAGGGCTGATCACCCGCGCGGCGACGCTCGTCCGCATCGAAAACCTCCGAGTAGCGCCAATTTACGGACCCACCGCATGGAATCGGCAAATCCCGGAAGGCGATTTCTACCCCGGACCCGTCATGCAGAATCAGCTTGGTCTCGGATTTCTCGTGCCACGGCTTCGATGCCGAATAGATTAGGTGACACATTGTATCGTCCGGAGCCGGTCCGAGGCGCAGAAACAACCGCGTGCTGAGACCTGGCGCCGGGCCGTTATAGGATTGCGGCTCGTTGCGATAGGTCAGCACCGTGTTGAAGATATGCGCGCCGAAACTCGTCTCGGCCTGATGGCCGCTCTCACGATGTTGGTAGCGGAACAGGCCATGCAGCCAACCATCCGCGCCGCCGCCATCCGCGAAGTCGTAGATCAATTCCATATGACCGTAACCTTCGCCGAGAGATCCATTCACCAGACCATCGAGTGACAGGCAGTCGGCATGATCGCGCGGCAGGCAGCCAAATCGATGGCGGGCGACTTCCTGGCCGTCGGGATTATAGACCGCAAGCGCCAAAGGTAGATTCTCCTGCGCTGTCGACATCGGTGTCGGCAAGGCGAGGCTACTGAACTCAGCCATCGGCAAAACAGGAGCTGGCAGAATGTAGGATTTACCCAAGAGATTGCTCAATTCCGCAATCTTCGGGTTGGTTTTCAAATCTCCCCTTTCGACATTCGGGTGCGAAATCCGTGAGCGTCCAGTCTTCGCGTTCGCGATCTCATAGCGAGGTCGGACGAAATGCTTGCCTGCCTGGATCTCTATCTGCTCCGGCCAAGCGAGGTTGGGCAACAATTCCGCGACATCCAAGGCATAAGACCCAAAGGCCGGAAGCTCGCGATCGAGCCGGACGATAGTGTCGTCGCCCATCCGATTGAGACCGATGGTCCCGGTCGGTATCACACAAGGATGGCTATTCTGCACCCAAAGAGTAACCTGTTCCCCGTCGGCGGGGGCGGGCAGACCGGCATATAAATCCGACGGCCATGCATTCGCATCGTGCGTACAGGAGAGCACTTCAGGTACATCACCATAGGTGTCGAGCGCATATTTGACGACGTCGTGCCCGGACGCGTTGATCGCATGCAAGAATAATTGGCCGGTAAAAGCACCGAGATCGAAACGCTCACGTACCTCGCGGCTGTCAATAACGACAGAGCCGACACCGGCCGGCAGATCCTCACGCCATTCGACCAATACTTGCCCATCTTCATCGAATAGGCAGCACCACATCCAAACATTCTTGGCGCCATAGCCGGCCCAGTAGTTCGCGCTCACGACCCGGGTGTGATGGCCCTCGTCGTCGCGAAAAAAAGCGAAGTTGGTCGCAAAATTCATCGGCTCTAAATAGCGGCGTTTATTGGTCACCATCTCGTCTTCCAGCCGCACCTGATCGAGGGTCACGAGCTTGGCGCCGCAGGGGAGAAGATGGCTGATGTGCTCGGCAACGCGCTCTGTATCAAAGCCAGGAATAAAGACGGTCCGCGCACCGCTTTGCGACAGGTCGGTGACCGGCTGGGTCGTTTGACCGAAAACGATCTCACCGATCCGTTCGATATCCTGCACGAATACGCCCGCGAGATTCAATGCACCGCAGTTGTGAATTTCGGCAAACGGAGCTGCCAGGCCAAGCGGGTCATAGATCGCGACTGGCCCTTCCATTCCGGCGATTAGGTCCTGGATACGCTGCGCCGTCAACGGATGACCAGCCGCTTTGAAGAATGAGAAGCCGCCGGTGATGTTACTGAACGTTTCGATCGATAAGGCCATAGGCCGCCTAGTATCCTCTTATGTCAGGTCGCGAGACCGATGCGTTTAAAGAAGGACGAAAATTTATGCCGCCGTTGCTCGCGTCGCACATAGCGCTCCTCGGTAACCCAGTTGAGCTGGATGGCCCGCCGTTCGCCCTCAAAGGATTTGTGCCCGTGCCAAGCGGTCTCCGAACATTTAAACGCCAACATCGTGCCCTCATCGGGCGGCACTTCAGCGACATAATCCTCAATATCGTACGGCTGGCGCAACAAGCGCAAACGACCGCCTTCCTTTTCCCAACTCGGATTTAGATAGAGTAGAACAGTGACAATCTTATCCTTCGAATCTGTGTGAATTTTACCGTCCCGCGCGCGACATTTCCCGCGCACCGTCACCATTGTCGGGCGCTTCCGAAGGTCGGTCTTAAATTTTTCCGATAACATTTCCGTCACTTTGGGACCGCGCAGATCTTCGACCAGCTCACCAAAGGCAGGACCGTACTCAAGCGCCGCCAGCGGAACGCTGCCCGGCCGTTCCATGTTGGGAAAATTGCGCAATACGGAATGCAGCGGCTCGCCGCTCACCAAACCCGGCGCAACGAGATGCTGGAACGGCTCCGCCACTACTGGTGCCGCGCGTAGCTTTTCATGATCGATCAGGGGCATTGGTTCGCCGAATATCGTCGCGGTCGGAAAGATACGGCGAAGCACGCAAATCTGGCAATCCCCGCGATTCCCCTGCGGCGATCCGTCGCCATCAATTATAACCCGAGCCGGGCGGCGATTTCACGCGCCACGCGGGACGTCTCGTCGAGCCTCACTGCCTGCCATTCCTCAAGCTTCCCTTGGAATGACCTTGTATGCTCGGCCAGGCGCATCTCCGTGTGGAAGCGCTCAAACTTACTGCCACTGCCACCCTCCAACGCCAGAACATGTACCGGCTTTCCGGTGAAGCAGGCTTCGGAAATCATATTGACCGAATCGCCAGTGACGAGAATGGCATCCGCCTGTGCCAGAAAGGCTAAATACGGATTCTCTCCCATCCCGTCCCAAAAGTAGATGTTCGGTCCGGCGATACGCTCGCGGAGCAACGCGAGATTTTCCTCGCCGGTGCGCCGCGACGCCGTGACCAGAAGCCCGCACCCTGATCGCGCGACCAAACCCAACAGATCATCTGCCAAGCGGCGCGTGATTTCCGCCGTCATTTGGTAAGTGTTATTGCTCCCGCCGATAAGAACTGCGACCGTGGGATGCGGTATGTCCGCGAACACCGCGCCCTGACGCGCCGCCGCCGCCGCAAGATCACCCTCGGCAATTCGATGCATCGAGCCCATGACCTTGATGACATTCGGCCCATCCAGACCGTCATGGGACTGCCCAATAATCGCATCATAAGCACCCGCCGCTGTACGTGGATGCTGCGCGTGGACTGCCTTCACGCGCCCATCGCTCTGCCGCTTTACCCACAATGCGGGCCCAATCGCATGGCGACCGCAACTCACCACGACGTCCGGCCAAGGCGGTTGAAGCGGTGCCCCGCACTTTCCCAACCCAGACACCCATCGCGGCCATAGACCAGCCGGTAAAAGTGACCACGGTCGCGCGGGCACCACCGTCTTTTCTTTAACCTCAAAATTTCCAGCATTCCGCGCAATGGCATTGGCCAAGCCTACTGCCTGATTGACCATTCCAATCTTTCCATCGGTGATTGCCCAAATTGCCCGCTCCGCCATCTCTTACCCATTCAGCCTTTGGCGCAAACTCGCCCGATCATTCATTTTCTATACCACGATGACAAGCCGGTTCATCTTGCTCTTACAGCCCTAAGGGTAATATTATTGCGCGCGAATCAACAGGTCTCGGACCGTCATCGGTGAAACGCATAAAACTCGATAAAATCGACCGCAAAATCCTCCGCGATCTGCAAGACGATGGGCGTATGACCAATGTCGACCTGTCGAAACGAGTCGGTATTTCGGCGCCGCCCTGCCTACGCCGCGTAAGGGCGCTGGAAGACTCGGGGTATATCCGCGGCTATCATGCGGACGTCAATCATGAAGCACTAGGCTACGGCGTCACGGTGTTCGCTCAAGTCGGGCTGACAAGGCAGGCGGAGAGCGATCTCAAAGCCTTCGAGAGTTTAGTGGAAAGCTGGCCTGAAGTTCGGGAATGCCACATGTTGGCCGGAGAGGCCGACTTCATTCTGAAAGTCGTCGCCGCTGATTGGGACACCTATAACCGCTTCCTCACCACAGAGTTGACCTCCGCTCCCAATGTCAGCCACGTGAAATCAGCCTTAGCGATCCGCACATCGAAATACGCATTCGGTATACCAATTCCGGTCGAAGCAGGGTCTGCGGGAGATTGACCTCCAACCGAGTATCGTAAATGCCTCTCAGCATGTCTTTCTATCAGGATCAACTCGTTGCGTTGGGAAAGACCAGCGCAGCGCTTCCCGACGCGCAACGTCTCATCTATGTGCGCCATGGCAGCGTTACGGCGAATGGCGCCGAATTAAAGAAAGACGAATACGCTTATGTTATAGGCGTGCTTGATCTGGAAGGGATCGCCGATTGGTCAGAGGTATGGCGTTGGGAACTCGCCATACCAAACGCCGCACCGGCACTCCTAAGCGGCACCGGACTGCACACCATTCCAAAACTCTCGCGCGCGATCACAACGCTGGCCATCGAGCCCGGCACCGAATGGCGGTTCCGCCTCGATAGTGTCACCAGCGTCGCCGGACGGGTAACGCCACGTCACCAACACCATGGCCCGGGCATTCGATGCCTCTATCAGGGGACATTCAACGTGCAGGACGCCTCCCATCTCACCGCGAATCAGGGACCAGGAGACGCCTGGTGGGAATCCGGCGTCGATACGGTTGTGGCTTGGCATTCGACCCAAATGCCCGCCATCTTCATTCGAGCAATGGTTTTGCCAATCGATTTGAAAGGCGAGTTGTCCAATATCTGGTTGGCCGACAGCCCGGCGTCGCAGTCGAACTGGCGACTATTCATCGATCAAGAAATAACCATTTAGCGAACGCGCCTGCACCGTCGCGCCCTCATATGATTACTGATAGGAAATCTTGATGATTTCGTAGTCCTTGTGTCCGCCCGGCGTCACGACCTCGGCGATATCACCGACCGACTTGCCGATCAGCGCCCGCGCTAGCGGGGCCGAAACTGACAGCAAACCGGAGGTCACGTCGGCTTCGTATTCGCCGACGAGCTGATAGGCGACTTCCTCGTCCGTATCGCAATCGGCCAACTCGACCTTGGCACCGAACTTCACTTGGTCCCCGGATACTTTAGAGACATCTATCACCTCGACCCGGGTGAGTTTATCTTCGAGTTCGGCAATTCGACCCTCGATAAAGCTCTGCCGCTCCCGTGCCGCGTGATACTCCGCGTTCTCGGATAAATCGCCATGCTCGCGCGCCGCGGCAATCGCTTTAATTACGGCGGGCCGTTCTTCGTTCTTGAGCGTCTTCAATTCTTCCTGAAGCCGCGTGAAACCGTCGGAGGTGATCGGAAAGGACCCCATATTCGCCATCCAAGTCTAAGAGAGTAACCGACCTCGCGGCGGTCGCCGCGAGTTAGCGCATCTCCCGCCGCGTCGGGTGCGGCGTCTTAAAACGAACCTTTAAAGTACGACTGCAGTGGGGCGACTTCAAGGGACCCTTCTCGTAATGCTGCAATCGCCCGCACGGCCGCGTCTGCGCCCGCTCGAGTCGTATAATACGGTATCTCCCGCATCAAAGCCGTTCGGCGTAGGCTGAAACTGTCGTCAATGGCCTGCGCGCCTTCCGTCGTATTGAAAACGAGCTGAATATTTCCATCGATCATCGAATCAACGATATTGGGGTTTCCTTCGATAACCTTATTGATTGTCCGCACGGTAACCCCGTGCTCTTCGAGGAATCGCGCGGTCCCGCGCGTCGCCACAATTTCAAAATCCATCGCGGCCAAATTCCGAACCGGCTCTAGGATTGCATCCTTGTCTTCGTCCTTGACGGATACAAATACCGCCCCTGATGTCGGCAACACAACGCCTGCGCCCATCTGTGCCTTGGCAAAGGCCCGTCCGAAATCGGCGTCCAAACCCATGACTTCGCCGGTTGATTTCATTTCCGGCCCCAGCATCACGTCTATACCCGGGAAGCGGCGGAACGGGAAGACCGCTTCCTTGACTGCAACATGATTGCCGATGGCTTCAACGGACAAATTAAAATCAGTCAATTTTTCACCGGCCATTACTCGTGCCGCAATCTTGGCCACGGGTATGCCCGTCGCCTTAGCCACGAATGGTACTGTACGGCTGGCGCGCGGGTTAACTTCGATCAGATAGACTTTCTCGTCCTTTACCGCGAATTGAACGTTCATCAATCCGACGACATGGAGCGCCTTGGCCAACGCTTCCGTCTGCCGGCGCACCTCGGCCAACACATCTTCGCACAAAGAGTACGGCGGCAAGGAACAGGCACTGTCGCCCGAATGAATGCCCGCTTCCTCAATATGCTCCATTATGCCGGCGAGATGCACGATATCTCCGTCACAGAGCGCATCGACATCCAGTTCGATTGCATTGTTCAAAAACTGATCAATCAGGACTGGATGATCGCCAGAGACTTGCACCGCCGTCGCCATGTATCGGCGCAGTTGGGCCAAATCGTGGACCAGCTCCATCGCCCGCCCACCCAGGACATATGAGGGACGGATCAGCACCGGGTAGCCGATACTCTCGGCAATACGCTCCGCCTCCTCGACGGATGTTGCGGTACCGTTTGACGGTTGCGCCAGATCGAGTTCCGTCACCAATTTTTGGAAGCGCTCGCGGTCTTCCGCGAGATCGATGGCATCCGGGTCCGTGCCCAAAATCGGGATGCCCGCTGCTTCCAGCCCCTTGGCTAGTTTCAGTGGCGTTTGACCGCCGAATTGCACGATAACGCCCTTAACCGAGCCGCGCGCCTGTTCGCCACGTACCAATTCGACGACATCCTCGTCAGTCAGCGGCTCGAAATACAATCGGTCCGACGTGTCATAATCGGTAGAAACAGTTTCCGGATTACAATTGACCATGATCGTCTCGTACCCGGCTTCGCGCAGCGCCATGACCGCATGAACGCAGCAATAGTCAAATTCGATGCCTTGGCCGATCCGATTCGGGCCGCCCCCCAAAATGACTACTTTTTCGCGATCCGTGATATCGGTTTCCGACTCGCCCGGCTCAATACCGTCGCCTTCATAGGCGGAATACATATAGGGCGTCATCGAGGGAAATTCGGCGGCGCAGGTATCGATTCGCTTGTAGACCGGTACCACGTCCACTGCGCGGCGGCGCAACGCCACCTCGGGGCCGGACAATCCAGTCAATTCACCGAGACGTTCATCCGAGAAGCCCATTTTCTTATACCGCAGAATATCGAGCTTCTTCTCCGGGAACCCGCCATCGCGCAAGCGCTCTTCCGCCGAAACGATGTCTTCGATCTGCCGCAGAAACCAGCGATCAATCTTACAAGCTTCGTAGATGGATTCGACGTCCAGGCCATAACGCAAGGCCTGCGCGACGAGCAGAATGCGATCCGGCACCGGACGACGCAAAGCCGCCAGAATATTGCCTTGATCCACGACACCATCGACTTCCGCACCATCGATCTCGACCTCGTTCATGCCGGTCAGATCGGTTTCCATCGACCGCAGTGCTTTTTGCAGGCTCTCCGTGAAGGTCCGACCGATGGACATGGCCTCGCCGACGGATTTCATTGCCGTCGTCAGGGTCGCTTCGGCACCAGGAAATTTCTCGAAGGTGAAGCGAGGCATCTTGGTGACCACATAGTCGATGGTGGGCTCGAAGCTCGCGGGGGTGGCTTTGGTGATATCGTTGTCGAGTTCGTCGAGCGTATAACCGACCGCCAATTTCGCGGCGATTTTCGCAATCGGGAAGCCGGTCGCCTTCGATGCCAAGGCGGAGGACCGAGAGACACGCGGGTTCATCTCGATCATGACGAGGCGCCCATCGTCCGGATTGACCGCAAATTGTACGTTGGAACCACCGGTCTCGACACCGATTTCCCGCAGACATGCGATCGAGGCATTCCGCATGATTTGATATTCTTTGTCAGTCAACGTCAGCGCAGGCGCCACGGTTATCGAGTCGCCGGTGTGAATGCCCATCGGATCGATATTTTCGATCGAGCAGATAATGATGCAGTTATCCGCTTTGTCGCGGACGACCTCCATTTCGAATTCTTTCCAGCCGAGTACCGATTCCTCGACCAGCACTTCGGAGGTCGGCGAGGCATGTAGCCCGCTTTCCACGATCTCAAAATACCCTTCACGGTTATAGGCAATACCGCCGCCAGTGCCGCCAAGCGTGAAGGACGGCCGCAAAATTGCCGGCAGTCCTATCTCTTCCAAAGCCGCCTTGGCTTCTTCCAAATTGTGGATGAGGTAGCTGCGCGGACATTCGAGGCCGATGCTCTCCATCGCCTCGCGGAACAACTGGCGGTCTTCGGCCTTGGCAATCGCATCTGCCTTGGCCCCAATCAGCTCAACTCCGAGGCGTTCCAGAACACCGTTATGCCACAGATCGAGCGCGGTATTGAGACCCGTTTGCCCACCCATCGTCGGCAGCAAGGCGTCCGGGCGTTCGCGCTCCAAAATCTTAGCGACGATTTCCGGCGTGATCGGCTCCACAAACGTAGCGTCCGCCAAGCCCGGATCAGTCATGATCGTGGCCGGATTAGAGTTCACCAGGATCACCCGGTATCCCTCTTCTTTCAGTGCCTTACAGGCCTGAGTTCCAGAATAGTCGAATTCGCAGGCCTGGCCGATGACAATCGGCCCGGCTCCAATGATCACAATCGACTTAATATCGGTGCGTTTGGGCATTCAATTTGCTTCGCTGGAGGGGCGCTGGGCGGACATTACCGAGGGTCGCGGCAATGTCAAAAAGAATGTCACGATTCACCCCCCATCAAGTGGATTTTTATCTATCCGGTATAAGTCGGACGCCCCTCGATGTCGTATTGCGGATCGCTGTAGCCGGGAGTCGAGGGATGCCCGGATGCCACCAGCTTATCGATCAACGCCTCGTCTTCCGGGGAAAACTCGTAATCGAGCGCCTCCAAATAGCCGTTCCAGTGGGCCACTGTGCGCGGCCCGGCGAGCACGCTGGTGACAATCTTGTTGTTCAGCACCCAAAGCGTCGCAAAGACCCCCGCCGACATGCCGCGCTTTTCCGCATGCACCTTAATCTTCTGCGCCATGACCAGCGATTCCTTACGGAACTCGGTCTCCATGATGCGTTGATCACCGCGCCCGGCGCGCGTGCCCTTACCCGGTTTCACCTTTGGATCGTACTTCCCCGTCAGCACGCCGCGCGCCAGCGGCGAGTATGGCACGACACCCAAGCCATAATGCTGGCAGGCCGGCAGAACTTCGACTTCAGGCATCCGGTTCATGGCGTTGTAATAGGGTTGGCAGACGATCGGCTTCGGCACGCCCATCTGCTCGCACAGGCGCACGATTTCCGCCATTCGCCAGGAACGATAGTTAGAAAGCCCCCAATAGAGTACCTTACCGGAGGCGATGATATCCCCCATGGCCGCCACCGTTTCCGCCAGCGGCGTCTCATGGTCTTCCTTGTGCAGGTACCAGATATCAATCCAATCGGTCTGCAGCCGAGTTAGGCTTTCATCTATGCCAAGCATCATATGCCGTTTGCCAAGACGGGTATCAAACTTGGCGGGGCCACGCCGTGATCCGATTTTCGTCGCTAGAACCCATTGCTTGCGGTCCTTTTTCATTAGTTTACCAAGGATCTTCTCCGAATTGCCGCCGCTATAGCCATCCGCCGTATCGATAAAATTGATGCCCCGTTTGCGGGCCGAGTCGATAATGCGCGCGACGGACTTGTCGTCACTGGCGCTGCCGAACATCATCGCACCGAGGCAGATAGGCGAGACTTGCAGACCGCTATCGCCGAGTTGCCGGTACTCCATATTTGGTCTCCCTTGGGGAATTTATGCATTGTTGGTCGGAACTTTATCGTGTGGTGCTGGTCCTGCAAAGTTGTGATCCCACCGCGTCCCGACTAAAAGAAACCCGGTTCAAATGGGAGAGACCACATGTCGCGCGAATATCCCGACTTCCCAATGGTCGGCGTCGGCGTCGTCGTCTGGAAAGAAGATGAAGTCCTGTTAATTCAACGGGGAAAACCACCGCGCGCCGGATCTTGGAGCTTGCCCGGCGGGCGCCAGGAGCTGGGTGAGACAACGCGAGAAGCGGGCCGCCGCGAGGTATTGGAGGAGACCGGGACCGATGTCGACATAAAGGGCTTGGTCGATGTCGTCGATTCGATAAACCGTGATGACGACGGCCGCGTCCGCATGCAATACACATTGGTCGACTACTGGGCCGAATGGGTGGCGGGAGAGGCAAAAGGGGGCACCGACGCGATGGATGCCCGCTGGGTCCATCCGGACGACTTGCCCGACTACAATTTGTGGGATGAAACGCTGCGGGTCATCGAGCTGTCGGCTAAAGCCCGAACCTGACTTAAGATTGCGCCTTCAAAAAGGCGCGCATGTGAAAACCCGCCTGCTGCGGCGAGTATGTGTAATTCAAGCCGACGGGGCAGTGCCGCCGCGCCCGGCATCCAAGCGACACACAATCGCTCCCCGCATCCGTATTTAGATGGCCCGCACACACCGGTACATCATAGCCGTCGTCGCTGAAAGCTCCGACCGGACACGCCGAAAGGCACGGCTTATCGGCACAGGTCTCACATGGCCATGGACGTTCGTTTCGAGGGGGCAGGTCAATGACCTCGCTGAAAGCCAAAGCACCCCGATACGCATGCCAGAGACCATATTCGGGATGAATTAAGATACCCAATGGCGACGAGTGAACCGGCTCCGCCTTTTGCGCCCAGCGTTGAAACGGCAGAAATGGCGGACCACCGAACGGATACAGCGCTTCAGCACCGACGCTCGACGCCACGGCATCGATGGCGCATTTTGACCAATGGTCCAATGCGTTCGGTAAATCAAAGGGAATTTCGGTGAATTCGCCCCACATGTCCGGCCCAGCGTTTCCAACTAAGATGAGTGTCGCTACATTCCCCGGGACCCCATCCTCCGGCTCCGGGTGAAATCCGCCGCGCGGGATCAGCCCGTATCCAGCGAAAGTATCCGTCAACGCCTTGTATGTTGGGATCTGCTCAGTCATCGCCAGGGCTCCAGCCTTCCGGTGCCAACTCGAACCCGTCGAATTCGAAGCCGGGGGCAACGATGCAACTCACCAGGCACCATCCGTCTATCGGCTCCGCCGCTTGCCACGCGCCCTTGGGCACCGCCGCTTGCGGCCGTTCGCCTGTGGCCAAATCGGCACCTAATCTGACAGAGGTCTCTGGTTCGCCGTCAGATGATATCGATAGCCGCAGTGCCGACCCAGCATGCCAATTCCAAATTTCGTCAGCATCCGTCACGCGATGCCAATGGGAACGTTCATTAGCCTCCAATAGATAGTAAATAGCTGTCGACGCCGCCCGCTCGAGACCCGCCGCCTTCGCACGATAGGTCTCTCGGTACCAACCTCCTTCGGGGTGCGGCTCCAGCTGAAGTGCTGTGATAATATCTTCTGGGTTCATCATCATCATTGGCCTAGGCTATACAGATGTGGAGTGACGTTGTCGATTTGCACGAGTTCTACCGTTCGCGCCTGGGACAGGTGGCGCGCCGCCTGATCCGGCAGCGAATTCGCATGCTATGGCCAGACGTGCGGGGCATGACGGTGCTGGGAGTTGGATACGCGACACCCTATTTGCGCCCGTTCCTGGACGAAGCCGAACGAGTCGCATCGCTGGCCCCTGCGGCGCAAGGTGTCATGGCCTGGCCGAGCGACGAGCCGGGCCTCGTCACCCTTGCTGACGAAGCGGAACTTCCATTCCCCGACCTCTCTGTGGACAGGCTGTTGCTGGTTCACGCCGCCGAGTATAGCGAACATCTGCGCAGCATGATGCGGGAGGCATGGCGCGTGCTGTCGGGCAATGGCCGGCTGTTGATCGTCGCACCCAATCGTCGCGGTATTTGGGCGCGAATTGAGGGCACGCCTATCGGACATGGCCACCCGTACAGCTCCGGTCAACTCAAACGCCTGTTGCGGGATTGCCTATTCACGCCGCTGCACACGGAACACGCCCTCTACCTGCCGCCGACCCAACAACGCGTGCTGTTGCACTCCGCCGCTGCATTCGAGCAAATCGGCAATCGATTTTTCAACGCCGTCTCGGGGGTGGTGATGGTCGAGGCAACAAAGCAGGTCTATGCCGCGACACCGGCAACGAAAGCCACACAAAGCCGCCGCCTCATCGCCTTACCGAGTCAACAGGAAGTAGCGAATGGGCGACTCAATGTTCGAAACGCTCCTCCTCGTCAGCCGAAAGACTAGCTTCGCAAGCTTCCGGCGAGTCGGCCTCCACGATCCAGCGAGCGATGCCATAGGCAAAGCCCTGCCGGCCCAGCGCGGCGAGATCTCGATCCCGAAATGTCTCCCGATTATCCTTCCGCCACGGTCCGATCCGCCGTCGGCGCGCATAAGCAATGGCGGCGCGGCTGTCCGGATCGACCTCATTTTCAAACACACACTCCAGCGCCGCATCGATCGCGTCTTCTGACACACCCTTCATCGATAATTGATATCGGATACCACGCCGTGACGTGCCCCGGCGGAACAGGCTGCCCACCCGCATTTCAGCATAGGCTTTGTCATCCAAATAACCCCATTCCTGAAACCGCTGGATGATGCCATCGATGGCTTCCACCCCCTCGTCGCAGTCTTTACCGTGGGCCCGCGCCGAGCGCTCAACCCGGCGCATCAATACGCGGCGGAGGTTCTCCGACGAGCTCGCATAGCGTTCCAAATAATACAGGCCCACACGCTCAAGGTGCTTCGGAGTGGCTTTCTTCGGCAAGCGTTTTTCCCGCCGATCCTCTTCCTTGGCCGCCGCCTCAGAACTTTTTTTCGAAGAGCTATTAATTTTATTTAACCCTTGTGATCGCGATCACAGTAAAGCTGCCCAGCTTCCATCATAGTGTCAATCATAGAGACGGTTGCAAGACAGTCTCGAAACGCATCGAAACGCAGCGTCGTACGCCCACCCTGCCCCTCCCAATTGGCGTCGGCACAGCGAACCAAAAAACCAACAGCGGCGAGCCTTTCGCCGCCTTTGGCCGTTTTGGGTCTTGAATTCATGCAAATCGGTCTCGACTCGGCGGTTTCCCAACATTCGAAAATCACGCGAACGCATTGACAGCCTGCACCGAATGCGCTGATACTCCGCGCCCTTCCGCCTCGTGGGAGGTTATTTTTTGTACTTATGGCAGGAGGATAAGGCCGTGAACACAGCCGTCATGCCCACCTACGGGCGGGCCGATATATCATTCGAAAAAGGTGAAGGCGTCTATCTTATTGCGACGGATGGGCGACGATACCTTGATTTCGGATCGGGTATCGCTGTGAATGCGCTCGGCCATTCCCACCCCAGGCTGGTGAAGGCTCTGCAGGATCAAGTGGGCACGTTGTGGCACACATCGAACCTATACCATATCCCGCAACAGACGGCGCTGGCGGAGCTCCTCTGCAAGACGTCGTTCGCGGATTTGGTTTTTTTTGGAAATTCCGGCGCCGAAGCGGTCGAAGGCTGCATCAAGCTGGCCCGAAAATATCAAGACGCCATAGGGCATCCGGAAAAGTTCCGCGTCATCACCTGTTCCGGTTCTTTCCATGGACGGTCGTTTGCAACGCTGTCCGCCTCTAAGAACCCGAAACATTTGGCCGGTTTTGGACCGGAGACCGAAGGCTTCGATCAAGTTACGTTTGGCAACTTGAATGAGCTACGTAACGCCATTACCGGCGAGACCGCAGCCATCGTCGTCGAGCCGATCCAAGGCGAAGGCGGTATCCGTCCTGCGGATACCGAGTATTTAAAAGGATTGCGTATGACGGCGGACGAATACGGTTTGCTGTTGATCTTCGACGAGGTGCAGACCGGCATGGGACGCACGGGCAAACTCTGGGCGCATGAATGGGCCGGGATAGAGCCGGACGTCATGGCGGCGGCCAAAGGCCTCGGCGGCGGTATGCCGATTGGTGCCATCATGGCAACGGCGGACGCCGCACAAGGCATGGTGCCAGGCACTCATGGCAGCACTTATGGCGGCAACTATCTGTCGGCAACGACGGCGCTGACGGTGCTGGAAGAAATCACCCGCGACGGTTTCCTCGATGGCGTGCAAAAGGCCGCAGGCTATCTGCTGGAAAAGGCGGAAGCGCTGGTTGCCAAGCATCCGGACGTGTTTCAGGAAGTCCGCGGTAAGGGCCTCATGCTGGGATTCGTCTGCAAGGTCACGAACCTCGAAATGTGGAACAAGCTGCGCGATGCCGGGCTTTTGACAGTACCGGCAGACGACAATGTCGTGCGCTTCTTGCCGCCATTGATCATCGAAAATTCACATGTCGACGAGGCGATCGATATCCTCAACAAGGTCGCGAGCGCCTGGGAGCACGGAGATGGTGGCGCCTAAGCACTTCCTAGATCTGGACCAATTCGACGAGAAAACGCTGCGTGAACAGCTCGATCTCGGGGTCGCTTTTAAGACGGGCGCGGCGGAGAACCCGCGCCCGCTCGAAGGCAAATGTCTGGCGATGATCTTCGAGAAGGCGTCGACGCGGACCCGCGTCAGCTTTGACGTCGGCATGCGCCAACTGGGCGGCGAGACCATCGTCCTGGATCATACCGATATGCAGCTAGGTCGGGGCGAAACGGTGGCTGATACGGCGAAAGTGCTCTCGCGCTATGTCGATGCGATCATGATCCGTACGACTAACCCGCAGAACCTGACCGATATGGCGGAGAATGCGACCATTCCCGTCATCAACGGCCTGACCGACGATTCTCACCCCTGCCAGATCATGGCCGACGTCATGACCATCGAGGAACATCTCGGTCGGGTCGAAGACAAGACCATTGCCTGGTGCGGCGACGGCAACAACATGGCGACCAGTTGGATTCACGCCGCGACCCGACTCGGGTTCGAATTGCGCCTCGCGTGCCCGGATGAATTGCAGCCAAATCAAGACGTCATGAAATGGGCTCAAGAGAACGGCGCTCGTGTATTGTTGACCAATGATCCCACTGAAGCCGCAACCGGTGCGGATTGCGTTTCGACCGATGTCTGGGTTTCCATGGGAGACGAAGGGATCAGCGACCGCCACAACCTGCTGCGGCCATACCAGGTCGATAGCCAGCTCATGGGGCTTGCGAAGTCGGAAGCGATTTTCATGCATTGCCTACCGGCCCATCGCGGTGAGGAAGTCACCGCCGATGTCATGGACGGACCGCAATCGGTTGTATGGGACGAAGCCGAAAACAGGCTGCATGCACAGAAAGGCATACTAATCTGGTGCCTTACGTGAGTCTCGACGACGACCTGATCCAACCGTTCCTGATTGAAGAGAGCGGCCTGCGAGGCCGCTTGATCCGTATGGGGCCAACAGTGAGCGATGTCATCGGTCGCCACGACCTGCCACCCGCTGTACAATCCCTGATGGCGGAATTCGTTGTCTTAGCGTCGGCGCTTTCAGCCACATTAAAGTTCGATGGCATTTTCACCCTACAGGCTAAGGGTAACGGGCCAGTTAGCCTGATGGCGGCAGATGTGACTACCGATGGTGGCGTGCGCGCATATGCCAGCGTCGGCGACGACGTGCCGGACGAGACGGAGATCAATGGTTCGCCCGTGCCTCGATTATTTGGTGCCGGATATCTCGCTTTTACCGTCGACCAAGGCGAGCATGCGGAACTTTATCAAGGCATCGTCGAATTGCAGGGCGCGACCTTGATCGACTGCGTGCATCATTATTTTCAGCAATCGGACCAGTTTTCCGCCGCCATCACCATAGCTGCAGAAAAAGACGGTACGGGTGAATGGCGAGCCGGTGCGCTGATGCTGCAGCGCTTGCCCGAAGACGAGCTGAGCTTCCGCAAGGAAGAGATGGACGAAGCCTGGCGGCGAGCGACAATTCTGATGAGCAGCTGCGAGAAAAGTGAATTGACCTCGGCCACCCTCTCAGCGCATCAATTGCTGTTTCGGCTGTTCCACGAGGACGGCGTCCGAGTATTCGATGCCCTGCCATTACAATTCTCTTGTAGATGCTCGAGGGACCGCGGCGAAGGCATTCTCAAGATGTTATCGGCGGAGGAAATTGAGGATTACAAGGTCGATGGCCATATCTCAATCAAATGCGAATTCTGCAGCACCGAAGAATGGTTCAACTCCGACCAAATAGAGGCCGCACGCGCCTCTTGAAGGCTGGCGCGAGTGGTCGCATATCATGTACATGAAAAAGTTGTCTTTCCGATCCCTTTTGATCGTATCCGTATTGGCTGTGCCTGGCTGCGAAACGCCCGTTAATCAACGCAGTTTTCCCGAGCAGACGTTCCAGCATTTACCGCCGATTTCTCTCGATGTCCGGGAAATCGATATCGTCCACCTGTTCGAGCCGACTCTCAAAGCGCCGCACATTGAGCACGAAATGCCGGTGCCACCGCATATCGCGGTGGAGCGTTGGGTCGTGGATCGGCTCCGAGCGTCAGGTACCAGCGGTCGTGCCGTCGTCACCATTCGCGATGCCAGCGTAGTCGAGGCCCGTTTGAAGCAGCTCGGTGGTATCAAAGGAACATTTACGACGGAACAATCGGAGCGTTATGACGCGAAAGTGGAGGTCGTGATCGAGGCAACCGACAGTAAGGGACTGAGCAGTGCAAATGCCGTCGCCACCAGCCTACGGAATCGCACGGTCCCGGAGAACGCCACGCTGAGGGAGCGCCTCACGCTCTGGTATGAATTAACCGAGAAACTCATGAGTGATTTCGACCAGACGTTCGAAGCACAAATCCGGAAACATCTGGCAGCCTTCCTGAAATAATCCTCAGTCGCGCCAGAATGACGGGATCAACAATACGATTACCGTAAAAAGTTCGAGACGCCCGAGCAGCATACCCGCAGAGAGCAGCCACTTCGCTTGGTCAGTAAGTGTCGCGAATGTGCCCGCCGGCCCGATCGTCGGCCCGAGGCCCGGCCCGACATTGGAAATCGCAGTTGCGGCGCCCGACGCAGCGGTTAAAAAATCGACTCCGGACAAACCAAGACCGACGGCAATCGCCACATAGCTCAGGGCGTAGAGGAAGAAGAACGCCATGACAGAGGCGGAAACTTCTTCCGGAATCGGTTTCCGATTGTAATAGGCGAGATAAACCCCGTGTGGCTCCAAAAGTCGGCGAATTTGCGTAACCGCGGTTGCAAACAGCACCTGGAAACGGAAAACCTTGATACCACACGTCGTCGACCCGGCGCACCCACCGACAAACATCAGGAAAAAGAAACCGATCAGCGCAAACGGCCCCCAGGCGCTGTAATCATCCGTCACATAGCCAGTCCCGGTAATAATCGACACCACGTTGAAAGCCGATTCCCGCAACGCCGCGCCGATCTCGACGCCCGAAGCATAGCGGTAATAGGCAATAGAGAGTATCGCGATGATGACAATCAATAGGAACAATCGCACCTGGTCGTCGCGAAACAACGGTCTGGCATTACCGCGCAGGGCCCGCAGATATAGGACGAATGGCAAACTGCCAATCAACATGAACACAACGCCAATATATTCGATGGCGGGGCTTTTAAAATGTGCCAGCGAGGCGTCATAAGTCGAGAAGCCGCCGGTCGCGATGGTCGTCATCGCGTGAGCGATAGCGTCGAACCCGGACATCCCGGCCGCCCAATACGCCAAGGCGCACACAACGCTCGTCCCGAGGTAAATAAACCCGATATATGCCACGAGCTGCGTTGTGCGCGGCAGGACTTTTTCCGAGCGGTCGGAAGATTCCATCCGAAACAGCTGCATGCCACCAATCCGTAACAACGGTAGAATCGCGATCGCCATGGCGATCACGCCGATACCGCCGAGCCATTGCAGCAAGGCGCGCCAAATCAAAATGCCGGGAGGTGCGACATCGAGAGATCGGATGACTGTCGATCCCGTCGTCGTCAATCCCGACATGGATTCGAAGAAGGCATCGGTGTAACTCAAATCCAAATCAGAGAAGGCGAAGGGAAGTGCCGCGAATCCTGGAATGACGATCCATAAGAAGGTGGTGAGCACAAACCCCTGGCGTGGCGTGATCGTGCGCACATTGCCCCACGACGTCAGCGCCAATACGCCACCGACAAACAGAGTAAACCCGGAAGCGGTCAGGAAGACCTGCCAATCGGGATTATCCGCCGAGGCATCGGCAATCGCGGGCAGGCACATTGCGACCGCCAAAGGCAGCATCAGTACTCCGGTAATGAACAGGATAGGCCTGAAGTCGAGCACGTCTCTCTCATCCGAGCTGAGTCACGCAACCGCCATGATCCGATCACGGCTGTCGTTTGTCCAGCGGCCAGCAATTATATTCTCAGCCGGAGCGTTTGCCGACAATATACTCGAAATCGAACCGGGTTTTCGCATCGTCTCGGAAAGCGCCAAGCATTCGGCTCGTCACCATCGATACACCGGGCTTCATCACTCCGCGCGTGGTCATGCATTGATGCTCCGCTTCGATCACCACCGCGATCCCACGTGGCTGCAGCGCCGCTTCGATCGCATTGGCGATCTGCGCCGTCATCCGTTCTTGTATCTGCAGCCGCCGAGCAAAGGCTTCGACGACACGGGCTAATTTACTTATGCCGACGACCCGTTTATCGGGCAAATACGCCACATGCGCCTTTCCGACTACCGGCAAGATATGATGCTCGCAGTGAGAGACGAAGGCGATATCGCGCAGCACGATCATTTCGTCATAGCCGTCCGTCTCTTCGAAGGTACGCTCCAGAAATTCGGTCGGGTCCGTCTTATAGCCTGCAAAAAACTCCTCGAAAGCCTTCACGACACGCTTCGGCGTGTCGACCAAACCCTCGCGGTCCGGATCTTCGCCAATCCAATGAATGAGCTTACGGACCGCGGCCTCGACTTCGTCGCGGCTGACGACGGATGCCGCAGCTTCCTCCGCGGCATCCCCGGTCGTATCTTGGCGGTCCGTGTTTTCGCTGTTCAGGGTCAAGTTACGTCCTTTCGGCCGATCGCCTACACGATTCAAAAGCCCACTAATTCAAATTGATCGCCTGGTGGGGACTATCCAGAGAGAAAGCGGGAATTTCGACATCGAACTGTTCGCCGCCCGCCGCTTCCATCTGATAGATACCCGCCATAATGCCGGACGGTGTCGGTAACGGCGTCCCGCTGGTGTATTCAAACGCCTCGCCGGGATCCAGCACCGGTTGTTCGCCCACAACGCCGGGGCCTCGCACTTCCTGCACGCGTCCTAGGGCGTCGGTAATGCGCCAATATCGGGTCCGCAATTGAACTTGTTCTTGGCCATCATTCATGATTTCCACATGATACGCCCAAACGAAATGGTTCTCGTCCGGTTCCGACTGGTCGTCGAGATAGAACGGGCGCACCACGACTTTGATGCCCCGTGTCACTGATTCGTATTTCCCGGTATCCAGCGTTCAAATCCTTCCGCGTGTGGAGTGCAACATATGGAGCGGCGGAGATTGGTTGTCCAGTGCGGAACCGGATTTCGTTGTGTTCTTAAGCGTCGGGATTGCGCTTTTTAATCAGGAATTTCTGCTCACCTTCCAAAACCAATTCACTGTCTTGGTTATGGATCGTCGACCGCATGGTCACGACGCCCGTCGAGCGGTTCGCCTTCAACTCGGTAATCTCCAACATCGAGTATAGGGTATCTCCGTTATAGACCGGTTTTAGGAACTTTGAAGACTGTTCGAGGAAGCCAACCAACGAGTCGCCAACGACGAAGGGAAACCATCCTGCACCTGGCGCGGTTTGGATCAACGTCTGGAACCCATGGGCGACCATCCCCGGGTGCCCGTGGCGTTTGCAATACTCAATATCGTAATGGATCGGATGATTATCACCGGACGCCAATTGAAACGCCGAAAACAGGGCGTCGGTCATGGTGCGGGATGGGATGTAAAAAGTTTCCCCCACTTTCATATCTTCAAAATATTTGGATTTGAGTGGCTTGTGATTAGTAGGATCGAAGTTGTCGTTGCTCATGAGCGTTTTTTTCGTATTTAGGGTAGTTTTACGGTGTCTATTTTGGCGAGATTATCGATGTCTAAACTGCTCATTCTGAGCTCCGCCAATATACTTACTCCATGCTCACCAACGGCGGGAGCATATAATTCAGGATCAAATACGGTCCCGTGGATAATCGGGACATCTACCGGCCCAGAATTGGGCTGTTCCACTCGGCCGATGGCGCTCGTATCGCGGACATTTTCGTCCTGCAACCAGTCGCCGATGGTATTATATTAATAGGGTTGCTGAGGACAACCCCCGCATGCAGTCGGGAAATCCACTCCTCCGTCGTATGTAGAGCCATGAGGCTCGTGACCATTTCGATCACTTTTAGCGCTGTTTTCCTAACGTTGCTTGAAACCGATACAACGAGGATCCTCAGCCAATTCCGGGTGGCCGAGGGCCTTGCACAAACACGTGAAATGCTCGTTTTTCAACAATGTGAATACGAGCCAGCCATCCTTTGTTTGATAGGCACCGGCCGATGGGTGCATTCCGCGAGGTTGGCCGTCTTCCATTTGATATTCGGCGATTTTTCTGCGTCAAGAAAGACGCTGTGGTTCGCATTAGATCAATCTGGATCCAGCGACCGCCGCCGCCGTCTCGCTGCGCATAAAGAGCGGCTTGCAGTGCCTGAAATGCGTGTAAAGCCGCTGACGTACCGACTGCCAGCATGCCGACCCTGTGCGGAATACCGTCCAACCCTTTATTGATTGACATCAGACAGGGAAACGCCTGCAACACGGTGTCCGTTGCCGGGCGTTCTCGATAGATACCGTCTTGCCCAAAGCCGCTCACCGACAGGTAGAGGACGTCGGGGCTCACCGCTTTTTTCGCTTCATAGGACAGCCCAAGTCGGTCGGAGACCCCAGGTCGGAAACTTTCCAGAAAGACATCGCAATCCGTTGCCAAACGAGGCACGATACAAAGGGCGTCCGGCTTCTTCAAATCCAGCGCGATGCTGCGCTTGCCGCGGTTGCCCACTAGGTGGAGCGGCGTCTGGCCAGACTGATTGCGCCCGATCCCTCGGGCCTAATCTCCCTCCGTAGGTTCAGTCTTGATAACGTCCGCGCCATACAGGGCCAAGAGGCCTGCGCAATAAGGTTCCGCAAAACCTTGACTGGCATCGACGACTTTTAGGCCGCGATATGGTTTTCCGTCAATCATTGTGGCGTCATTAGGACGCCCTAACGCGCGGTGATCAAGAAGCGTTGTTCCGCCACGCTCTTATCGTGACGGCCCATACTGGGACGATTCACAGGATATATTAATAGCTTGTCAGTTATACGCGAACGTAACTGACTTGCGTTCAGCTCTCCGCTCGGCTGCAAGAACCGCCACCTAAGACACAAAATCTTGAACAGTGGGGATGATTAAGTTTTACATCTTTACCGGCTTGAGCCAACGTATTTCCCAATTCAAATTCCGAATTGCACGGAAGAAGCGTACATGGAAGTACGATCGGCCGTTCTTCACCCTTGCGTTTCACGATCATACGCGACGTCGCGCACATCATATCGTCCGGATTGACATTCAGAAGTGACCAGCAGGCGTTTGTAATTTCCGGCACGTCCAGCGTTTCATCCATTTCGGGAAACAGAATCAATTGCGAAGGGTCATAACTGTCGACCGAGATCGCTTCGCGCGTACAGAGGCGCCCAAACCCTTCGCGGAGCATTTTCTCGCTTTCGTTCCAATGGGTACGACCGGCCAGATTGATCCGAAATCCATGCGCCGACAGCCAACGAATTCCAGCCAACGCCCGCGCATAGGCTCGCTCGCCCCTATACAAATCATGTAAAGGTTCCGAGTAATGGTCGAGCGACGCACGGAGCGTCAACCTGTCTCCATGTTGCGCCTGCAGTTTCAGAAGATCATCGGCGCATTTTAACATCGGGCGCATCGCATTCGTCAAAATCAAGACGCGGTATCCGCGCTCCAGACTGACGGCCGCCATTGCCACTAAGTCCGGGTTCATGAACGGCTCACCTCCCGTGAAAGCAACCTCTTCCAGGGACGAGCCCTCGTAATCAAGTTCGTCAAGAAAGGCTGTCACTTCGGATATGGTCAAATAGACGAAGCGATCGTTGGTGGGGCTGGATTCGATATAGCAATTGCTGCACTTGAGATTGCAAAGCGTGCCTGTATTGAACCACAAGGTTTTCAATTCCTTCAGATGCACGGAAGCGCGAATTTCGCCATTCGCTGTCAGCTGTGGATCGCGAAATTTCGCCTCTGCCAAGAGCAGATTTTCAAGTGTATTGGCTTCGCTCATTACCCGGTAAAATAGTTGTTAAGGGTTAATTCGAAACGGTCGCAGACCGAACGTCCGTTAATTCATTAAAGACTGTTCGATGACCGATTCACAATGATAATCACGTGAGCCGAGAGTGCCGTCGCAAATAGCGGTGTTGCCGTTATGGTATTTTTTCCCCATTTAGCAGCTCCAATCCGGAGTCATATATTGAAACGGCCGGTCGCGGCGGATCTCGAGGCGATTTCCATTGATGTCGATACGTCGGAACCGCTTTACCGTCAGCTCTATTTCGCCATCCGGGACGCGATCCTGAGCGCTCGCCTTCGTCCAGGCCAACGGCTTCCGGCAACGCGCTCCTTTGCCCAGGATTTAGGTCTCTCGCGCAACACCGTGGTCTCGGCCTTCGATCAACTGCTCGCCGAGGGATACATCGAAGGGAGAACCGGAGCCGGCACCTATGTGTCGACCACGCTTCCGGAAGAATTATTGAACGCGCGGGGCACAGAGACGACATCGCGTCCGGCTAACATCCAGCGCCGGGGACCATCCAAACGGGGCACATATCTTTCATCGATCAGTGGTCGAGGTTCAACCTGCCCCTCTGCTTTTTCTCCCGGTATACCGGAACTTGCGGAGTTTCCATTCGAGGAATGGGCACGGCTCCTTCGGCGGAAATGCCGCCATCCACCCCGCAGTTTCCTGGTTGGAAACGACCCGCTGGGTTTCGCGCCACTACGCGAGGCCATCACTTCCTATCTCAGCGCCGCGCGCGCCGTGCAGTGCCACTCGAACCAAGTAATTATCCTCACCGGTGCCCAGCAAGCCATTGATCTAACGGCTCGCGTGTTAATCAACCCCAGTGATTCCGTCTGGATGGAAGAGCCCGGCTTCCAAGGCATGCGGTGCGCGTTGTTAGCCGCCGGTGCCGAGCTGGCCGCTGTTCCTGTCGACAACGAAGGCATCAGCGTGTCCGAAGGCGAGCACATAGCGCCGGACGCCCGTCTGGCCTGCGTCTCGCCATTTTACCAATACCCGCTCGGCGTGACCATGACGTTGGGGCGTCGATTGAAATTGCTCAAATGGGCGCGTCGGGCGGACGCGTTCATCTTAGAGGATGATTACGATAGTGAGTACCGATATCGCGGCCGCCCATTGGCCGCGCTGCAGGGCCTCGACGAGGAAGGCCGGGTGATTTACATCGGCAAAATGAGCAAGGTCATGTTTCCAGGCCTCCGCATTGGCTAAATGGTGGTGCCGGACGATCTGGTCGATGCGTTTCGTTCGATTCGAGTTCTAATCGATTCTAACCCGTCATCGATCGCTCAAGCCGCGCTCGCAGATTTTATTTCTGAATAATTTCTAAGCGCGCATATTAGAGGCATGCGAGCGCTCTATAGCGACCGGCAAGCAACGTTAATCAATTGGTCCAACAGGAACCGGGAGGCTTCCTAAACCTCACTCCACAGGATGCGGGCATGCATCTGTTGGCTGAATTACCGAAGGGGCTCGATGACACACAGCTATCGCAGCACCTGCGCGCGGCCGGTGTCGAGGCACCACCGCTCTCGGCATTCTACGACAAAACACCATGGCGCAGTGGCTTTTTGTTGGGATATGCGGGATTCGGGAAAACCGAGATGACAAACGCGACCCACACCCTGTCCCGGATCATTCCCAAGACTTGAACTCAGGCTCTGCTTTTATTATGCCTTAGGGACGGTACGCGGGTGTAGCTCAACGGTAGAGCAGGAGCTTCCCAAGCTCAAGACGAGGGTTCA
>JBMYRC010000055.1:0-24933 GCA_049601975.1 Alphaproteobacteria bacterium | reverse complement strand
CGCCCATTCGGAGCCCGGTGAGGAAATGACGTAATCCGCGCCCAGCCGTCGGAACGCTTCCAAAATTGCTTCGCCGCCATCTTGATAATTTTTCACGTGCCTTGTCCGATTGGTTGGAGCGGATAGCGTTACTATTGATATGGTTTGAGCTCGTTACCTTTCACGCAAGGTTTGATTCCGGCACTATCCGAGGAATGATGGATCGGCGTGTTTTCATACCGACTGATGAATAGGGAGGCGATAGTCGATGAAACGTTATATCCCCATGCAGACCGTGCGCGGCGAGGCGTCTCGCCAAGCGCATGCCGGCTTGCCGGAGGGCACTTATGAGCGGGAGATGAGCAAGGAGGGGTTCTTCGGTCCCTCCGCGCATTTCTATCACAGGCGGCCGCCGACCGGATGGGTGGATTGGGAAGGACCGCTACGTCCCCGGGCTTTTGATCTGACGCGTTTGAATGCGCCGGAGCCGTCGCCTTGGGATGCGACGACTATCCTCCATAATGCTCACACGTCTATTCGATTTTGGCGGGCACCAGCGAAGATGGAAACCCTCGCCCGTAATGCCGATGGCGACGATCTGATTTTTGTCCATGAAGGCAGCGGCGACATGTTTTGCGATTTTGGCCACCTGCCTTTCGCTGCGGGCGATTATATCGTCATCCCACGCGGTACGATGTGGCGCATCGAATGCGACCAACCTGTCACGGCACTGCTCGTGGAATCAACGAACAGTACTTATTCCTTGCCTGATAAGGGATTGGTTGGAAATCACGCGATTTTCGATCCGGCGATGCTCGACGCGCCTGATATCGACGAGGCCTTCGCGGCACAACGGGATGAAGATGCGGCTTGGCCGGTAGCGGTAAAACGTTCGGGTGCAGTCAGTACTATCCGTTATCCGCACAACCCGTTGGATATCGTCGGCTGGAAAGGCGATCTCTCGGTCGTGCGCATCAACGTGAAAGACATCCGGCCGATGACCAGCCATCGCTACCATCTGCCGCCTTCGGCGCACACGACCTTCGTCGGCGGAAGGCATGTCGTCTGTACCTTCGCGCCGCGCCCGTTCGAGACGGATGCAGATGCACTGAAAATTCCGTTCTTCCATAACAACGATGATTACGACGAAGTGCTGTTCTATCACAAAGGTGAGTTTTTTAGCCGCCCCGGGATTGATTCCGGAACGGTGACGTTCCACCCGGCTGGCTTCACCCACGGCCCGAGCCCGAAGGCGCTGAAGCATATGCTCGTCCAACCGAAAGCTGCCACGGACGAATATGCGGTTATGATCGACACACGTGACGCCCTACAATTGGGAGAGCTGCCGTCGGGTGTCGAGGACATAGATTATGTGAAGAGTTGGGCCAAAGGAGATTAGATTTGAGTGCAGCCTTGGAAGTTGAAGTGGGTTTTGAGTTTCCATCGCAGACATTCTCGGTCGCCACCGAGGATCAGACGCGTAAGCTTAAATGCAGCGGGATCGATCCGGAACTTTTCGGAGAAACCGTGGATGTTGCGATGTTGGGTTTGCCGACGCTACGGGTATTAATGGCGTGCGGAATACCGATCCTGGGCGGGGTCCATCTCTCGCAACGCTTCAAGCAAATCGAGCCCTTATATTTCGAAGAAGAGATTACGATCTCCGGCCGCATTTTGGAAATCAATCCACACCCACGCGGTTGCATCCTGCGGTGTGAGTTCAGCTATGCGCGGGGGGATGGCACGGTCTGCGTTGAAGCGGTGCGGTCCGGTATTACGCCAATTGGGCCTAGGGAGGCGTCAGCAGGTATCTCACGCCCGGATGAGAGTTTGGATGGGTTTTCGGAGATCATGCGGCGCACGCTGGTGCCGCAGAATGTGGCGGATTACAGCGACGAAGCGGGCAATTTAATCCATTCCGATCGAGAGGTCGCGCGTGAACACGGTTTTCGAGCTCCGATTGCCGCTGGTCTGATGGGTATTCATTTCTACCGCGAAGCGCTGGAGAAACATTACACGCCAAAAGCGTTCGATCTGGAGGTCTGGTTCCGTCGTCCTATGTTTTGGGATGACACGTTATCGCTCGTCGCGTGTGAAAAGGGAGGGCGCATCGCTCAGATGCACCTGCTTGGCTCTGATGGCAAGCCGACGAGTAATTGCGTGGTCCATGCCGTCTGACCGGACGGCGGGAGAATAACTGAAGATAGGATGTTATATGACCGCGCTCGACGGAATCCGTGTTCTCGACTTTACCCGTGTTTTGGCAGGTCCGTATTGCACCGTTGTGTTGGGCGATTTAGGTGCGGAGATTATCAAGATCGAAAATCCGCAAGGTGGTGACGACACCAGAGGCTTTAACATCTCGCCGACGTTGGATTTTTCCACTTACTTCTTGGCGGTGAATCGCAACAAGAAGAGTGTGACAATCGATATCCGCACACAAGAAGGTGGCGACGCTGTTCGGGCGATGGCTGCGAATGCGGATGTAGTGGTGGAAAATTACCGTTCTGGGGTCATGGACCGATACGGCATCGGGTATGAGGATTTGAGCGCGATCAATTCACAACTCATCTTTGCTTCAATCTCGGCGTATGGTCGCGACGGTCCGTTGAAGGATCGCCCCGGATATGACCCTATCGTTCAGGCAGAAAGTGGTTTTATGTCTCTGACAGGCGATCCGGATGGTGAGCCGATGCGCACTGGTGTTTCCATAGCCGATATGTTCACTGGGATGTTCGCGGGCCAAGCTATCTTGGCGGCAATCATCGCGCGGGAGAAGATCGGCAAAGGTCAGCGCATCGACGTCCCGTTGTTCGATACGGCGGTCAATATGCTGCATCATGCGTCGAATGCTTTTCTGATTGATGAAGTCGTGATGGGACGCTACGGCAACAGTAATGCCTTGGCGCAACCGGTCGGGCTGTTCACGGCGTCGGACGGACCGATTATGGTGACAATGACGAACAATCGCCTCTACAAAAAATTCTGCGAGGATTGCCTAGAGCGACCCGAACTCGTCGAAGATCACCGGTTTTCCGATAACGCAAAGCGTGTGGAGAACCGTGGGGAGCTTGCGGAAGTTTTGAACGCGGTATTTATGAAAGAAACGCGCGCACATTGGATCGATAAGATGGCGTCCTTCGGCATCCCGGCGGGAGAAGTTAGGGATGTGGGTGAAGCGCTGTCATCCGATGACGTTGTGGCGCGGGGTTTGGTGGTTGACCAAGCACATCCACGGTTCGGGAGTGTTAAGGGTATCCGCTCGCCGATGATCTTAACTGAGACGCCCGTACGTGACCCAGTGGGGGCGCCTGATCTCGGTGTCGATACGGACGAGGTGTTGCGCGGCGTGGCCGGTTATACCGACGAGCAGATAGCCGCCGTGAAATCATCGAACGGATAGATCAGGAGAATACAATGACTGATGAAATGAAAATCGTGCCAAGTGGCGCGGCGCTTGGGGCCGATGTTTGGAATGTAAAGCTGGACGAGTTGGACGACGCGGGTTTCGCACGGATTTATCAGGCGTGGCTTGATCATAATGGCGTGTTGCGCTTTCCCTGCCAGGATCTCAACGACGATAAATTCCTCGCTTTCGCGAACAGGTTCGGCGAGCTTGATATGGCGCCGATCAATGCGAACGGAAAACATTGGAAGCCTGAGTATCCACAGCTCGCGGTAATCTCTAATGTGACGGTGGATGGTGTGCCGATTGGAAGTCTTGGCTCGTACGAATCCAAATGGCACACCGACATGTCCTATAACGAGTTGCCCCCGAAGGCGAGTATTCTGTACGCCATTGAATTGCCGCTGGAAGGCGGTGATACGGGCTATGCCAGCACGGCCGCCGCTTATGACGCACTTTCGGATGACATGAAAGAACGGATTGATGGGCTGACGTGCAAGCACGATTCCTCCCACAATAGTGTCGGTCAAGTGCGTAAGGGTTATCAGGAAGTTTATGAAAATCGAGACGATGTTCCAGGCGCCGTCCATCCATTGGTGGCAGTACATCCGGAGACTGGGCGTAAGGTCATCTATCTCGGTCGCCGGGCTCGAGCCTTCATTCGCGAATTACCGGAGGCGGAGAGCGATGCGCTGCTGGACGAGTTATTCACTCATATAACGCAACCAGAATTCACGTGGACGCAAAAGTGGCGGCTCGGTGACGTCGTCGTTTGGGACAATCGTTGCACGCTGCATCGCCGCGACGCGCTTGATCCGAACGAGAGGCGCTTGCTGCACCGCGCCCAGATTAAGGATGCGAAGCGTATGAGCGCCGCCGCTTAAGGGAGACATGGGTGATGGATGGTGGTTCCGGCGGTAAAGGGATTGGCACATCGATACCTCGGTTCGAGGATCATCGTCTGCTGACAGGGGCGGGAGAGTATAGCGACGATTTCAATCGACCGGACCAGGCCCATGCGGCTTTTACTCGGGCCCCACACGCGCATGCGCGCATACTCTCGATCGGGACGGATGTAGCTGCTGCCTTGCCGGGTGTTTTGGTTGTGCTCACGGGCGCTGACTATTCAGCGGATGGTCTAAATCCGATGATGGCGCAAGGCAATCCGAAGGACGTCGAACTTATCAATCGCGACGGTTCGCCAATCTACTATCCAAAGATCGAACCACTCGTCTTGACAAAGGTGCGGCGCATCGGCGAAGCGGTAGCGATGGTGATCGCGGAGACCGTGGAGCAGGCGCGGGATGCAGCCGAACAGGTAGAGGTCTCCTACGACCCGCTGCCGTCCGTGGTTGATCAAGTGAAGGCGCTGGCGCCCAGTGCACCTAAACTTTGGGATGAGCAAACGGATAACCTGTGCGTCGATGATCAGAAAGGCGATCTGGGAGCCGTGGCAGAGGCCTTCGCAACGGCGGCGCACGTGGTGCGCATGGACCTTGTGAATAACCGCGTCTCGGGTGTCCCAATGGAGCCTCGCGCCGCTGTCGCCGAGTATGACGATGCAACTGAGCGGTATACGCTGTGGGCTGGTGGGCAGGGAGTTAATCGGTTCCAGCGTGAAATCGCCACGGCCTTTCAGGTGCCGGAGGATACGGTGCGCGTCATTGCTCGGGATGTCGGTGGCGGCTATGGAACACGCAACTCATGTTATCCGGAATTCACGCTTGTGACCTGGGCGGCGAAGCGGATAGGTCGTCCAGTGAAATGGACCGGGACGCGAAGCGAAATGGCGCTCGGCGATTATGCGGGCCGCGATCTTTTCACTGAGGCGGAACTGGCGCTCGACAGCGACGGAATGTTCCTCGCTATGCGGACGGTGAATTTTGGCAACCTTGGAAGTCACGCGCTTTCCTTCGTGCCGATTGCACGAGGCCCCACGGTCTCCACGGGAATTTACGACATCCCTCAGGCCGACGTGACGACTAAAGCAGTCTGGACCAATACTAGTCCCGTCACAGCCTATCGTGGTGCCGGTCGACCCGAGGCTATCTTCGTCCTCGAACGCTTGATCGACCGGGCGGCTATCGAGATGGGGATCGACCGGGTGGAAATTCGATTGAAGAATCTGATAAAGGACGAACAACTGCCGTATACGAACCCTATGGGTGTGACTTATGACAGCGGACGCTTTGTCCATGGCATGAAGCTGGCTCTTAAACTAGCGAATTGGGACGGGCTAGAGACGCGTAGGAGCGAGAGTGAGTTGAGGGGCAAGCTGCGGGGTATAGGTACGGCCAACTATGTCGAAACCTCGACTGGATGGCCCTTAGAACGCGCGGTGATGACGGTCTCACCGGAAGGCCGGGTCGAGATGATCATGGGCTCTCACTCAAGTGGACAAGGACACGAGACGACATTTCGGCAAATCGGCGCATCATTATTGGAAGTGCCCTATGAATGCGTCGACTACGTCTATGGCGACACGGCAGTGGTAAAAGACGGCTCCGGCTCTCACGCGGCGCGGACAATGCGCCTCGCAGGTCATTTGTTTACAATCACCCGAGATGAGATCGTCGATAAGGGCAAGCGGATTGCCGCTCATCTTTTGGAATGTGCAGAGGCTGATGTCGAGTTTATCGATGGCACTTTCCGTGTCAGCGGGACGGACCGCTCCACTGGCCTATTCGATGTGGCGAGCGCGGCCAACGACGACACTGGTGACCTGCCGGATGACCTGAAAGGCCCCCTACGGGCAACCAGTCTAATCGACAAGCCGATGCCGGCCTATCCAAATGGTTGCCATGTGGCCGAAGTCGAAATCGACCCGGATACTGGTGTCGTTAAATTGGACCGATATACCGCGGTCGACGATTGCGGCCGTGTTGTCAATCCAATGATCGTTGACGGTCAGGTGCATGGAGGCATCGGACAGGGCGCGGGGCAGGCGCTTTGGGAAGAGGTCGCTTATGACCAGGAGAGTGGGCAATTACTAACCGGCTCGTTCATGGACTATGTCATGCCACGCGCCGACGACCTGCCGATGTTCATTGTCGGCCATAACGAGGTCCCGACACCAACCAATCGCATGGGTGCCAAGGGCGGCGGTGAAGGCGGCACCACGCCGGCCCCCGCCGCCATCGTCAACGCGATTTGCGACGCGCTCCGTGATTATGGCGTCGAGCACATCCAAATGCCGGTGACGAGTGAGAAGGTTTGGCGGGCGATGAATGGTTCAAAGGACAATTAGTATTGGTTAGGTAGCAAGTAAGGCATGCATTGAGATGTTGAATGCCCTAGGTATCATCCCCCGCAGCCGATAACTGCGATGGTTTCGATCTCGATCAAGGCGTCCGGGTTTACGAAGCCGGGGCTGATGACGGTCGCGCTGGCGATATCGGCGTTTGAGAAGAGTTCCGAGCGAACCTTACTGTAAGCCCCATAGTGGCGCATGTCGGAGACATAGCAGGTGATCTTTACCACATCGCCGAAGGACGATCCGGCTTCCTTTAATACGGCTTCGATATTGGCAAAGACCTGTCGCGCCTGTGCATCCATATCGCCAACGCCGACAATTTGACCATTGGCGTCCTGCGCGATTTGGCCGGAGACGTATAGCGTCTCTCCAATTTGGACACCTTGGGCGAATGGAGCCTTTCCGACGCGTGGTGATGGTGGGTTAATGAGTTTTTTTAGGTGCATGGATTACTCCTATTGTAATTTTAGATCCTCCTCACCCTACTTCCCTCCCGCGAGGGGAAAGGGATAGGGTGACGGGCTTGCTTACTTCTCCACAAAGGCCCGACCGATCAACTGGCGGTGGACCTGGTTCGTGCCTTCCCAGATCTGAGTGATCTTGGCGTCGCGCATCAAGCGTTCGACTTTGTATTCCTTGATGTAACCATAGCCGCCATGAAGCTGCACGGCTTCCGTCGTCATCCGCATGGCGAGGTCGGAGGCGCGCATTTTTGCCATTGAGGCTTCGGTGGAAAAATCAGGGGCACCGCTATCGATGAGCTGTGCCACGTGATTGAGAAATGCTTCGCAGAATGCAAGCTCCGTCGCAAGATCGGCGAGGAGGAACTGGATGCCTTGGAACTCGATGATCTTGCGCCCGGATTGCTGGCGCTCGTTAATATAGAAAACGGCCTCGTCGAAAGCCGCACGAGCAATGCCGAGGGCGTGGGCGGCGACACTTGGGCGTGATTTGTTGAGGGAGGCGAGGAGTAGTTTTAAACCGTCGCCTGGATTGTGCAGCAAGTTAGCGCGCGGCACCCGCACACCGTCGAAAGCAAGGGTCGCTGTGGACGACGCCCGGTGGCCCATTTTGTTTTCTCGATTGACGGTCGTCACGGGCGATTCTTTTGTTTCGACTAGGAGGACGGAGATCGCTTGCTTCGGATCCTCAATCTCGCTCCATTTGCCGAAGACCAGTAGATATTCGGCGACGTCGCCATTGGTGATGAATGTCTTCCCCCCGTCGATCATGATCTCGTCGCCATCCGGCGTAAATTTCGTGCGCATACCGGTGGCATCCGATCCGGCGGAAGGTTCCGTAATACAGAGCGATGCGAGGGCGCCTTCGGCCAATCCCGGCAGCCAACGTTTCTTCTGCTCGTCGTTGGCAAAATCGATCACCGGTTTCATGGCGTGGTAGTTGGTTGCCCAGATTATTCCGGTCGCCGCGCAGGCGGCGGTGATTTCTTTCACGCATTCCAGGTAGCAGGCAAAGGAGGTTTGTGCTCCGCCGTATTCTTCCGGCACGAACATGGCGTTAAGACCGAGCTCGTTGATGTCCTTCACATTGTCCCAGGGGAAGTAACCCGATTCATCGTAGGCCGCGGCGCGGGGCGCGATACGGTCGCGGCTCATTTGCCGGACACTATCAAGGATAAGCTGTTCTTCTTCGGGAAGGTTGATTTGTGATTTCAGTCGGTCGAAGACGAGCATTTGGTTAGGTCTCTTGCTTGGTGTCATCCTTTGACGGGCTCGGGATGAGGTTTCAGTTTTCAGAGTGACGCTACTTTACGTCAATGAGCGAAGGTTTGCCCACCATCGAGGTAGATCGTACTGCCGGTCATGAACGGGATATCTTCCACCAAGAGTGCGGTGACCAATTTGGCGACGTCTTGCGCCTTCCCCGGCCCGCCGGTTGGTATCCGTTCCGAGAGTAGTTTTTTGACTTTCTCACTTTCCAGAAAATCTTTGTTCAGGTCGGTTTCAATATAACCTGGTGCGATGTTGAGGGTGCGTATTTTGTATTTCGCCCATTCAGCGGCAAGAACCCGCGTCATGCCGCCAAGTGCAGCTTTCGATGTGCAGTAGGCGAGGTTGAAGGGAGCCCCGATCCATCCAAAAGAGGAGCCCATGTTGAAGATCATCCCACCACCTTGGCGTTCGAAGTGGGGAAAGACTTCACGGCAGCCCAACATCACGGCAGTGACGTTGATATCCATGACTTTCTCGAAATCGCTGCGCTCCAATTCCTGGCTCTTTGAATTGGTGTGGAGACCGGCGTTATTGACCAAGGCCTTGATCCCGCCAGCCTGTTCCGCGACCCAGTTGAAGCTATCGCGCAACTGCATTTCGTCTGTCGCATCGCACACGCGTAGCAAAAAACGAGACGGCTCTTCACAGCCGAGCGGTGCATCTCCGGTGCGCGACAGGCAGGCGACTTGAAAGCCACGCCGATCAAGTTCGATAGAGAGTGCAGCGCCAATGCCGCGGCTTCCACCGGTAACGATAACAGCGCCATCCGCCATCCTAGCGATCCTTGAATTTGGCTTCGCGCTTGTCGACAAAGGCGTTCATGCCTTCGAGCGAGTCTTCCGTCTGGAACGCGAGTGTGTTGAGATCGGCTTCTATTTTGAGACCCTCGAGGACCGAGACGTCGAGCGCCCGCATGACCGATTCCCGTGCGAGCTTTAGAACCGGTAAGGAATAACACGTAAACTCGCGGGCATAAGCCATGGCACCTTCCATCGGATCGCCCTCGATGATCCGGCTGACTAAGCCGATGCGCTCCGCTTCCATGGCTTCGACCGTGCGTCCGGTCATCACCAGCTCTAGGGCGCGACCTTCGCCGATCAGTCGGGGGAGGCGGATGGTACCACCGTAGCCGGGGATGAGGCCTAGTTTGATTTCCGGTAGGCCCACCTTGGCGCTGGATGTCGCCAAGCGGTAGGTGCAAGCCAGCGCCAATTCCATGCCGCCGCCGAAAGCATACCCGTTAATGAGCGCGATTGACGCCATAGGGATATCGTCGAGCTGCGCGAACAGCCGTTGGCCGCGATGGGCGGATGCTTTTTGCTCGCCGAGTGAACGGCCGTAGAGTTCCTTAATATCGGCACCGGCGCTGAAGGCACGGTCGCCGGCGCCGGTGATGATAAGGGCGCGAGCATCAGTGGTTGCGGCCTCCGCGATGGCATCGCCAATCTCACCGACGATCTTGAAACTTAACGCATTCAGGGCCTCTGGGCGGTTCAGCGTGATGACGGCGAACTCGTCTTGGTAGGTTAATTCGACGGGCATATCTCTTCTACTCCTATCGGGCGGGTCATCCTTCGAGAGGCTCTGGATGACACCTTTGTCAGTACAGTTTTTCGCTACATATAATGGCCACTTGTCATCCACAGCTTGTCGATGGATGATCTGGCACGAATTTAGTTATCCTTCGGCTTCGCAAAGCGAATTGGAGCGGGTTTCAGGCGACCGTCTTTCGCCCATTCGGTCAATTCGCGCTTCAGAATTTTTCCGCTGGGGGTCAACGGGAACTCCGTCATGACCATGTAGTATTCCGGCATGTCGTAGATCGACAAGCCGTGACCAAACAAGTGACCGAGAACATCTTGCCCTTCGGGATCTCTGCCGGTCGATAGGACCGCGAGGCACACGCGCTCGCCCAGTCGTTCGTCGGGCACCGGGAAAGCGGCGGCTTTTTCGACATTATGATGCTTGATCGCCAAGTCCTCGATCTTTTTTGGATGAATATTCTTGCCGCCCCGGATAATGATATCTTTAAGCCGTCCAACGAAGCGAAGGCAGCCATCTGCGTCGATCAAGCCAAGATCACCGGACAGGAACCAGCCGTCCTTGTTAAAACTTTCCTCCGTGGCTTTCTGATTGTCGAAATAGCCTAGCATGAGGCACGCACCCTTGCCGGCGATATGACCAACCTCGCCTTGCGGTATTTCAATATCGGGATTCTCCCGGTCGAAAATCTTCAGCCGGTACGCTTTACCACCACGCCCACAACTCTCACAAATGGTTACCTGTGGATCGTCGGGCCAGGTGTAGTGATGTGATGAGTTTTCCGTCATGCCGTACACGTTCTGCGGCGTGACGCCCATCTCGACAAATGACTGCGCGGTGGCCGGAGGGATGGGTGCACCCGCCATGTAAAAGACCTTTACGGTGCCCATCTTCTCCAAGCCCCGCTTACGCATCTCGGCCAGCGTATCCATGGCGTGGGTTGGGACCCCCATAATGTAGGTCGGCTTGGTCTCCAGAATCCAATCCAATTTCGAGATGCCAGCCGGCGGATCGTCGGTCACGAACTCACCGCCAAACAACAGCCATTGGGCAATGCCGACCCAGGCGATATGGTGGGAGAGGGGACTGAGCGATAACAGTCGCGACGCCTCATTATGCTTCCAATCGCGCACCATGTCCCGGGCGTTCGCAAGTAGTGTGTTATCAGAATGCATGACGCATTTCGGCGTGCCGGTCGTGCCCGACGTAAAAGCCAGGTAACATACTTTGTCCGGATTCTCGTCACTTGCGGGAAGCTCGACATCTGCGTCTTTGGTGGTCGGAAATTCAGGCCCGGGTTCGCGCGCGGCAGGGACACGATAGACCTTCCGCATGGCCGGGAGGCTCCCGAGTGCTTCGAACGGATCGTGCCGGGAGACATCCGCTCCCCAGCCTTCTTCGACGAGAATGGCCTTCGTCGAAAGGCGGTCCAGTAAACCGGAAATTTCGTCTACCGTATAGGTGCGGTGGAGCGATGGATTACAGGCATATCCGTTGCGCGAACACGCCAAATACATGACGACTGATTCAACGCGGTTCGAGGCCCAGAGAGACACACGGTCATTCGAGCGCAAGCCTTGGGCGGCGAGATCGGTGGACATCGCATCGACCCAATTCGCCAACTCCAACCACGTGAGACGTCGGGCGCCATCGCGTAACGCGAATGCACTCGGGCGCACTGCGGCGTTTTTGGCCAAAAGGCGGTAGTGAGTTTCGTCGCCCCATGTGCCGTCGGCATGAAATATTTGCGCTTCCGCCGGATCATGGCGGGTCAGGAGTGTATTAGTCATCGGATTCCGTCTTCTGCTCGGTCTTGTCCGTAGTGATATACCTCAGGGAGCAAGAGTGGCCAGACAGACGTGCGCCTAACAACTAGGCAGCGGCAGCTTCGGCGGGTGTCACCAACTCATCGTCCGCTGTTTCTTTAGGCACTTCTTAAGATGCTCATGTACCATCGTCAGTGGTTGTGGTCTCGGCATTCGAACAATTTTCATCGGCCGACTGTCGGACCACGGCGATTACGGAGGTTTTGAGATTACGCAGATCCGCTGTGTCTTGCGTAAGAGCTTCGCGGACGTCGTTGGTCAGCGCGCCTGTCGTTTCTGTTGCTTCGAAGACATGCTGCACTGGCTCCGTCAGCAATTGTGCCGCGCGGGCCGCGTCTTGAATACTGCGCGCAATTTCATTCGTAGCGTCGCCTTGTTGGAGGACGGCTTCTTCAATTGCGCCGGAGATATTTTCGACTTCGCTGATTGTCTTGGGAATTTGATCACGTTTCGCATAGATTGGTTGATTGCGGCGAATGTCATAACGCAAGGTTGTCGACGAAATTTCTAATATTCTGCTTCCGAAACTGAAAGCACACCTGAAATGTCACGGGCCCGCGGATGAATTGAACCGGGTGTTGACAACCTGTGTAACGTGCCATGATTTCTATCTCGAAGGTTTGCCGAGCATGGTCGAGGATTCTTCCACGGATTGATCGCTTCGATGTGAACTTGCCGGAGCGGCGGCTCCCTCAATATTCATAGACAGAACAACGATATTAGGAATCCACTCATGTCTTCAGAAGTTCGTTCACAATTGGCGCCGACCGGCGTTTTGCGCGCCGCCATTAACATGGGCAATTTCCTGCTCGTCACCGGCAAGACCGCTTCCGGTGATCCCGATGGGGTTTCCCCCGATATGGCTCGCGAATTAGCGCGACTTCTCGAAGTCGACTGCCAGTTGGTGCCATTCGCCACGCCGGGCGAGTTGGCGGATGCCGCCGCTGATGACGTATGGGATATCGGTAACATCGGCGCCGAGCCGGAACGCGCGAAGACCATCGCTTTCACCGCAGCTTATGTCGAGATCGAAGCGACCTATATCGTACCCGCGGGCTCGCCCATTCAGTCGATCGAGGAAGTTGATCAACCGGGCAACCGTATCTCGGTGTCGGCGCGTAGCGCGTATGAGCTGTGGCTCAGCGACAATATCCAAAAAGCTAAGCTGAAACTGGCACAAGGTCTCGATGGGTCGCTCGATCTTTTCGTAGAGGAAAAACTTGAAGCCTTAGCTGGATTACGGCCGCGGTTGATCACGGACATCGAGAAGTTGCCTGGCGCACGCATCCTCGATGGTCAATTCACGGCTGTCCAACAAGCAATGGGTACGAAACCGGATCGCTTAGCGGCGGCCTCTTACATGCGGGATTTTGTCGAGGAGATGAAGGCGAACGGTTTTGTGGAAGGGTTGATCGAAAAGCACGGCGTTGTGGGCCGTCTCTCGGTCGCGCCGCCTGCCGGGTAAAAGCATCGGACGTATAGCATTTTCGCAAATTTGTTTGCACAAACGCACGACCAATTGTCTCGCGCCTGAATACCGCTTGTGAGAGAGTCCCGTCCTACGTAATACGCGAGTAGGACGGCTTATGCTGATCAAGGGGCTCAATCATCTGGCGTTTATCACGGATGACATGACGAAGACCTTGCGTTTCTGCCGCGATCTTCTGGAGATGACGCTTCAGGCCGGAACCGGACACGACGGATATCGGTACTATTTCTTCCAAATGGGCGTGGTACAGTTCGCCTTTTTCGAATACGCCGGAGCGAGCCCGATGCGACGGGGAAAATCCCATGGTGAGCCGACGCGTGAGCCGATTGGGTTCGACCATGTCTCCTTCACGGTGGAGAGCAAGGACGCGTTATTTGCGTTGAAGGACAAGCTCGATGTGGCGGGATTCGAAGTGTCAAGCGCGGTCGATCACGGCACCATGTGGTCGATCTTTTTCTTCGATCCGAACAATATCCCGCTCGATGTTTCTTGAGATTGCATAACAATTCTGAAGGCGCCGGCCATCGAGGATGACGATCCTTTGCCCGTGGCCGCAGAGGGTGCTGGACCGCAGCCTGGTCATTGGCCCGAAGTGGCGTCCCCGGCGCCAGCTTCTGGAATGTTCGCTCATGCGGGAAACGGCAACGCGATGCGGGAGAGCTTCCTCAAGCAAGGATTGGTCCGCATGCTGCCGGGGCTCGATGAGCCTACAATGGGTGAGGCGGCGGAATAGGGTGGGCTTAAGTTTCCGCTCAGCAAATGCTGAGCGGTTCGGTTACTCGTCTTTTTCTATATACTCGATGGTGACGCCGTCCGGGTCGCGGAGGTAGACGACGCGGCTGCCGGCGTTCGGACCCTTGTCGATCGGGGTTGGCGAGTTTATCGGACGGAAGCCATAGGCCTGTGACGCGGCGATGGCCGCATCGACATCCGTCACATCGAAGGCAAGGTGCGCGAAACCTGTATCGCAGGGGTAAGCCTCGATTTTTCCACGCTCGATGGGTGTCAGATACTGGATCAATTCCAAGCAGTGACCTGGGCCTTGAACATAGGCGACCTCAATATCTGCGCCCTCGACGCCGGTGATGTCACGAATGACGGCCGGGTCCCGTGGTGCTCGGGATATTACTTCGAAGCCAAGTGCATCGACGAAAAAGCCGCAGGTCCTATCGAGATCGGATACGGTGAAGCTTGTATGATTGGTGCGCAGTACTTGAAACCCGCTCATTGCAGTCGTCCTTCTTTCTTTGAATCCGATAATGTTCGGACTTTGACGTAACTGCCGGGCGCATCTTCCAGGACTTGCAAGTCTCCGTCGCCAGGTTCGCGGGCGGCGATTTCATCGCCCTCGAATTTCTTCAGCCATTTTCGCCAAGTCGGCCACCAGGAACCATTGTGTTGTTTAGCGCCGTTGAACCAGGAGTCGGGGTCTTTCGGTTTCTTGGAGTTTGTCCAATAGCCGTATTTTTCAGGTTCTGGTGGATTGACCACCCCGGCGATATGTCCGGAAGCGGCCAGAGTAAAGGTAACCGTTCCTTTATAAAGCTGGGTTGCCCGGTAGGTCGATTTCCAGGGGGCGATATGGTCCTCCCGTGTCGACAGGATAAAGGCTGGTGTATCGATGGACCTTAAGTCCACCGGTGTGTCCATAAAGGTGAGGCCACCTGGCTCCACGAGTTTATTCTCCCGATACATCTTGTGGAGATAGAAACTGTGCATGGCGGCGGGCATCCGAGTGGAATCCGAATTCCAATACAACAGATCGAAAGGAAAGGGGTCCTTGCCCATAAGATAATTGTTTACGACGAAGGACCAAATCAGGTCGTTGGCGCGCAACATGTTGAAGGTCGACGCCATCTCGCTGCCGTCAAGATATCCCGTGTCCTTCATTTTCTCGTCGATTAAGGCGAGTTGATCGTCATCGATGAAGACGCCGAGCTCGCCCGGTTCCTCGAAGTCGACCATGCTGGTGAAAAACGTTGCCGATTTGATGCGGTCGTCGTTATTTGCCCGCATGCAGGCGAGGGTCGCAGCCAGTAGCGTGCCGCCCAGGCAATAGCCGATGACGTTCGCATCTCGCGATCCGGTCGCTGCTTCGATCGCAGCGAGGGCGGCTAACGGTCCCTCGGTCATGTAGTTTTCAAAGGATTTTTGCGACAGTTTGCCGTCTGGATTCACCCAGGAGATGCAAAATACCGTCAATCCTTGAGAGACGGACCAGCGGATGAAGGAGTTCTTGTCGCTCAAATCCAGGATGTAGTATTTGTTGATCCACGGCGGAATGATTAGCAAGGGGACACTCGCGACCGTTTCTGTTGACGGGCTGAATTGCAAAAGCTGCATCAATTCATTCTGAAAGACGATTTTGCCCGGCGAGGTCGCAAGATTGTCGCCGACTTCGAAGGCCTCTTCGTCGACCATCTTGATGCTCAGCTTGCCTTTGCCGCGCTCTAAATCCGCCAGTAGGTTCTCAAGCCCTTTGAGCAAGTTCTCGCCCTTGCTGTCAAATGTCTCCTGAAGGACTTGCGGATTGGTGAGCAGAAAGTTCGTCGGTGCGAGCGCATCGACGTATTGGCGGGTGTAGAAATCCACCTTTTCAGCGGTTTTCTCATTCAAGCCGTCGACATCGTGAACCGTGGTTTGAATCCATTTCGACGTTAGTAGGTAGGATTGCTTAATAAAGTCGAAGAGGCCATCGTCATTCCAAGCGTCGTTGTGGAAGCGGTTATCACCCTTTTCTGGCTTCGTCACCGGTTCGCTTTCTTTACCAAGGGCGTGACGTGCGGTGGATTGCCAAAGCGACAAGTAATCTTGCCAAAGGGAGACCTGTGCCTCTACGAGCTTCGCTGGATTGTTCAGCATCTGACGGGTCAATTCTATGAATGCTTCGCTGACGTTCAGAGGGTCGATCTGTCCCGTATCTGTTGGCGATTGCCGTTCGAGGAAAGCCGTGACGATTTTTTGGCTCTTTTCCGCTAAGTTCGTCATGAGTTCCGCGTATTCGGCCGGGTCGGGTAATTGGTTCTTGTCTTTGTGCGTGTCGGACATTATGACGCCCTGCCATTTATGTTCGCCTATGGTTAACATATCCGCGTTCGGCAAGCGACCCGCCGAATACCACTTTTTAAGTATTCCAGGTGGAATCCGCGTACGATTAGGCGCAAGATGTATTGATTTGATCGACGCCATCTAGCATGAAGGCTGGCAGTCGGTCATGCCAAAATATATAAATGGATTTCGGTGATACGGGAAACACAAGATGTTGAGGCTGAAAATGCATAATCCTGCCAATTGGTGGAATATGTTGTCATCGGCAAATATCGCGCGCCTATGTGTGCGTGTGCTGGTCGTGATCACCTTAGGCGGTGTTGTTGCGTCATGCAGCAGTGCCGGCGATACGACACGGGCAGTCGTGCGAAATTTGAACCCGGTTAATTGGTTCGGCGACGAAGACGAGGACAAGCAGACGAAGCCACTTGCCGGAGGAAAACCTTCTGCCATGCAAAAAGGTTTCCCGAAGCTGGGTGCCGTTCCCGGACGGCCAAAAAGGCCAAGTCCAGGAGAGCAGACGAAGGAAATTGCTGAAGGTTTGGCTGCCGATACCGCCAATGCGCGATATTCCGATCAACAGCTGCGTCAGAGCACGGCAGTCTTTGGTGGACAGGCGCGACCGCCGAGCACGATTACGCCGAGCCGCCGGGTCACGCGACCTGCGACAGTGCTGCGACAAGCGAGTCCGTCAGTGGCACGTGCCGTTCCGCCGACGATTACACGTCCCGTCGCTTCTCCGACTGCTAGAACTGTGGCGCCGCCCCCAGCGATACGTCTACCGGCAGTTCGCGCACCGAGTGTTCGCGCCCCAAGTGTCCGAGCACCCGTTGTTCGGCCGCCGGCACCGGTCGTTAATCAAGGTATCGTCTCACCGCCGACAGTCGTGCGCACACCTTCCGTGGCCCGACCGCCGTCTCCAATTCGTCCACCTGCCGCGGTTCGCGCGCCAACGGTTGCTCCAGCGCCGTCCGTCGCTAGGCCCGCGTCTACAGTGCGTGTTCCGACTATCGCACCACCACCGCCAGTCAGGGTGGCACGAGCTGCTAGACAACCCGCGGTTACGCGCCCTACGGTTCCGGTGTCACGCCCGGTTGCGCCTTCCTTTGCAACGCCAGTCGGGCAACCTAATCAAGCTCCTAAACCGCCGCCCGTGGCGACACCGATTGGTGGCTCACTCAATGAACGAACGGTTGCTCTTCGTCCACCGAATCCGGCGAGCATCAGCCCGTCCACGTCCGCTTCCCTTGCGCCGTTGCCGCAAAGTTCACAAGGCGTTCAAAAATTGTTGCAGGTGGGAACGATATATTTCGGCTATGGCTCCGCACAGTTGTCGACGCAAGATCGTTCCATACTCCAGGCTGTGACTGATGTGTTCGGGCAAATGGGTGGACGCGTGCGGGTCATCGGGCACGCCAGCATGGGCGCTCGGACTTTCAATTCTTCGCGACGTGAAGCGGTAAATTTTGAAATGTCGCTGAAGCGGGCGAATGCAGTTGCGAACGAATTGATTCGCCAGGGCATTCCTCGGGAGAACGTGGAAGTCGTCGCGGAAGGAGACCGGGCGCCGGTCTACGCCGAAACCTCCCAAACGGGGGCCGCGCATAATAGGCGAACGGAAATATTTATCGATTATCTCGAAAGGTCCTGACCCCGGTCGGAGTGGTTACAGCGAATGCATGGAGAATTCTATCGGATCAAGCGGCTGCCGCCTTACGTCTTTGCCGAAGTAAACGAGATGAAGGCGGAAGCACGCGCTAACGGCGACGATATCATCGATTTCGGGATGGGGAATCCGGATATGCCAACGCCGGAACATATCGTCGAAAAGATGGTTGAATCAGTGCGCAATCCAAAGACGCATCGCTATTCCAATAGTCGTGGAATTCCGGGATTGAGACGCGCGTTATCAGCCTATTACGAGCGCCGTTTCAACGTGTCGATTGATCCTGAATCGGAAGCCATCGTGACCCTCGGCTCGAAGGAAGGGTTGGCGAACCTTGCACAAGCGATCACCAGTCCCGGCGATATTGTCATGTCGCCGAACCCGAGTTATCCGATCCATGCATTCGGATTTATCATCGCGGGCGGTGTGGTGCGCCATCTGCCGGCCTACGTCTCGACGGCTGAAGCGCGACGGGAGTTCATGGCCGCATTGAAACGCGGCGTCGATCACTCGATCCCAAAGCCGCTGGCAGTGGTGCTGAATTATCCGTCAAACCCGACGGCGGAGACAGTGGGCTTGGATTTCTATGAAGAGGTCGTCGATTTTTGCCATTACCATGAAATCTTCATTCTTTCCGATCTGGCTTATTCCGAAGTCTATTTTGACGACAATCCACCGCCATCGATCCTTGAGATCCCGAAGGCGCGGGAGCTTGCGGTTGAGTTCACCTCTCTCAGTAAGACCTATTCGATGCCGGGTTGGCGGATCGGTTTTGCCGCAGGTAACAAGACGTTAATCGCTGCTCTGGCGCGCGTGAAATCGTACCTGGATTATGGTGCCTTCACGCCCATCCAAGTAGCGGCGACCGCGGCGTTGAACGGACCGCAGGATTGCGTTGACGACATGCGGGAAATGTATCGGGCACGCCGCGATGTTTTGGTCGAAGGGCTAGCCTCCGCCGGATGGGAAATTCCAAGTCCCAAAGCGACAATGTTCGCTTGGGCGCCGATCCCGCCCGCCTTCCGGGAAGGAGGATCGCTTGAGTTTTCGAAACTGTTATTGAATGAAGCGAAAGTGGCGGTCTCTCCGGGCGCCGGTTTCGGGGAATATGGAGAAGGATTCGTGCGCATTGGATTGGTCGAGAATAGACATCGGACGCGGCAAGCCATCCGCAATATTAAGGCGTTGTTCGCACAGTTCGGTGCTAATACCGGCGCCAACCAGAATGCTATTCGGGCGGTCGGCGAATGAGCGCACCATTGAAGCTGGCCATCGCTGGATTGGGAACAGTCGGTGCGGGGACGATCGAACTTTTGGAAAAGCAGTCGGCGTTGTTGTCTGTGCGGTGTGGCCGGGAGCTGGAAGTGGTCGCGGTCTCTGCGCGGGATCGCACCAAGGGTCGTGGTATAGATCTTTCGGAATATACTTGGTTCGACGACCCGGTCGCGATGGCGCGGGACGCCGACGTCAATGTGGTTGTCGAGTTAATCGGCGGCAGTGAAGGTTCAGCGCTGGAAACTTGCAATGCGGCCATCGCGGCGGGACGTCATGTCGTGACGGCGAACAAGGCCTTAATCGCGATTCACGGAACGGCCTTGGCTCAGGCGGCGGAAGGAGCGGGTGTAGTGCTGGCCTACGAAGCGGCCGTCGCCGGTGGTATTCCAATTATCAAAGTGTTGCGAGAAGGGCTGGCAGGGAACCGAATCAGTAGCCTGCATGGGATCCTAAACGGCACCTGTAATTATATTTTGACGTCCATGCGCGAGACCGGCCGAGCTTTCGATGACGTGCTTTCGGAAGCACAGGAATTGGGATACGCGGAAGCCGACCCCAGCTTCGATATCGATGGTGTGGATGCAGCGCATAAACTGGCAATCCTGACCAGCGTTGCGTTTGGCACCGAGGTTGATTTCGATAGCATTCATATCGAAGGTATCCGCCATATCGCGGCTGAAGATATCGAGTATGCGGGTGAGTTTGGCTACCGGATCAAGTTACTAGGTATTTGCGAGCAGACGGAACACGGTATTCAACAACGCGTCCATCCGGCGATGGTGCCCGAAAGTGCACCGATTGCCGGTGTCGAAGGTGTCTTCAATGCGGTGGTGACGGAAGGTGATTTCGTTGGCACGACGGTATTGGAAGGCCGTGGCGCGGGTGGCGGTCCGACGGCTTCCGCCGTGGTCAGCGATCTCGTGGATATCGCTTCTGGACGGCTGGTCCATACATTCGGGGTGCCGGCTGCGTCTTTAACTGCATTTGCCCCTGCGTCGCTTAAGGATCATTCAGGTGCCTACTATGTGCGGTTGATGGTGGACGATCAGCCCGGCGTATTTGCGGAGATTGCCGCTGAATTAGCGAACCACAAAATATCTATCGAAGGCGTTATTCAGCGGTCGCGCTCGGAGACGGAAGCCGTTCCGGTTGTCATGACAACGCACGAGACAAGTGAAGCCGCCATACAGGAAGTGTTGGCGGCTTTTGGGAAATTGGGTGCGGTTCGCGAGACGCCGCATATGATACGGATCGAGAATTTTTGACAAACCGATCGGGGATAAACTGCCGGTAAAGTCATGAGGGATACTAGAATGAATGAAGATGCGAATGTGATGGAAAGAAACTTGGCGCTCGAGGCCGTCCGCGTTACTGAAGCGGCGGCTCTAGCATCATCTCGGTGGATGGGAAGGGGCGACGAGAAAGCCGCCGACCAGGCCGCCGTCGACGCCATGCGAAATGCCCTCAATAGCCTGTCGATCGATGGAACGGTCGTCATCGGTGAGGGCGAGCGTGACGAAGCTCCGATGCTGTATATCGGCGAGAAAGTTGGCACGGGAACCGGGCCAAAAATCGATATTGCGCTCGATCCTTTGGAAGGAACGACAATTACGGCGACCGGTGGACCGAATGCGTTGACAGTCATCGCATTGGCGGAAGAGGGCGGCTATTTGAATTCGCCTGATGTCTATATGGATAAGATCGCCGTCGGCGGCGGATTGCCGGATGGCATCGTCGACCTGGACAAATCGCCAGCGGAAAATCTTAAAGATTTGGCTGAGGCCAAAGGTAAGCGAATCACCGATGTCGTCGCCTGTATTTTGGATCGCCCTCGCCACATGGATTTAATCAAGGCCGTCCGAGAGACTGGCGCGCGTATTTTGCTGATTTCTGACGGCGACGTCTCCGGCGTGATGGCGACTTCGCAAGAGGATAGCGGGATCGATATCTATATCGGCAGCGGCGGTGCGCCTGAAGGCGTTTTGGCAGCGGCAGCGCTTCGCTGCATCGGCGGTCAAATTCAGGGCCGGTTGTTGTTCCGGAACGACGACGAACGGGAACGGGCGTCGCGTTGTGGCATCACCGATTTCGATCGCAAGTACAATATATTGGACCTCGCGAGCGGCAATGTGATGTTCGCGGCCACAGGCGTGACCGATGGCCCGATGCTGCGCGGTGTGCGCTTCTCGGCTCACGGCGCTTCGACCCAATCAATGGTTATGCGCTCCAAGACCGGCACGGTCCGCGTTATCGAAGCCACCCATAACTTCGACCGTAAGCGTCCGGAGTTTCTGGAAAACGAATGAGTGAGAGCGGCAATGTCGTTTTCGGAGTAGAGCGCTCCTATACGGGTAAGCGCTGGGAATTTAGCGATTCCAATGATCGCTCCGCGAGCGCCATGAGCCAACGGCATGGTCTCTCGGATATTGTATCGCGTGTCTTGGTTGCACGCGGTGTCGGCATCGATACAGCCGACACATACTTAAACCCCTCGTTGCGAAGTCTGCTCCCCGATCCCGCACAACTGCAGGACATGGAAAAGGCTGCCGAACGTCTGTCTGAGGCCATTTTATCAGGTGAGACAATCGGCATTTTCGGCGATTACGATGTTGATGGCGCGACTTCCTCTGCTCTCTTGCAGAGGTTTGTACACTCCGTTGGTGGCCGGGTAGATATTTACGTGCCGGACCGCTTGCGTGAGGGATATGGCCCGAATCTACCAGCCCTGCTCGGGATGAAGTCCAGCGGTGTAGGTGTCATCGTAACGGTCGATTGCGGTATCACGGCTTTCGATCCATTGGCAGGTGCGGCGGAAGCGGGAATTGACGTCGTCGTCGTCGATCATCACGCGGCGGAAGCACGCCTACCGGAAGCAGTGGCGGTCGTGAATCCGAACCGCTTGGATGATGACAGCGCCATGGGTCAATTGGCGGCGGTCGGCGTAGCGTTCTTACTGGTTATCGCTCTGAACCGAAAGCTACGAAATTTGCGACATTACCAAAACCGACCAGAGCCGAATTTGATGCAGTGGCTTGATCTGGTTGCACTTGGAACGGTCTGCGATGTAGTGCCGCTGGTTGGCTTGAACCGAGCCTTGGTGGCGCAGGGACTAAAAGTCATGGCGCGTCGGGATAACATTGGCATTCGGGCTTTGTCGGATGTCGCCTCGGTCGGTGAAGCGCCGACGACTTATCATGCGGGTTTTATATTAGGGCCACGCGTCAACGCAGGAGGCCGGGTAGGTGAAGCGGGCCTTGGTGCCCGCTTGTTGACGACTGCAAATGAAGACGAAGCACGGGAAGTGGCGTTGCGATTGGACGCTTGGAATGAGGAGCGCCGCGAACTCGAAACCGTCTGTCTTGTAGAAGCCGTCGATCAGGTTGAGCGAGGTGGGATGGACGATGGCTTAGTCTATGCTTCGGCGGAAAATTGGCATGCTGGGGTCATCGGTATCGTAGCGAGTCGATTAAAGGAACGATACAATCGACCTGCTTGTGTCGTCGCCTGGGAAGGCGGAGTGGGGAAAGGGTCGGGGCGTTCGATCACCGGCGTTGACCTCGGATCCGCCGTGATCGCAGCTCGACAATCGGACTTGTTGGTGAATGGCGGCGGTCATCCGATGGCAGCTGGGTTTTCAGTCAGTGAAGACAATGAGTTCGCGTTTCGAAAGTTCCTGGCTGATCATATCGAACGGCAAGTGGGCCCGGGCGGTGTTGTTCGGCGCTTAATGATCGATGCGGCGGTGCAACCGGTGGGAGCTACTGCGGAACTTGCTTTGGATCTGGCGCGCATTGCGCCGTTCGGGGCTGGCAATCCGGAACCACGTTTCGTGCTACCCGCTGCCCGGGTGGCGAAAGCGGATGTGGTGGGCGAGAACCACGTGCGCTGTTTCTTGACGGGAGAAACCGGGGGAAGATTAAAAGGGATCTCTTTTCGTAGTCTTGGAGAGCCACATGGTGACGCGATTTTGAATTCGAACGGAATGCCACTTCATATAGTAGGACACATTCGTGTCGATCGTTGGCAAGGGCGCGAAGAAGCGCAGCTCATCATCGAAGATGTGGCTGCTGTGCAATAGCGTCTGAAGCTCAAATAAAAACCGCGACGTCAAAGGACGCAACTTTTAATGAAGTCAGTCGCGTTACTAACGTTTCAAATTTGAAGCAATTTCCGCCATATCTAAGATGGCGCGGAATGATTGTCCGTTCATTGCGAAGCTTTGTTGGGCAACGATCAAATTGGTGAACTCGGTTCCAAGGTCGGTCGTCGACGCTTCGATTGATCCGGCCACGAAGCTTCCCAAGCCGGTTTTATCGGCTTCGAAGAGCGATATGTCACCGGATCTGCTGTTTGGTTTGTAATGGTTGTTGAATCGCAGATCCATCTTGTTAGGCTCCGTCACAATGGCGACGGGGAGCTTATAAATCGTTCGCGCCACACCGTTCGAGAAATTACCGATAACATCACCGGTTTCGTCGAAAGCGATGCTGTCGAGGAGACCGGACGCATTACCGTCTGAGCTCAAATCCAAGAGCGTGAAATCGCCGGCGAATTGCGACATGTTGGAAAAATCAGTTGTGATCGTAGCGGACCCTCCACCGGTATTTGTATAGGTTAAAGCAAGAGCTTGGCTGGTCGGCGTGACGATTTTTCCAATTTCATCAAACGTGAGGGTAATTGGCATTGGGGTGCTTATAGTGCCGTCCGAAACGGTCGCTGTTAAGTCCCATTGATTGAGGGTGGCAGTTTTGGCAAAGCTGTAGTTGATGTTATGGCCAGTCCCGACATCATCGAAAACACCGACATCGGCGCCAAAGGATTCACCGGTAACGGCACCTGGATTCAAGTTGACGCTGAGTGATGCCACGGTGGAGGCGCGGGCGGCAATAGTGAAGGCGTTGTTGTCGATCCGCACCGGCTCCAGGCTACCGACATCGGTACCGATTTGGAGAGTGCCCGTATCGTCAGTCGGCCAACCCATCACGACGTTTCCTTTAACGTCCGATAGGAAGAGTTGGTCTACACCGCCGATGTTTTGGCTCAAGTTGGAGAGCTGACCATTCCTTGTCAGTTCGATTTCGCCGCTGCCATCTAATTCCGTATTTGTGACAAAGAAGCCTCGGCCTTGGATCGCGACGTCCAGAGCACGGTTTGTGAACTCGACTGTGCCTTGTTTGTCGATAAAGAACTGGGTCGAAGGAGCGGCGCCCATATGAGCCTGCGTGATCCGATTTGCGACACGTGAACTTTCGCCGATCATTTCATTAAAGCGAGTGTGCGCAGTCTTGTAACCGGGTGTCTGGATATTCACGATGTTATCACTGATCGACTGCATTGCGTCGGTATGTCCGCGCATACCCGTGAATGCCGCCGATAAGGAACTGAACATGGTCATTTCAGGCTCTCCAATCCCAACAAATAGGGAAATTGCAACTCGTTCGGCGTAATTATGCAATCTTAGTGCCAGGATTGATCGAGAATTTATCATTTAATATCAGATGTATATGAGTGTTAACGCTGAAGTGAAGGGCCTGACTGGTAGATATGACCTGTATCCGGAAAGAAGTTGCCGATCGGATGGCGATTTTTGGATTCGTTTCTTGACCCGCCCGCATTTGAACAGTAAACGTTGTGTTCAGTGACCCCTTCGTCTAGTGGCCTAGGACGACGCCCTTTCACGGCGTAAACACGGGTTCGAGTCCCGTAGGGGTCACCA
>JBMYRC010000054.1:0-25321 GCA_049601975.1 Alphaproteobacteria bacterium | reverse complement strand
GAGCCCCTGCCTGCAGCGGGTCAAACGACTGGAATCGGCGGGCTATATTGCGGGATACGGCGCACGGATCGACATCAGCCGCCTCGCGGATGCGATCTACGTTTTCACCGAAGTCACCATCTCGGATCACCGACGCGAGGATTTTGAAATTTTCGAAGCCGGCATCGCGAAATTCCCCGAAGTCGTCGAATGCCACCTGATCAGCGGCGGCTATGATTATCTGCTTAAATTCGTGAACCGCAGCGTGTCGGATTAACAAAATACGGTCGAATGCTTGCTCGACGCTCGGATCGGCATCGAGAAATATTTTAGCTATATCGTCATCAAATCGCCGATCGAATCTCGCGATCCAGATCTCGAAAATTTACTGCCAAACGAGACGGCCTAGGCCGCCTCGCCGAAACGCTCCAAGACGAAAGGCATCACGCCGCCGGCCTCGAACCAGGCAATCTCACGCACCGTATCAAGGCGGCAAACAACCTTCGCTTCGACGACTTCGCCACCAGGTTTCGTAAACCGGGTCGTCACGATCTGACGCACTTCCGCCCCCGCATCAAAACCTAGAATGTCGACGGTCTCGCTGCCGTCCAATCCAAGGGAGTTACGTGTCTCCTCCGCTTGGAATTGCAGGGGCAAGATGCCCATCCCGATCAGGTTGCTGCGGTGGATACGCTCAAAGCCCTCTGCGATGATGGCCCGCACACCCAACAGATGCGGCCCTCTGGCAGCCCAATCACGGGACGAGCCGGTGCCATATTCACGCCCCGCGACGACCACCGCCGGGCGAGCCTCCTCGGCGTAGCGCACATGCGCATCGAATATCGTTATGACTTCGCTCGACGGTTGATGAACGGTCCATCCGCCCCGGCGGTCCGGCGTCATCTCGTTTTGGATGTGGGCATTATTGAAGGTGCTGCGCATCATCACTTCGTGGTTCGTCCGGCGTTGCAGGAAGCCGCTGTAATCGGCGGCGTCCACACCGCGGTCGGCCAAATATTCACCTGCGAGACTGCCGTCCAAGATGCGCGCACCCGGCGAAATATGATCCGTTGTCACATTGTCGCCGAGCAGGGCAAGAATCGCCGCACCTTCGATATTACGCACCGGTTTCTGCCGGGTAGCGGTTTCCAAGAACGGCGGTTTCAGAATGTAGGTACTGTCGTCTTCCCAGGCATAAGCGCTGCCGTCGCCGACATCGATCTCGTCCCACGGCGCGCTGCCTTGGGAAATATCCGCATAACGGGCGGTGAAGAGGTCCTCGGTGACGTGCAGGCGAATGGCCGTGTCGATCTCCTCAGCGCTTGGCCAAACATCCCGCAAATAGACAGGCGCGCCGGTAGGATCCGTTCCCAAAGGCTCGGTCGTGATATCCGCCACCACACTGCCCAACAGCGCATACGCGATCACCAGAGGAGGTGAGCCCAAATACGCGAGCTCCACATGCGGGTGAACACGGCCTTCGAAGTTGCGATTGCCGGAAAGAACGGCCGCGACGCTACGGTTGTTGGCGGATAAATCCGCCGCGATATCCTCCGCCAAGGCGCCTGAGCCGCCGCAGCAGGTCATGCAGCCATAACCGGTGACGTGGAACCCCAATTCCTCCAGCGGGGCCATCAGCCCGGCGCTGGTCAAATAATCGCCGACCGCGCGCGAGCCCGGCGAGAGAGACGTCTTCACCCAAGGTTTCGCGGTCAATCCTTTCGCGCGAGCCTTTTGCGCGAGCAATCCTGCCGCCAGCATGACCCGAGGATTCGAGGTATTGGTACAGGATGTAATCGCCGCGATCACGATATCACCGTCGTGGAGCTTCCCGTCCTCGCCCCCGATCTCACCGCCCAACTCATCCAACGCCGATACATGCGCCTGGCTCAACGGCACTTGGCTTTGCGGCAGTTTCGGCCCGGCAAGGCTGGCCTCGACAAGGCTTACATCGAACTCGATGAGATCCGAATAGGCGCGCTCCACGGTATCGTCGCGCCACATGCCTTGCGCCTTACAATAGGCCTCTACCAAGGGGACTTGATCGCCGCGACCGGTCAGACGCAGGTAGTTCAAGGTCTCCTCATCGGTTGGGAAAAACCCGACGCTGGCGCCGTATTCGGGCGCCATATTGGCAAGGGTCGCGCGCTCCGGCAGGCTGAGGGTATCCAGGCCCGGTCCGATATACTCGACGAACTTTTGCACCACCCCATGTTCGCGCAGCCTGCGCGTCAACGCCAAGACAAGATCGGTAGTCGTCGTCCCCTCGCCCAATTGTCCGACCAAGCGCACGCCGACCACGTCTGGCATCAACATGCTGACCGGCTCACCGAGCATCGCTGAGAGTGCTTCGATGGCGCCGACACCCCAGCCCAGCACCGACAACGCATTGATCATCGGTGTGTGGCTATCGCCCGCCAACAGACTATCCGGAAAAGCGACGAGACCGTGGTCCTTGTGATCCTCGGACCAGATGACGCGCGCCAATGATTCTAGATTGATCTGATGACAGATACCCTGGCCCGGCGGCAACACGCGCATATTACGAAACGCGTTCTGCGCCCATTTCGCGACCCGGTAGCGTTCCGCATTGCGTGTAAACTCTGTCGCCATGTTCCGGTTCAGCGCATCGGCTTGCCCCGCGACATCGACGATGACCGAGTGATCCATGATGAAATCGACCGGCCGGACCGGATTGACGAGCTCGGGATCGCGCCCCGCCGCCACCATCTGTTCTCGCATCGCCGCTAAATCCGCCAATAGCGGAATGCCGGACACATCATGCATCATGATGCGGGTCGGGAAGAAGCTGATCTCAGTCGGGTTTGTCGCCTTCGCCGACCAAGCGGAAAACGCCTCAATGCTCTGCCGCCCCACAATCTCACCGTCCTCGTGACGGAGTGCGTTCTCTAGCAATACTTGCAACGAATAGGGAAGCCGACCGACCCCGGCGAGACCCGCCGCTTCCGCTTTCGGCAGGCTGAAAATAGTGTAACGCTTGTCGCCGACGCGCAGTTCGTCCTTGGCGTTGAAGCTATTGCTCTTGCTCATCGCAATCCTCGCTATTTTAACTTTAGTCCACCAGCGGCATGACGTTTTCCGCGAACTCCGCCATACGGGTCAGCATCGCGTTTTTGTCATTCGCGGCCACGTTCACGATCATTGTGGACACGCCCGCTTCCGCGAAAGAACGGATGTCTTCAGCGCGTTGTTCGGGCGATCCGGTGAAGCTTTGGCGGCCACCATCGACATGCTCCTGCTCTTGCGCGCTGTGGAAGGCGCAGTTGTAGGAGAGTGCGATGGTTGACATGTCACGTCCGGCATCATCCGCCACGCGTTTCAGCTTATCGAGCCGCGCCGTATAGGTCTCCAGCTTGTCCATGCGGAACTTCGGATTGCTGCCGAACGGATACCAGGCGTCACCATGTGAGACCGCACGGCGGATCGCGGGCATGCTCTCGCCGCCGATCCAAATCGGCGGGTGCGGGTCCTGTAACGGGCGAGGGTCGGTATCGACATTGGCGAATTTGAAGAACTCGCCGTCATAGGAAGGGTTCGGGTCGATCCAGCAGGCTTTCATCACGTCGATATACTCATTGGTGACTTGGCCCCGCGATGCAAAGGGTGGCAGGTTCAAGGCTTCGAATTCTTCCGGCATCCATCCAGCGCCACAGCCCACGGTCACGCGTCCACCGGACAGCACGTCCGTCGTCGCCAACGACTTTGCCATAAAAATCGGGTTACGGTGCGGGATCACAACGACCGAGGTCATGACCCTGATCGTGCTCGTCACGGCGGCGATCCAAGCAAGAAGCGTGAACTGCTCCATGCAATCGGTCTCGCCGTCAGAGCTCCAGCGGAATTCACCTGTCTCGCTATAGGGATAGTTTGCGTCGATCTTGCGCGGTACCACCAGATGGTCAGACGCCGTGATATAGCCATAGCCCAACTTCTCCGCCGTCACGGCGATTTCCTTCATCACCTCCGGCTTGGCCAAATGTCCCCGATTGGGCATCGATAATCCGAATTGCATCTGCTTTCCCCTAATTCCGCATGCGATAGGAGAGACTATAGTTTCGGCGCGACGAACACCTATCCTTTTTGTGGAAAGTGAGGCGCCATGAATGACATGAACGATATCGCCGTCAGCGCGAGTGACCGAAACGCGGTGAAAATTACCGAGGTCGAATGCATCCCCCTCAACGTTCCCTTCAAAGTGCCGTTCAAAATCTCCACCGGCGCGGCACGCCCGGTCGTCGAGACGCTCATCGTGAAGATACATACCGACCAAGGTGTCACCGGCATCGGCGAGACCCAGGCCTGGCGGCGGCAGGGCAGCGCCGAGACACTAGCCGGCCAAATCAACGTCATCAAGAACCATTTCGAGCCACAACTGGTTGGCCGTTCGCCCTTCGATATCGCCTCGATCATGCACGGCTTGAACGAGAGCATGTATCATTCGCAATACTCGCAAGCGCCGATCGGCGACGCACTCTACGACATTGTCGGCAAGGTGTTGGGTATTCCCGTCCACCAAATCCTCGGCGGTAAGACACGCGACAGCGTACGGATCGCCGCCGTGCTCACCATGAAGGGCACCGTCGAATCACTCGTGGCATCGGCGGACGAGTTCTTCGAACGGGGATTTCGCCATTTCGTCCTCAAGATCGGCAATGATCCGATGTCGGATCTCAAGAACGCAGAAGCGCTCCGCAATCATTTCGGCCATGGGGTCGCGTTGCGTGTCGACGCCAATGCTGCGCTCGATTACGACGCCGCGTTGAGCCTGCTCACCAAGCTGGAGCCCTTCGATCTTGAGACGGCGGAGCAACCACTGGCGATTTGGGATATCGACGGCATGGCCGCGCTGGCGAAGGCTGTGCGAATGCCGCTGATGGCCGACGAATGCGCCGCCACGGACCACGCCCTGATCGACATCATCCGCAAGCGCGCGGCCACATCGGCGCAAACTAAGGTCGCCAAGAACGGCGGCATTTATCACATCCGCCGCCTTTGGCATATCTTGGCGGCGGCGGGCATGGGCATTAACCCCGGCAATCACCCGGCGACCAGCGTCGCCACCGCGTCGGTCGCGCATATGTGCGGCTCCTGGCCAACCGAGCTGATGGCGGGTGTCTTTGCCGTCGGTGTCAGCGGGGCCTTGGCCGAAGATATCGCGGAAAATCCGCTGTGCCCCGTCGACGGCGAACTGCCGATCCCGGACGGCCCAGGGCTCGGTGTCACTCTCGACGAAGACGCGCTAAAACGCCTTCGCGTCGATATCTGACGGTACACCGATGGCAAACCGAGAATTGAGCTGCGATGCGGTTATCGTTGGCGGCGGTCTCGCGGGATTAACGGCGGGAATACGCCTGCGGGAACTCGGTCGCGACCCCATTGTCCTAGAAGCACAAGAGGGCGAGGTCTACGCCAACAATACCCGGTGGGGCGGCGGTGTCTTTCATTTAGCTTTTCGTAGCGTCATGGCCCCCGCGGCGGAACTGGAACGACGGACGATCGACATGTCGAAAGGGTTCGTCGCCAGAGACCTCGCGCATATCATGGCCGAAGATTGCGAGCGGGCAACCCACTGGCTGCAAGGCCACGGTGTCGAGTTCGTCTCCATGGACCCGGACGAAGGCTGGCGCGATTTCGTGCTGGCGCCGCTTGGTTATCACGACAAACCAGGGCTGCATTGGGAAGGCTCCGGCTCGGACGTGATGATGCGCCGATTAGTGGCGCAATACCGCGCCGCCGACGGGTGCTTACTGCAAGGCGCCAAAGCGGTGGAATTGCTGACGGACGAAGCCGGTTGCAACGGGTTACTGGCCGAAACCAGTGCGGGCAAGATTCGAATCGAAGCGCCAGCCGTCATCCTGGCGGATGGTGGGTTTCAAGGAAATCCGGACCTGCTGCGCCGGTTCGTGACGCCGCACCCGGACCGAATGCTACAACGGGGACCTGGCGTGAGCGACGGCACCGGTATCCGGCTCGCCGAGGCCGCGGGGGCGGAATTGATCGGTATGAAATATATCTACGCCCATACGCTGAGCGCTGACGCTCTCCACAACGACGCGCTCTGGCCCTTCCCGTTCCTCGATTTTGTCTCGGCGGCGGGAATGATGGTCGACACAAAGGCGCGGCGGTTCGTCAACGAAGGAGAGAATTTCGTCTTTTTGTCGAACGGTATCGCCCATCACGACGACGCAAATCCGCCTTACGCGGTGTTCGACGATGCCATTTGGGAGGAAGCAGGTCGGCATTTCTTTTGGCCGCCCAATCCGAACCTTCCGGAACATGGCGGCACCTTGCATGTCGCCGACAGTATCGCTGAATTAGCCGCACTCGCGGGATTGCCACCGCAAACGCTTGTCGAGACCGTCGGCGCCTATAATTCAGCGTTGGCGGAGGACACTTTGGGCACACTCACACCCGCGCGCGGTAACGCTAAAGAAGACGCGCGACCGATCGCGAAGCCGCCCTTCTATGCGGCACCCGCTTGTGTCGGCCTCACCCATACCATGGGCGGCGTGCGCATCGATACCGACGGACGGGCGCTGCGGGCCGACGGTAATGCCATTCCCGGATTGTTCGCGGCGGGTGACGTCACAGGCGGGCTCGAAGGTGGCCCCGCTGTCGCTTATATCGGCGGCTTGCAGGAAGCCTTGATCTTCGGCCTGAGAACGGCGGAAGCCATCGCCGGAGCCAGCGGTACATGAGCTTGGGAGACAGCCCCTTCGACCTCGCTATTGTCGGTGGCGGACTGGCCGGGCTGACCGCCGGGTTGCGCACGGCGGAATTGGGCAAGCGCGTGCTCATTCTCGAGCAAGGCAGCGACCCTCGCTATCCCTGCAATTCTCGATATTCGGGCGGCGTCTTTCACATCGCCTATGGCGACCCTCACCGCCCGGCCGAGGAACTCATGGCGGCTATCACGACAATGACCAAGGGCGAGGTGGACACGGTGATCGCCCAAGCCGTCGCGGACCATTCGGCTCGGACGTTGGACTGGCTTCGCCAACAAGGTGCCAAATTCATTCGCGGCCCACTCGCTTGGCAACGGTTCCTGATGGCGCCGCCGCGCCCACTGAAGGCCGGGCTCGACTGGCCCGGATATGGGCCCGACGTCCTATTGCGTAACTTGACCGAAAAATTCAAAGCCGCGGGTGGCACTCTCGCGCTCGGCCATAAAGCAAACGACCTCGTCCTATCGGAAGGAAGCTGCACAGGCCTCGTTGCGGAAGACGCCTCAGGCACGACTCATTCCATTGTAAGCGCCTCGGTCCTGCTCGCCGACGGCGGATTCCAAGGTAATGCAGAGATGGTGCGTCGATTCATTGCACCGCGCCCCGATCTGTTGATCCAACGGAGTGCGGGGACCGGGTGCGGTGACGGCATCCGCATGGCGGAGGCCGCCGGGGCGCGCCTCTCCGACATGAGCCGCTTCTACGGGCATCTCCTGAGCCGGGACGGCCTTGAGAATGAGGGTCTCACACCCTACCCCCAACTCGATCAGGTCTCCGCCGCCGCTATGGTCATCGATGCCAAGGGCGCACGGTTCCTGGATGAAGGGCTCGGCGGTATCTATATGGCGAACCGCATTGCGGCACTCGACGATCCCACAACCACCTTCACGATCTTCGACCGAACCATTTGGGAAGAAGGTCCGGGCGTCAAATCGATCTATCCCGCCAACCCGACGGTGGAGAAAGCGGGCGGCACGGTCTACCGAGCCGATAGCGTCGCTGAGTTAGCCGGTAAAATTGGCGCCGATCCGGAAACTCTCACGAAAACCGTGGACGCCTACAATGCAGCTGTCCGGTCCGGCAATGGCCCCGGCGCGACACCACCCCGGACCGATGGTGCCGAGCCCGCTACCCCTCTCGATGCGCCGCCCTTTATGGCAATACCACTCGCGATCGGGATCACGGCGACGATGGGTGGGCTTCTGGTCGATGCGAACATGCAAGTGCGTGATGCGAATAACCAACCGATACCAGGCCTCTACGCAGCGGGTGGGACCACCGGCGGGCTTGAAGGCGGGGGCGCCCTCGGCTATGTCGGCGGGCTCATCAAAGCCGCCACCATGGGGTTGATCGCCGCCGAGGCGACCAGCCGCACTTAACCTGCCATTCTGAGAAATCCTTCAAAGGAGCCGTCGACGTGAACGACACTGTGTTATCCGACCCTATCGAAACCGACCTCGCCGTGATCGGCGGCGGGCTCTCTGGATTAACGGCCGGTGTCGCCGCCGCTGAACGGGGTCTTTCCGTCCACGTGTTCGAACGGGGTGCGGACGAGCGCTACCCTTGCAACTCGCGCTTCGCGGGCGGGGCCTTCCACGTCGCCTATATCGACCCGACATCGGATCCTGATGGCTTGGTCGATGCGATCAACCGAGTCACGAAGGACGAAGCCGACCCGGATCTCGCCACTGTCGTCGCGGAGAATGCCGCGCGCACCATCTACTGGTTGCGCGATCATGGCGTCGATTTTTCACCAGGGCCGACACCAATGCACAAATTCATGGTCACGCCGCACCGGCCGATGCTGGCTGGACTTGATTGGCCAGGTCACGGCCCGGATGAGATGATCAAGACCCTGACGCGCAAACTGTTGGCCGCTGGCGGCACGCTGCACCGCGATGCGGAAGCTCTCGAACTCATCATGGATGCCGATGCGTGTAACGGTATGAACGTCCGTATCGGCGAGAACAATCCGATTCAGGTTTCCGCGAAATCTGTACTGATCGCCGATGGTGGGTTCCAAGGAAATCCCAACATGGTGGGCAAGTATATCGCCAAACGGCCCGACCTGCTGGTCCAGCGGAGCGCTGGCACGGCGACCGGCGACGGTATTCGTATGGCTGAAGCCGCGGGTGCGGAATTGATCTTCATGGAACGCTTCTACGGCCATTTCCTCGCGCGTGAGGCCATGCAACGAGAAGGCTTCAGCCCTTATCCGCAGCTCGATCAAATCGCCGCCGCCGCCATCGTTGTCGACAATACCGGCCGCCGGTTTGTCGATGAAGGTCTCGGCGGTATCTATATGTCGAATGTGGTCTCGCGTTTCGACAATCCAGCGGCGACCTTCACCATTTTCGACCGCGACATTTGGGAGAAAGGCCCCGGCGTCAAATCGGTCTATCCCGCCAACCCGACTATCGAACGCTCGGGCGGCACGGTTTATCGTGCGGACAACCCCGCCGACCTGGCCCGCCAACTCGAAGTCGATCCCGGCACGCTGACGGAGACCATCGAGAGCTATAACAATTGCCTGCAAGACGGCAGCCGGGTGGCGCAGGGCATACCGCGCAGCGATCATGCGGTCCCCGCTGCTCCGCTCGATACAAGCGCGCTGTTGGCGATACCGTTGGTCGTGGGCATCACCAACACCATGGGCGGCATCACCATCGACGCCACGATGCGGGTCAAACGACCCGACGGCAGCACTATCGACGGTCTCTATGCCGTCGGCGGGTCGACCGGCGGCTTGGAAGGTGGCGGCACCATCGGCTATGTCGGTGGATTGATTAAAGCAGCACTCACCGGTTTGATTGCGGGAGAGAATGTTTAAACGGGAATGCTCAGGCCATAATTCCGGGTTCGCTACGCACCCTGGAATGATGCCTTTTATTCATGTCATTCCGGCGCAGGCGAAGCATGAACCCGGAATTTTGGCCTGAGCGCCACCAAGACGAGTACTATGTCACGAGAATCCGTTGCAAACATCTCACCTAAAGACTGAACGAAAACTTCCGAGAACAGCCTCATGAGCATGGATCTTTCCCTCAATATTCGCGGCCAATACCCCCCCGGCGACGATATGCCGGCACGGCTTGAAGAATTGTTTGAGCAAGTCCGGCTAGCCGAAAGGCTCGGCTTCAAGGCGATCACCAAATCGCAGCACTACAGCTCCACACCGTTCCAGGAAATCCAACAGATACCCTTCCTCGCGCGTGCGGCCGCCGAGGTAGCCGAGATGAAGCTGATCACCTCGATCACGCTGCTGCCGCTGCAGAAACCGCTCGACATGGCGGAACAACTCTCCGCTCTCGACCTGATCTCGGGCGGGAACGTTATCTTCGGCGTGGGGCTCGGCTACCGGGAAGTGGAATTCAAGGCGTTCGGTATGACCGGGAAGGAACGTGTGAAACGTTTCGAAGAAAACTTGGCGGCGATCAAGCGGCTGTGGACCGAAGACAAGGTCACCATGACCGGTTCGCATTTCGAGTTGATTGAAGCGACCTGCTCGCTGCGCCCGCAGCAAGACCCGCATCCACCGATCTGGATGGGCGCCAATGCGGATGTCGCGATCAGGCGCGTGGCGCGGCTCGCCGATAGCTGGATGATCAATCCCCATAATCGGGAAGACACCATTGTCCAGCAAATCGAAGTCTATAAACGCGCGCTCGATGATGCCGGCAAGCCGTTTCCGGACGTGTTGCCGATCTCGCGCGAGATGTTCGTCGGCAAGGACCGCGCGGATGCAATCCGTCAAGCGGAGCCCTATGTCGCGGCCAAATACAAAGCCTATCACGAATGGGGCCAGGACAAGCAGATGCCCGAGGGCGATAACGATCTCGGCATGGCCTATGAGGAATTACAGGATGGGCGCTTCATCTTCGGGTCGGTCGACGAGGTCGCAGAGCAGATAATCGCGCTGGCGAAGGCGACCGGTATCAATCAACTGGGATGTCCGGTGCAATGGATCGGCATGCCGCAAAGCCACGTGATCGAGCAACTGCACCTGCTGGGAGAAGAAGTACTGCCCCGTGTGAGGCAAGGACTATAAATTAAGAAGAACGTCATCCTGAGCCTGTCGAAGGACGACTTACCGCATTGAGCGCGGGCGCCTTCGACAGGCTCAAGATGACGGTTCTTTAATTTCGGAAAATTTTGAAACACGCACGGAGAACACAATGTCGATGGATTTAATCATGGTGCTGCGCGGGCAATACAATGCCGGTGAGGACATGGCCGCGCGCCTGGAGGACCTCTCAAATCAGACAAAACTGGCGAAAGAACTCGGATACTGGGGCATCGCCGTACCGAGCCATTTCAGCGGGGCACCGCTCCAGTATTTCCATCAAACTTCAATGCTGGCCTATCTGGCGGCGCAGGTGAAGGACATCAAACTCATCAGCGCCGTTAATCTGTTACCGTTGCACAAACCGATGGATATCGCGGAGCAATACGCCTCCATCGACGTCATGAGCGGCGGAAATTTCATCTTTGGTACCGGAATCGGCTATCGGGACGTGGAATTCAAAGGCCACGGCTCGCCGATGGCGGAGCGCGGCAAACGCTTCGAGGAGAACCTGGAAGCGGTCCGCCGCCTCTGGACCGAAGACACCGTGGACATGGTCGGCTCTCATTTCGAGCTCGATGGCGCCAATTGTCCCTTGAAACCACTGCAACGCCCGCACCCGCCGTTCTGGATCGGCGCCAACGCGGATGTCGCCATCAGACGGGCCGCAAGAATGTCTGATGCCTGGATTATCAACCCTCATAACAAAATCGAAACGATTTTGCGACAAATGGAAATCTACAAGAAAACCCTGGATGAATGCGGCAAGCCGATGCCAACGGACCTGCCCATGATGCGGGAAATTTTCGTCGCCCGCACCCGCGAGGAAGCCATAAAACTCGCCCGGCCGTATCTGGAAGCGAAATACAAAACCTACCACGAATGGGGCCAAGACAAAGCGATGCCCAAAGGCGACGATGATCTAGGCATGGATTTCGACGAATTACTCGACGACCGCTTCGTCTTCGGTTCTGTCGATGAGGTCGCGGAGCAAATCATTGCACTACAGAAACCAATTGGATTTAACCTACTTTTCTGCGGCATCCAATGGGTCGGCATGTCTCACGACCAGGTGACGGAACAGATGACGATCATGGCGAAAGAAGTGCTGCCGAAGGTGCGCCAGGGGATTTAGAGGTATCTAGCGCTCGAGGTCGATGAAAACGCGGTCCACCAGCGTCTCCCCACCCAAATCGCAGACATCGTTCCGCCCAAAGATTCGGTAACGGTTGCGGGCGATCCGCGTGTAGACGAAATCCCGAATTGCGCGCGGCACCGGGCGCAGGAACCGGACCCAGCCCCATCGAGGCAAGATTACAAGCACGGTCAACGCCGCGTCGGAGCGGCGATGGGCCCGACCATTGAGGAAAACAGCGTTGGTGTCGGGATCTTTCGGATCGATCCCGAGCGCTAGCGCCAGCGCGTTTCCGTATGGGGACTCGATCGGCGTAAATTTGAAGCGACGTCCAGTATCCCGCTTTGCCACGAACTGCACCCAGCCCGAACATAAAACACAATGCCCGTCATACAGGATAACCGCGTCATCGAGCCACAGCGCTTCGGATTCCGTCATCTTTCTTCCTGCATCACCAGCGCTACGATCATCAGAACAATTGCGGGGCCGGTCTTCACTAACGCGCCGAGTGGTTCGATCCACATCTCCGGGGTAAGTATCGCCGCCATCCCCATATAGAACACCGAGACGACAATCCCGGCGATCAGACCAAAGCGGCAGGTCTTGCGCGTTGCGATGAGCAGGCCGACGGCAATGTCCATGAAACTACTGGAAACCGTGACGGCATGAGCGAGCAGCATCGAAAATCCATGGGTCGTGAGAATTGCCGTGGCGGCGTCATGGGCCATCGTTAAGACGATCAGACCGGAGAGCGCCCAGAAAACTGCCAAAAACGGTACGATCAACCCTTTCAGGAGATAGAGCCGAGAGAACCATTTCTCCTGTATGGAGGCTGGGCGCTTTCCCAAGGCCTCGCTAAGTGAGCTTGGTGTCACACCTGTCGCGGCAATCCAGTCTTCCGGCGCACCTTCAACACCGCGCTGCATTTCCTTAAGTGAAGTGCTGCGGATCGGCGGCGCCCAACCGAGCGCGGCGGCGGCATCACCGCACAGCGCCCCAAGACGCAACTTCCAGGGCGGTGAACGGAATCGGGGAGTGGGTACGACGCCCAACCGTTCCCGGAACGCGTCTACGACTTGCCCAAAACTCGTGGTCTCCCGCGCCATCACGTCCCACATGGCGCTCCAGTCGCGCGTGCCCTCACGCCACTGGTTGCAAAGGACGGATACCGTCGCCTCGATATCCTCCACACCGGTTATTGCGAAAGGTCTGTTTTCGGCCGCCGCCGGAACGCCGAAAGGCGACGCAGCAAGGGCGCGAACGAGAGCACTTCCCCCGAACGCCGCATCCGCAATCACGAAGCCTGGCCGCAGGACAACATATGGATTTGGATTGTCGGAGAGAATTTTCTCCGCTTCCCTCTTGGTACGGCTGAAGGCCGTCGCGTCGTCGCTTTCCTGGCCCGGAATGGAGACATGGACGAGTAGCGGGCAGTTCGGGAGGTGCGATTGTACCCCTATCAGACGGTTGACGAAGTCGTGATGTATGGTGCCCGTGTCGCCCTGCCGACCGTCCTGTAATATACCGACGCAGTTCACCCTGATATCGGCTCCTACCAAGAGCCCGGCCAATGCATCGGACGGCATTTCAGCGAAGTCAGATGTCACTGCTGCCTCTCCAAAGGCAGACAACTGGCTCTTGGTGAAGCGCCGGGCTATCGGGACCACCCGGATACCTTCTCGGCGTGGTGATATGGCTATGCTTGATCCGATCAGACCCGATGCGCCGAATATCGCGACTGTGGGGAGCGGATCGCTCATCTCACACCATCGGTTTCGCGATCATCAACCAGACGATCACCAATACCGACCCGAACCCCGGTATGCCGAACACAAACCAAAGCTTAAACAGTCGGTAATAACGGTCCGGCAAGGGCGTGCCCGTCTCTACCGCCTGCTCCGCGAGAACGCGCATGCATCTCTGCATCCAGACCACCGGCAGCCATAAAAACCCGGTAAGAATATACAAGCCAATGGAGAGCATGACCCAAAAATCCGCCAACCCATGCCCCGCGTGCGATAGTAACAGAAACCCAGTGATGGGCTGAGCAATCACCGCCGTGGCGGTGAAGACGAAATCCGCCAGTACCACAACGCCTGCGGTCCGAGCGATAAACGCGATATCGCCGCTCCGATGCGCCATCAACATGAAAAAGGCGATGCCAGTCCCGGTCCCTAGGATGACAATCCCGCCAAGGACATGAATGTATTTCAGCAGGGGATACGACAACTCGATCACCCTCTCGCGGCCTTACTTTCGCGTCTTCTCCTCCGTCGGGCCGCCCGCTTCGCGCCAGGCGGGCATGCCGCCGGTCAGCTGCGCGATGTTTGCGATTCCCATATCCTTGAGCGCCTTCGCGGAGAGTGCGGAGCGTGGATTACCGTTGCAGAACAGGACGTATGTCTTGTCTGCCTCCCCGTAGATATCGCGGAAATACGGGCTTTCGGGATCGAACCAGAACTCTATCATGCCGCGCGGCGCGTGGTGAGACCCGGTGATGGTATCGCTCTTCTCGACCTCACGAATATCGCGGACATCGACGAAGACCAGTTCGCCCCCGTCCTTGCGCGCCAACGCGTCCTCGGCGCTGATCGTGTCGACTTCGATCAGGGCCTGCTCGGCCATTTTCATGATTCCCATCGCCCTAATCCTCCTTCAAAAACCCGTATTGATACTGCCGCTCGGCGATGCGCCAACCGTCTTCGGTGCGGCGGAATTTGTCCTTGTACTCGACGAGGGAGCGCGGGGCCACATTGCCGGACGGCACACCCTCCACCGGATCGTCCTGGCGGAACACCATGGCATAGGAATTCCCCACGGCATTGTCTGCATCGATCACGTCGACGATTTGGTTGGTCGAGCAATGGCGCGCTAAACGGTTCCTCGGATAGACCTTGATCCACTCGAGGATTTCTGCCCGCCCGTTCATCTCCGGATGCGCCGCCGGATTGTAATAGGCGTCCTTTGTGAACAACGCGGCGAAGGCCTCCGGGTTCAAGTGATCCACGTGTTGGCAATAGAGCAGCATCAGCTTACGGCATTCATACTCGATCAACATCCGTTCCATGGCGTCCATAATTCTGTCCTTTCCTACCAGCTTTGGGGCTGGAATGTTTTCAACGCATTCCAATCAGGCGTCGGCTTCCCTTCCGGATCCAGCGGCTGAATGACGATTTGCGTCGCCCCTGCATCGACATGCGCCTGCAGGCCGCGACGGATCGTGTTCTCGCTGCCCCACAACACCATCGAATCCAGGAAGCGCTCATTACCGCCGCCCTCAAGCTCGCTTTCGCTGAAGCCGATGCGCAGCCAGTTGTTGCGGTAGTTCGGCATCGCCAGATAGCGGGCCATGTTCTTGGCCGCAGCGGCGCGCGCCACGCTCTCGTCCTCGGAGAAGCAGATCTTTTGCTCAACGCAGAGCCACTTATCCGGGCCCATAATCTCTTTCGCCATCGCCGTGTGCTCCGGTGTGACGCAATAGGGCAGCGAGCCTTCGGTCATGTCGCGGGACAGCTCCAACATCTTTGGCCCGAGCGCCGCCAGCACCAGATTTCGCGCGGGCGCCTTCACATCGACTTTTGCATCCGCCATACCCTCTAAATAGGCCCGCATGGTGGCGATAGGTTTGCCGTATTCGTGCCCCCGCTTGCCCGAGACCAGCGGAATATGAGAGACGCCGAGGCCGAGACAGAAACGGTCACCGTAAAGCGCGTTAAGTGCATTGTGCCCTGCCATCGCGGTAAAGGGGTCGCGGGCGTAGATATTGGCGATGCCGCTCGCGACTTTGAGCTTTTCGCTATGCGCCAACAAGAATCCGCCCATGGCGATGGATTCATACGTGGTCGATTCCGGATACCAAAGCGTGTCGTAACCGAGTTCCTCGACGCCGCGCGCCAACTCCACGAGCTGCTCGCGGCTCAACGCGTTGGTCGATACCCAAGCGCCGATCTTTCCCATTTCCATAACTATTCTCCTGGCAATAATACTGTTTTCACTAAGGTTGGTCGTATAAGGCTGATGACGAGCGGGATTTAGCTTCCGCCACCGACTTTCCGGCGGGTGGGGAATCGCGCTATGTTGATCGGCAGTATGACATATTCTTTCGACGACACGCTCAAGCAGCGCATCCGCACTCATATCCACCAGTTCGACGACCGGCGCGCGCCGGAAGACGGCCTGAAGCACGCCGCCGTCTCCGTGGTCGTCATCGGTCACGGCGATGAAGCCGCCTTTATCCTCACGAAACGCAGTCCGCGTCTGAACGCACATTCCGGTCAATTCGCCTTGCCGGGCGGGCGGGTCGATACGGGTGAAACCCCGCTCGAGGCGGCCTTGCGGGAGATGCGGGAGGAGATCAGCGTCTCACTCTCGGCGGACCACCTGCTGGGGACCCTCGACGATTATCCGACCCGCTCCGGCTATCGCATCACGCCCTTCGTATTCTGGGTCGGCGAGGATATCGAGCCCGAGCCCAACCCCGGTGAAGTTGCGACGATCTACAAGGTGCTGCTGCGGGACTTAGCGCATCCGGAGACGCCGGAATTCGCCGATATCCCAGAGAGTGACCGACCGTTGATTCGGCTCAACATCGTCAACACACAGGTCCACGCACCGACCGCCGCTGTGATCTATCAATTCCGCGAAGTGGCGATCTTCGGGCGCGACACGCGCGTCGAGCACCTAGAGCAGCCGGTCTGGGCCTGGAGCTAGCGGCTTGTTTGCCGTAAAACGCTGCCGAAATTCCAAGGAGAGACAGCGGTGAAATTCGAGAATTCCTTCGACGTATCCCTGCCACCCGCCGAGGCCTGGCCGGTGCTGATGGACGTGGAGCGCATCGCTCCCTGCATGCCGGGGGCGACACTAACCGAACTGGTCGACGACAAGACCTTCAAGGGCACGGTCTCGGTGCGCCTCGGCCCGGTGGCGCTGACCTTCGCGGGCGAAGCCTCATTCGAGGATGTCGATGATACCGCACATACGGCAAACGTGAAGGCGCAAGGGCGCGACCCAAAAGGCCGCGGCGGCGCGAATGCGACGGTCGCTTTCCGATTGGAGCCAAGCGATACCGGCTCCCGGGTCCTGATCGAGACCGACCTGACCTTGTCCGGCTCCGTCGCCCAGTACGGACGCGGCGTCGGCATGATCCAGTCGGTGGCGTCGCAGCTAATCGGCCAGTTCGCGAAAGCGTTGGAAGAAGAGATTGCGACGGATAAGTCGACTGGAGAGGCCGCCGAAACTGAAGCGACTCCGGCAACAGAAGAAGCAGCTCCTGCCGCACCCCCGGAACCGCAAGCCATCTCCGGCTTCTCACTATTCTTCACGGCTCTCGGCGGATGGTTCAAAGGTTTGTTCGGGAAATAACACACTCGGTCATTCCCACGAAGGCGGGAATCTAGTCTGGTCGTGCGAATTCTGGATTCCCGCCTTCGCGGGAATGACCATAATATTGAGGCTAGACGCCCGCGTCCTGTATCGCCTTCCACACTGCATAAGGCGTCGCGGGCATCTCGATATGGTGCACACCTAGCGGCTGCAACGCATCGACGATGGCGTTGATCACCGCTGCTGGAGCACCCGTTGGACCCGCTTCGCCGACGGATTTCACGCCAGTCGGCGTGCTCAAACAAGGAATTTCCAGGATTTCCGTCGAAAACGACGGCAGATCGTCGGCGCGCGGCATTGCGCAATCCATGAAAGAGCCGGTCAGCAATTGCCCGGATTCAGGGTCCTTCACGTTCCACTCCAACAATGCCTGTCCCACACCTTGCGCCACGCCACCGACCAATTGCCCTTCCACGACCATCGGATTAAGGGCGCGACCCACGTCCTGGGCCATGACGTAGCTCTCCAGGGTGACGGCACCGGTCTCAGGGTCGACCTCAACTTCCGCAATATGGCAGCCGTTCGGATATGTCGGCGCGGTCGGATCGTAGATATTTTCGACCTCCAGACCGCGATCCACGGGTGCTCTGCTCTCGACCGCCCGCGCGGCGACTTCAAACAGCCCGACAGCACGGTCGGTACCCGTCACAGAATACGTTGCGTTTTCGTAATTAATGTCGGTTTCCGAAGCTTCCAGCATCTCTGCTGCGATTTCACGCCCCTTTTCGATCATCTCCCCGGCCGCTAGGACCAAGGCGCTGCCGCATACCGTCATCGAGCGCGACGCCCCCGTTCCCATGCCCCAGGGCGTCTCGTTACTGTCTCCTTGCACGATCTCCACAATATTCATATCAATATCGAGACAGTCCGCTAACATCTGCGCATAAACCGTCTCATGGGATTGCCCGTTCGACATGGTGCCGATGCGGATGACGATGCGCCCATCCGGCAGGCAAGACACCACCGCGCGGTCCGCGATCCCGGCCCCGCACGCTTCCAGTAAATTGCCGTAGCCAAGGCCCCGCAGCCGTCCCCGGGCCTCGCTTTCGGCTTTTCGAGCGGCAAACCCGCCGATTTCAGCCATCTTCTCCGCTGTATCCATGATTTCGGCGAAATCGCCGCTGTCGAGCGTCGTTCCGATAGCGGTTTTGTATGGCATCGCTGAAGTGGGCACGAGATTTCGGCGTCGGATCTCGGCGGGCGTAATCTTCAGCGCTTGGGCGGCTATATCGAGCAACCGCTCCAGGACAAACGTCACTTCCGGCGCGCCCGCTCCCCGATAGGGGCATGTAGGCATATTATGAGTGTGAATCGCCCGGATATCGTAGTCGACAGCGGGGAAATGATAGACGCTCGTGCCCATCGTGCGCCACATATTCGGCGCTGTGGAGCCACGCGGCCCCAAATAGGCGCCGAGATCGGCCAAAGCCTGTACCCGGTACCCCTGTATCCGACCCTCTGCATCAAACGCCATCTCCGCATCCGCCGATTGACCCCGGCCTTGATAGTCAGCCAAGAACACCTCACTCCGGCTCGCCAACCAGCGCACGGGCCGGTTCAGCTTTTTCGCGGCCCACAGGACCAAGGCTTGTTCCGGATAGAGCGGGTTCTTCGCGCCGAAACCACCGCCCACATCCTTCACAACGGCCCGTACCCTGTCCTCCGGCAGATGGAATATGTCGCGCGCCAACGCCCGCGCCACGGTTTGCGGCTTACCTGCTGCCGCATGCAAGGTATACCGCGCCTCGACTGTATCCCAGAGTCCGATATATCCTCGTGTTTCCAATGGGTTTTGGACCAATCTTCCATTTTCAGATGAAAGTCGAAATACATGCACCGCGCCGTCTATGGCCCGTGCTGTCGCGTCCGCGTCGCCAACCCGAAAGCCAAAACACTTATTGCCGGGCGATTGCGCCCAAAGTTGTTGCGAATTCGGAACAACTGCGTCACAAACCTTTATTAAAGAGTCGAGAGGCTCGTAATCGACCGCCACGGCCTCCGCCCCATCTAGGGCCTGTGCGTCCGTCTCCGCGACGACAACGGCGAGTGCTTGGCCGAGATAGAGCGCACTTCCGTGCGCCAAAACCGGCTGCGGCTGCCCGATCGAAGGATCGCCCGACGGTGGTTCGGTCGCAACGCCGGGGGGCCGACGCTCCCACGGCAATCCACCGAGCCCGTCCGCCGCCGCATCCGCGCCGGTCCAAACACCGAGCACGCCCGGCAACGCCAGGGCGGGAGAGGTTTCAATTCCGAGAATACGCGCATGGGGATAAAGCGAGCGTACGACGGCCATATGAGCCATGCCGTCGAAGGTAAGATCGGCGATGTATCGTCCTTGGCCTGTCAGCAAGCGGTCATCTTCGACCCGGCGGATGGGTTTGCCTGTGAAACCGTCCAGTTTTGTTGCAAAAACTGAATTAACAGTGGCCATCCGCTACCCCTATCCGTCATTCCCGCGAAGGTGGGAATCCAGTCCGGTCGCGCGATAGTCTGGATTCCCACCTTCGCGGGAATGACGGTGGAGTTGATGGAATCACAACGGTGCGCCTATCCGGTGCCTTCGGAGACCCCGCCATGGGCTTCGGACCAGGCTTTGGGATCGTTGAAGTATTTCTCAACCTCGCCAAGCGTTGCAGTATCGAAAAGATTTTCTTCCTTGGCGACACGGAGCACATCCCACCAGGTCGCGAGATGATGCATGCTCACTCCAGCCTCCTTCAAGATTTCCGGGCCATCCGGGAAAATATCGTAGTAGAAGATCACGAAAACATGGTCGACGCTGGCGCCCACATCCCGCAGCGCATTGCAGAAATTCACCTTGCTGCGGCCATCTGTCGTCATGTCCTCGACCAACAGGATGCGCTGGCCTTCCTCGACCACCCCTTCTATCTGCGCGTTACGCCCGAAGCCTTTCGGCTGTTTGCGGACATATTGCATCGGCAGCATCATGCGCTCGGCGATCCAAGCGGCAAAAGGAATGCCCGCCGTCTCGCCGCCGGCGACCGCGTCGAACCGCTCAAACCCGGCGTTCTTAAGTATTTTCGAGACGCCGAATTCCATCAGGGTTTCCCGCACCCGGGGGAATGAGATCAGGCGGCGACAATCAAGATAGACCGGGCTCGCCCAGCCGGAGGTGAGAGTAAACGGGTTGTCGGCGTTAAAATTCACCGCCCCCACTTCGACCAGCATTTTCGCGGTCACATCCGCCATCGTCCGTTCGTCTGGAAAAGCGCCTCGCATCGCCATGGCCGGGTCCTCACGTTCTGTCCTTAATTCGTCCTCAGCCTATAGGCCGATTCGGCCCCGCTCGCCAAGACCTCACCATCAAAACCGCTTATACCTTCACGAGCTCGAAGGTCGAGGGCGCGAACAGGTCTTCCGCCGTGAGGAGCCTGGCCGTCAGCCCCTGATCGAACGAATAGCGGCACATGGCTTCAATCTCGGCGGCATTCGCCTTCACACCATATGGCCAGTAATCGTCCCCCATCAGCGCCTTTGCCGCCTCATACTCGTCAACCGGCCATGGCAAGGTGGTGAACAAATGCCCGACCTTAGCCAAGTTTAGATAACAAATCAGCTTCGCTTCGATGAAGGCGTTCAGCACGTTGACCGGCAACCACGGATGCTGCTCGACGAGGCTACGGCGGATGCCAACGATATGCATGATCGGGAACAGCCCGGATTTCTTATAGTACGCCTCCTCCGCGCTGCGATAATCGGGGAAGAGGCGATCCACCTTATCGTTCCGCCCGAAACACGAGGGTGCGCGCGCACTAATCATCGCGTCGATCTCCCCCGTATCCAACATCTCCGAGAGCGTTCGGTCGGGGGGTATCGTCTCCAGATGCACCCCATCAGGCAGGGTGAGATTAAGGTTCGGAATTTTCCCGCCTTCCTCGAGCCCGCCATCCCGCCAGCTCATGTCGCTCGGGCGGACGCCGTATTCGTCCTCCAACATACCGCGCACCCAAAGCGCCGCCGTCATCTGATATTCCGGCACGCCGACAACCTTGCCCTTCAAATCCTCCGGCCACTCGATCCCCTTATCGGTGCGTATATAGACCGAGGAATGCCGAAACATCCGCGAGAGAAACGCGGGTATCCCCACATAGGGGCTGCCGCCCTTGGAGACCTGGTTCATGTAGCTCGACATGGAAAGTTCGGTGATATCGAACTCCTGAAACTTGAACGCCCGGTGGAAGGCTTCTTCCGGCGACATCGCCGTCGGCACGATCTCACAACCAGCGACCCGCACCTCCTCCTCAAAGATCGCCCGCGTACGGTCATAATCGACACAAGAAAGACTGAGCGTGAGACGGGCCATGCCGAGGTACTCCGGGGTAGTGGCGGTGTTGTGGAGGGAATTAGGTGCGCCCTGGATTGCGGACAGGTTGCCTGGCTTTATTCCCTATCACTGAATATCGAGTTTCAAGAGCCACATGCCGATAACATCGTTCACCCTCCGATGGCGTTAATCATCCAGTACATGAGAGGCAAACCCAGCTCCCGTCTCAGTATAGATGTTGAACACAGTGTTCGCACCAGCTTCCATTAACGCGTCCGCTTCGTCCTGGAATTTCGCCGTTGCCGCCACTTTGCCGGTAAAGCCTGCCCTATTGAGCTGCGCCAAGACCGCGAGGTCAGTGTTCAAGTTCGGCAGGGCAAGCATGACCAGCTCGATCGTGTGGGTCGCCTGCATCCGGTCCCAGAAGTCGGCATCGCCCGGGTCGCCCACCAGCACATTGCGGCCCGTATTACATTGATTGCGAACAGTCCGTGGATCGATATCGACGCCGACGACGGTCTCTCCATATACTTCACGCATCCGGTCGTAGGTTCCGGTGCCGATCCCACCCATGCCGATGATTGCAACATTCGCACCTTGGATGTCGAAGGGTTGGTCATCCCGCAAGCGTTCCGCGCGTTGCAGGCGCGTCCAGAACGCTCTTCTCGCCGAATAGATTACGGGGGTTAACGCGTTCAAACAGGCCGCCGCAGCGAAGGAAAGCGACATCGCGATCGCGAGCACGATCAGCCACTCGGTCCCGAGCCAGCCGTTCGCCACACCGATCGCGGCAACGATGAGGCCGAATTCGCTGAAATTCGTCAGATTTAGCGACGCATAGAACGTCGTGCGGGCGCGCAATTTGAACGCCGCCAGCAAGCCGAAAAAGAGTGCCGATTTGAGCAGCATTAGCGGCGTGATTAGCGCGGCGACCATGAGCGTCCCAAAACTCGGTTGACCGGAGAGACCGATCGACAGGAAAAACCCCAAAAGGCACAGATCCTTGAAACCGAGCATGTTCTTCGACAACTCGTCCGCCTTGACATGACTGGCCATCATGACGCCCACGACCAGCGCGCCGAGGTCCCCCTTCAGGCCCACGAGTTCGAAGATTTCGGCCCCGCCAAGCGCCAATAGAAATCCATAGAGCACCAATAGCTCGCCGTGGCCGATTCGCAGCAGGATCAAATGCAGCATGGGACGCAGAGGCAGGAGCAGGATGATGGAGAGCGCCCAAAGCGACGGGACTTTCCCGACCGAGATCGCCAAAAAGACGACGGCCGCCAAATCCTGCATGATCAGGATGCCTATAGCGATCCGTCCATGCAGGGAGGCCATCTCGCCTCTCTCCTCTAAGGTCTTAACCGCGAAGACCGTGCTCGAAAAACTGAGGCCGAAGGCAATCAGCATGGATTGCCCAAAGTCGAGCCCGGCGACAAAGGTTGCCCCCAACAGCGCCAATCCGTATATCGCCGAACCGAAGAGCGCGACGACGACGCACATGTGAATGCCCGCAACCGCCCAGACCTGCGGTCGGCCAAGCGTTGCCAGGTTCAGCTTCAGCCCAACGATGAACAGCAACAGCGTAATGCCGAGATCCGACAGTTTCTCAAGTGTCTCACCACCCTCAATGCCTTGCGCATTCAGCAAGAAACCGGCCGCAAGGAACCCTACCAACGGCGGCAGTCCGACCACGCGGCAAAACAACCCCAAGACGAACGCCACGGCAATCCAAACGACGTCACCTAAAGCTATGGCGATCCATTCAAAATCCATAGCCCAATGACGCCCATTTTAAAGGCGAAATCAAGGTTGGAAGATAAAACTCAGAGATAAAATCGAGAGGAAAAGTGCATTCGGGCAAAAACCTTGATCGTGAAGAGCAAAATTGAGTGGTCGGGCGGGTTGAGAGAAGATGGATCGCAACCCGTCCGGCAATTTCGAGGAATACACCATGACCAAAAATCCCAGCCAATTAGTCTCACGTGGTTTGGAGGCCCGGACCATCAGCGTCAAGTCGATCGAGGGGAAGGCGACTTATGGCGGCGAATTGCAGGCAAAACCGCTGATCATGGGCGAGCATATGACGTTCTTGGAGATTCAGTACACCAAAGGAGTGGGCACGCCGCTGCACACCCATGCTCACGAATCCCTCGTCTATTTGGTGCGCGGCAAAATCAAGACGACTATCGGCAACCAGGACCTCATTCTGGAGCCGGGCGATGCGTGCCTGCATCCGGTGGGGGTTCCGCATACGGTCGAGGCACTGGAAGACTCGACCATAGTCGAGATCAAATCACCCGCCCCGGATATAGCAAAATTTTTCGATTGGTGAACGAGCTGTTTGGCTCGTACAGAATATTGCCTAAAATGCAACAACACGGATGACAATCTCTGCGCCAGCGATTACATAGCCGCCATGGCCATGTTCCCCTATTCACTCGCCCGCCCATTTCTGCATATGTTCGAGCCGGAAGACGCGCATGCGCTCGCGATCAAAGCCTTGAAATCCGGCCTCGTTGGCAGCGACGGGGTGGCGGACGACCCGGTTTTGGCGCAGTCGTTATGGGGGCTCGATTTTCCCAATTCGCTCGGCCTTGCGGCAGGGTTCGACAAGGACGCGGAAGTGCCGGACGCGATGCTAAAGGTGGGCTTTGGCTTCGTCGAGGCAGGCACCGTCACACCGAAACCACAAACGGGGAATCCGCGCCCGCGACTTTTTCGCCTGAACGAAGACGAAGCTGCGATTAACCGTTTCGGTTTTAACAGCGGTGGGTTGGAGGCTTACGCGGCGCGGATTGAAGCGCGCCACGGGCGACCCGGTATCTTTGGCGCCAATGTTGGCAAGAACAAGACGACCGAGAAGGCGGAGGTCGATTACACCTCCGGGATCGAGCGGGTATGTGCATTCTGCGACTATATCGTCGTCAACATCTCCTCCCCAAATACCGAAGGACTGCGCGCATTGCAGGCGCGCCAAAGCCTCGAAGCGCTGCTCGGCGCGTCCATGGAAGCGCGGGCCCGCAGCGCACCCAACCCGGATAAGCTACCGCCATTATTGGTGAAGGTTGCACCGGACTTAGACCTTGGTGAAATGCAGGATATTGCCGACGTGGTCGTCGCCTCCGGAATTGACGGATTGATCATCGGTAACACCACCATCGACCGGCCCGCCGGTTTGAAGAGTGATGAAAAATCGCAAGCGGGCGGGCTCTCGGGCCGTCCCTTGATGGAGAAATCGACCGACTGTCTCGCCGGGTTCTATCGCCTGACCGAAGGCAAGATACCACTGATCGGATGTGGCGGTGTGTCATCGGGCGACGACGCCTATGCCAAGATCAGAGCGGGCGCATCGCTGGTGCAGGTATACACCGCCCTGGTTTTCCACGGACCGCCGCTTGTCGGGCGGATCAAGCGGGAGCTGACGGCGCTGCTGAAAGCGGACGGATACAGGAACGTCGCGGCGGCTGTAGGCGCGGACCTTCGTTAAAGAGCTGCCGTCATTCCCGCGACGGTGAAAATCCAGCGCGATCCGAACTACATTTTGGATTCCCGCCGTCGCGGGTATGACGAAAGGACAAACCCCATGACCGATAAATCGAAACGCCTGAAAGCCCTTTTCGAGACTCCTGAAATCCTCATTCTGCCCGGCGTCTTCGACGGCTACAGCGTGCGTTTGATGGAGCAGATGGGGTTCGCCGCGGCTTCCGTTTCCGGCGCGGGCGTCTCCG
>JBMYRC010000053.1:0-25722 GCA_049601975.1 Alphaproteobacteria bacterium | reverse complement strand
TCTCCGGCTTGATAATCGAAGACCAAGTGTGGCCGAAACGCTGCGGTCATATGGCCGGCAAGGCGGTCATCCCAGCGACGGAAATGGTGCAGAAGGTCAAGGCGGCGGTGGATGCGCGCCAGGACGACGATCTCATCATTCGCGCGCGCACAGACGCGGCCGGGCCACTCGGCATTAATGAGGCCATCGACCGCCTCAAACTCTACGCGGAAGCGGGCGCCGATATCCTGTTCGCCGACGCGCTGCTGACGGCGGGGGATGAGCCGATCGATCGCCCGGACCTGTTGGTGAGCTTCGACGAGTTGAACGCGCTCACCGGTTTCGACGAGTTAGACCGGATGGACGAAAAATATTCTGTTGCCGAGACCGTCGGCCACGCGGCGGTATGATCCGCAAGCTGCTCATCACGGCAGCATTGATGTGGCCCGGACTCGCCAATGCGGAACCTCCGCCCGGCCCCGATGCCTATACTAAACCGCTGGCCAATCTCTCAGACCATGACCGAGCCACGGTGCATCTCGGCAATTCGCTATTCCGCAAAAGTTGGCGGGCGGCGCCAAGCGAAACAACGGCTTCCGACGGATTGGGACCGCTCTATAATGCCCGCTCCTGTGCCGATTGCCATTTCCGCGACGGGAGAGGACGGCCGCCGAACGGGCCCGATGAGCGCGCCCTGTCGCTTATCCTGCGGCTGGCGAAACCGGACCCGGCCTATGGCAGGCAAATCCAAAACCAGGCAGTTCCAGGCCAGACGCCGGAAGCCCGAGTCAGGGTGCACTATGAGGAGCATTCTGCGACCTTGGCCGATAGAGAAATAGTTTACCTGCGCCGCCCTGAATATCAGCTCTCGAACCTTAGGTATGGCCCCCTCGTCTCAGGCGCCACATTCAGTCCGCGCCTAGCCCCGGCGGTCTTCGGGCTTGGTCTGCTGGAAGCCATTGCGGAGGCTGATATCCGCGGCGGCGCCGATCCCAACGACCTGGATGGCGACGGCATTTCCGGAAGGGCTAACGACGTCCGAAGCACTGCACTCGGGCGCACAACACTCGGGCGATTTGGCTGGAAAGCGGGACAAGCGACGATTGCCGATCAAAATGCGGCCGCCCTGTCGAACGACATCGGAATTGCCAATCCCCTGGCCCCGGCCTTATGGGGAGACTGTACATCGCTGCAATCCGCCTGCCGCGCCGGGCCGCACGGCGATAGCGAACGCCACAGCGGATTGGAAGTCTCGTCGAAAGTGACCCGTCACCTGACCTTTTATCTACAAGGTTTAGCCCCGCCGCCGGCACGCGACCGGGATCTCGCCGAGGGGCGCCACCTGTTTCGGAAGGTCGGCTGTGCCGCGTGTCACCGGGAACATTTCGTCACGGGCGACACTCATCCATTGGCAGCGCTTCGGGGACAGACTATCCGCCCTTTCACCGACCTACTGCTGCACGATATGGGCGACGGCCTCGCCGACAGCATGCGAGAGGGAGAAGCCAATGAGCGGGAATGGCGCACGGCACCGCTTTGGGGCATTGGTCTGACAAAAATTGTGAGCGGCCATACTTATTTCCTCCACGACGGCCGGGCGCGAAACTTGACGGAGGCCATTTTGTGGCATGGTGGCGAAGCGCAAGCGGCTCGCGATGCATTCGCCAAACTCGCTAAATCGGACCGCGCGGCAATCCTCGCATTTCTGAACGCCTTATAGTGGGTTCTGGACCCGGCCCGGCAACGCCCCATCTTCTGCATGATGACCGTGTTGACCGGATTAAAAGTAGCACAAATTGGCGACGGCCTTGCGGCTGCCGTCTGCGGCCGCCTATTCACAGATGTTGGCGCGGATGTCGTCTGTCTCAGTCCGGCAATGGATACCGCGCTCGCGCAACATTTAAACGCCGATAAAACAGTCGCAGCGGAATTTCCCGACGACGCGGCCATTATAATCATAGAGGGCAGCCCGGCAGACTTGAAAGCGCGAGGATGGGATGCCGCTTCGTTACGCCCGCGCTTTCAGGACGCGGCACTGGTCTACATCTCACCTTACGGCCAAACCGGCCCTGACGCAGACAAACCGGCCACGGACCTAACGCTATTTTGCGCCAGCGCCATCGCGCGCTGCCTTACGGGTCAAGTCGACGACCTGTCGGAACCGCCGATCCGTCCGGTGGGTGAACAATCGGCATTCATCGGCGGCCTTGCCGCTGCCTGCGCCGGGATGCAAGCGGTATTGAAAGCTGGACCGACTGTGGTCGACGTCTCAATCCAGGAGGCGCTTGCCACGTTATCCATAACCGAATTGACCAAAGCAGGGCTCGGCGGCGGCGGATGGGCTCGCAAACGCCTCACCGATGGGAATGGGGCCACGGTCTGTATCCTGCCCGCAAGTGACGGATATGCCGCCATTTCACCCCGCGAGGAGCATCAATGGGCCGCCTGGCTGAAAGCAATGGGGTCGCCGGACTGGGGAGTTGACCCTCGCTTCGCCACGAAACCGGACCGCGTGCAAAATTGGGACGCGTTGCACGCATTAATGTCCGAATGGAGTTGTCAGTTAGACAAACAATCCATCGCGGATCTGGCTCAAACGGCCCATGTCCCCAGCTTCCCGCTTAAAGAGCCGGGAGAACAACTCGAATCTGCGCAGTTAGAGCATCGACATTCTTTTCAACTCCGTAATGATGGACGCACCCCTGTCGAAACCATCGCGAATCCCTTCGGATTATCCGTTTCTCAAGGCGATTCGACCGGCCCGGAAACCGGCGAGCGCGGATTACCGCTCAAAGGTGTCCGGGTTCTTGATTTCAGCTGGGTGATTGCCGGGCCGACCACGACCCGCTATCTCGCGGCCATGGGGGCGGAAGTCATCAAGGTCGAAGCGCCCGGGCGTGGCGATCCGGGTCGAGGGTCTGAGCTCCATACGGTCTTAGGACAAGCGAAACAGGGTGTTGTTTTGAATTTGAAACAAAATGATGCCCGCGCCATAGCCGGCGAATTAGCGGCGAAATCCGATATCTTGATCGAGAATTTCGCGACCGGGGTCATGGACCGACTCGGCCTCGGCGCTGAAGATCTTCAGACAGCAAATCCGGAGCTGATTTACATCTCGGCCTCGGGTATGGGACGTAGTGGGCCGGAGGCCAAGGCAGTCGCCTATGGCACGCTATTGCAATGTTATTCCGGTTTTGCGGGATTGAATCGCCATCCGGAGATTGCACCCCGGGTTGGCATGGCTTGGCTCGATCCTATGTGCGGATTAAAGCTCGCCTTTATCGCGGCAGCTTCTTTATGGCATCGAAACAACAACGGTGGCGGTACCCGCGTCGACTTCTCCATGGTCGAAGCCATGCTGTGGACCATGGCGGAACCCTTGATCACCGCTCAGAGCGGAACGCCGCCCCTACCAAAGGGCAATCATTCAGCACAATTCACCCCTCATGGCGTCTACCAGTGTGCCGGGGAGGACGATTGGATCGGCACTGCGGTCGAGAATGACGCTCAATGGCGGGCCCTTTGCGCCACGGTGCCGGGACTCGGTCCTTTATCTGCTCTGACCGAGCCAGAGAGACGAGAACGACATTCTGAGATCGACAAACTAATCTCTGTTTTTATATCGAAACTATTGCCATCGGATGGCGCCCGAGCACTCACAGCAGCAGATGTACCCGCCGCCGCCGTGATGACGACCGCCAAACTGGTCAACGACCCCCATCTCCAGGCTCGAGGGTTTTGGGACCTCCACGAAAGCGGTGTCTTGCCGGGCCTTCCATGGCAATCTGACTTCGGCCGTGAGATCGGCCCAGCTCCTGCCCACGGCGAGCACACCGATCACATTCTGGAGCGCGTTTTGGGCCTAAGTGCGGCGGAGATTGCCGCCCTTAGGGACGCTGGAGCTCTTGGATAAGCTCAATACTCGCCGCTACGATAGGCCTCGTCCAATCGCTCCGCTTCCTCCTCACTTAATTCCGGCCACGGCTCTCCGCGCTTTCGTAAGGCACCTGTGAAATTGGGCGGACGCTTTTCGTTAAACGCCTGCCGGCCTTCCTCGCCGTCCATGGTCGTCTGGATCAACATCGAATTGATGATGTTTTGAATGTGCCAGGCCTGATCCGTCGGTAAGTCACCGAACCGCACCACGAATTCTTTCATCATACGCACCGCGACCGGAGGCAGGGAGACAATATGCCTGGCCATCTCCTCTGCGCGCACCATCACTTGATCATGCGGTACGACCTCGTTCACCAAGCCTATTCGAAGGGCTTCCGCCGCATCGAAGGGTTCGTCCGTTAGTAGTATTCTCATTGCGTCACTATATCGAAGTTGCTGCGCCAACAAGCTGGCGCCCGGCCCATTGCCGAGCCAACCTTGGGTTAACAAGGCAAACTTAAAGCGCGCATTTTCGGCGCTGGCGACGCGAATATCCGTCGAGGAGAGCAGCAAATAGAGCCCAGCACCTGCCGCCCAGCCATTGACCGCAGCGATGACCGGTTTCCACACGCGCGGATAATGATCGCCCATCCGTCCGTCGACCCCAGTGTTTTGCCCGTGAACCGTGCCCGCCAACGGCCAGTAGACTTTTTGCGTGCGCAAGTATTCCCGGTCCTCCGCCGTCAAATCGGGCCGTGGAGTCAGGTTATGACCACCGCAAAAATGTTTATCACCCTTACCTGTCACGATAGCGCAACGAATTGCGCGATCTTCCCACAAATCTATCCAGGCCTCCGAAATCGCGTCCGAGGTCGTCTTATCCAAGATATTCGCTTTCTCGGGATTGTTGAGCGTGATGTACGCCACGCCATCGCGCTTTTCGTAATCGATCGGCACCGCGTTCCTCCATCGATTGATAAAATTTCACGACGGTTCTCGACCGCCCTTCATCAAGATAGGTCGATTGTCGAAGATTCCGCCCTCATCAGGCGTCATAAGAGGTAGCCCAGCGCCCAGGTGGGCCTAGATTTCTATATATAAGGGTCACAACAGGCTGCAGGTGGACAGATGGCGCTCAGAACGGTCTCTCTCGACGACAAATACAAAGGTCGCGACGGAAAGGTTTACATCACTGGCACGCAGGCTTTGGTCCGAGCCGCCATGATGCAGCATTTGCGCGACGAATCCGATGGATTAAAGACCGGGTGCTTCATTTCGGGATATCGCGGCTCACCGATGCACAATCTGGACAAGGAATTGTGGGCCGGAAAGCGCTTTCTGCCGGAATTCGACATCCATTTCTTACCCTCCATCAACGAAGACCTGGCGGCGACCGCAATTTGGGGCACCCAACAGGCTGGTATGTTCGGTGACGGCAATTACGACGGCGTCTTCTCTATGTGGTATGGCAAGGGGCCCGGCCTCGACCGCAGTATCGACGCCATTCGCCACGCCCACCAAGCTGGCTCGGCGCAAAATGGCGGCGTGCTGTGTATCGTCGGCGACGATCACGCCCTGACCTCGACCGATTCTCCAGCAGCCCATGAGACGCTTTTTGCGGACATGCTGATGCCGGTGCTCTACCCGGCGAACGTCCAAGAAATTGTCGATTATTCGCTATATGGTTGGGCTCTGTCGCGCTTTGCCGGATGTTGGGTCGGCTTTAAGCTTATTCCCGACACGGTCGACGCAGCCGCGCCCATCGATGCTAATCCGTCGCGCCCGGCCATCGTGCGCCCCAATGACGTGACGATGCCACCGGACGGATTGAACATCCGCTTCCCGGATAGTTGGAAAGATCAAGAACCACGCAGCCATATCTACAAAATGCCGGCCGCCATCGCCTTCGCGCGCGTCAATGGTATCAACCGGATCACCCATGGCAGTCCCAAGCCCCGCTACGGCATCATCGCCAGCGGCAAGGCCTGGACCGATGCACGACAAGCGCTCGTGGAGCTCGGCCTCGATGGCGAGATGGGAGCTGATCTTGGCATCACCATGCTTAAGATGGGCATGCCCTGGCCTGCCGACCAAGAGCAGTTGCGCGAATTCGCCGATGGATTGGAAGAAGTCTTCGTCGTCGAGGAAAAACACCATCTGATCGAGCAGCAATTGAAGAATGCGCTCTACGATCTGCCGGATGGGCGACGCCCGCGTATCATTGGCCAACATGACGAGACCGGTGTGCGCATTCTGCCGGTCTTCCCGGAGTACACGCCGGAGGATGTGACGCGCGTTCTCGCCAAACGGGTCGCGCATTTCCACACCAGCGACCGGATCGACGCCCGCCTGCGCTTCCTCGATGCGCGCGCCGCCGCTGATGCCAAGCGCGAGGAGATGAGCGTCACCCGCCTGCCCTATTTCTGTTCCGGATGTCCGCACAACACATCCACCCGCGTACCGGAAGGTAGCCGTGGTGTCGGTGGGGTCGGTTGCCATTTCATGTCGACCTATATGGACCGCAATGTTCTGACCCATTGCCATATGGGTGGTGAAGGCCTGAACTGGGTTGGACAGGAAAAATTCGTCTCGACGGAACACGTTTTCCAAAACCTCGGCGACGGCACCTATTTCCATTCCGGGATCTTGGCGATCCGCGCCTGTGTGGCAGCGGAAAGCAACATCACCTTTAAAATCCTGTTCAATGACGCCGTAGCGATGACTGGCGGCCAGCCCATCGACGGAACGCTCACACCGATGGCCATCGCTGCACAGGTCGCGGCCGAAGGGGTCGAGCATATCGTCGTCGTCACCGACGAGCCGGATAAATACCCACTCGGCGCGTTCGCGAAAGACATCAAGGTCGAACATCGCCAAGGGCTCGACCGGGTTCAACGACAAATGCGCGAGATCAAAGGCGTCAGTGTGATCATCTACGACCAGACATGTGCAGCTGAGAAGCGTCGACGACGCAAGCGCGGTACGATGATCGACCCGCCGCGCCGCATGCTGATCAACGACTTGGTTTGCGAAGGTTGCGGTGACTGCAACGAGAAATCAAACTGCCTCTCCGTCGTCCCTCTCGACACCACGTTTGGGCGTAAGCGGCAAATCGACCAATCTGCCTGCAACAAGGATTTCTCATGCGCGGATGGTTTCTGCCCAAGCTTCGTCAGCGTCATGGGTGGTGAGATGAAACGCACGGCGGCAACCACCGCCGTCCCAGCCCATCTCGTTCAATTAGGAGAGCCCGCCCGACCCAGTTTCGACGGCGGGCGGACCTACAGCGTCCTCGTGGCCGGAGTTGGCGGCACCGGTGTCGTCACCATTGGCGCTCTGCTGACGATGGCGACGCACATGGAAGGCAACGTCTTCTCCACAGTGGATCAATTTGGCATGGCGCAAAAAGGTGGCGCTGTGACCAGCCACATCCGCCTCGCGGCCCGCGAAGACGATATTACCGCCGTTAAATTGAACGTCGGTGCGGCCGATCTGGTGCTCGGTTGCGATAGCCTGGTGACTGGCGGCGATATCGCTCTCTCCGTGATGTCACCGGAGAAGACGCAGGTCATCGTCAACGGCCACGAGCAAATCACCGGTCACTTCACGCGGAACCCGGACCTCAAATTCCCAACCAGCGAGATTGCCGACAGAATGAACGCGGCGGCGGGCCCCGAGAACATCGACCAAATCGAAGCAACGAAACTGGCGACTCGCCTACTCGGCGATTCCATCGCAACCAACCTTTTCATGCTGGGATACGCCTATCAGCGGGGATTGATCCCGGTCAGCTCAGAAGCCATCGAGAAAGCGATCGAGCTGAATGGCGTCGCCATCGACATGAACAAATCCGCCTTCGCTTGGGGTCGCCGCGCCGTCGTGGATATGGACGCGGTGCGACAAGCAGCGGAGGCTACGGCAGTCGAGCGCGACATGCCGGTCACCGTCGATGAGATCCTCGCCCATCGTAGCCGCGAGCTGACGGCTTATCAGAACGCCGCCTATGCGCAGCGCTACACATCCCTTGTCGAGCGGGTGCGAAAGGCAGAGTCCAATAAAGCGCCAGGCATGACGGGTCTGGCGGAAGCGGTTGCCCGCCACGCCTACAAGCTGATGGCCTATAAGGATGAGTACGAAGTAGCTCGCCTCTATAGCGACGGTCGCTTCGAACATCAATTGCACAATGCCTTCCAGGGCGATTTCGAACTGAAGTTCCATTTGGCGCCACCGATTCTCACCAAACTTAATCCAGAGACAGGCCTGCGCGACAAACGGACTTACGGGTCGTGGATTTTCAGTGCCATGCGTGTCCTGGCAAAGCTCAAAACTCTACGCGGCACGCCGTTTGATTTTTGCGGTTGGAGCGGCGAGCGACGCATGGAGCGTAAACTCGCCGCCGATTACGAAACGACCATGCTCGAGATTGCCGATGGCCTCAACCACGACAATCACGCCCTCGCGCTCCAAATCGCCAACGTGCCGGAGCGCATTCGCGGCTACGGCCACGTAAAGGAAAAACATCTGGAGCTCGCCCTTGGCGAACGCGATTCCTTGTTGGAAACTTGGCACTCACCTGCAGCCGCAGCATCTACAGCGGCTGAATAAGGCACCCATGACAGACACAGCGAAAGCAAACTTCGACCCGGTGACACTGGAGATTCTGTGGAGCCGGCTGATTTCCATCGCGGACGAATCAGCAGCGGCTCTGTTGCGGACTTCGTTCTCCACCATCGTGCGGGAATCGAATGATTTCGCGACCGTCTTGATGGACTCGAACGGAGATTCGCTCGCCGAAAACACCGCCGGCATCCCTTCTTTCGTCGGCATGCTGCCCGATGCGCTCAAGAACTTCATCAAGCGCATCCCAATTGAGAATTGGAATCCGGGCGACTGCATCATCACGAATGACCCTTGGATCGGCTCCGGTCATTTACCCGACATCACCATGGCAGCACCGATCTTCCATAAAGGAAAGCTGGTCGGGTTTTCGGGCTCGATCGCGCATCTGCCGGATATCGGCGGGGCCGGGTGGTCGTCGGACGGACGCGAGTTGTTCGAGGAAGGCATTCGCCTGATGCCGATGAAGTTCTTAAAGGAGGGTGAGCCAAACCAAGACGTCTTCGATTTCATCACCGCCAATGTCCGCGTCCCGAGCCAAGTTATCGGCGACATCTATGCTCAAGTGACAGCACAACAGGTTTGCGCAGGGCGACTTCAAGAATTTCTCGATGACGCCCAGCTCAACGACCTGACGGGCCTCTCCGGTGCTTTACTGGAACGTGCCGATATCGCCATGCGAAAAGCCATCGAGGAAGTCCCGGACGGAACGTACCGCGCAGCCGTTGACGCAGACGGCTACGACGAGGATGAAACCCATATTGAATGCGCGATTACGGTCAACGGCTCCGACCTGCATATCAATTACGACGGCACATCGAAGCAGATCAACCGGGGCCTAAATTCGGTCATGAAATACACCTACGCGTATTCCACATATCCGGTGAAATGCGCACTTGACCCCGATACGCCCCGCAACGAGGGATCGTACCGCTCCGTTACCGTAGCGGCACCGGAAGGCAGTATCCTCAACCCTACCTTCCCCGCACCAGTCAATGCGCGCCAGCTGACAGGGCATCTGCTCGCCGCCGCGATTTACGAATGCCTGGCGCAGGCAGTGCCCGACAAGGTCATCGCCGAATGCGGTGGTGCGCCGACAATGCGGTCCGTCTACAGCGGTATCGACGATGGCGGCAATCGCTTCTCGCAAATCTTCTTCGCCAGCGGCGGCATGGGTGCCAGCCCGGTCGCCGACGGTCATTCCTGCACGGCCTTCCCGACGAATTCGGGCTCCGGCAGTATCGAAGCCTTCGAGAGCCTGGCCCCGCTTCTCGTCTGGAAGAAGGAGTTCCGCACGGACTCCGGTGGTGCCGGCCAATTCATGGGCGGTCTCGGGCAAGAGGTGGAAATTGAGATCACGGCGGAGGACGATGTTCGTCTCTCCATGATGTCAGACCGGCAGAAATATGCGGCGAAGGGTCTACTCGGCGGTCTCGAAGGGGCAAAGGTCGAGATCGATAAATCCGACGGCACCAAACCGCACCCGAAAGCCCGCAGCGTGTTGGCACCCGGCGACAAATTGACTTTGCTCTTCGGCGGCGGCGGCGGATACGGCCCACCCGATGCCCGCGACCCGGACGCGGTGCAAAACGACCTGCGCAACGGCTATATCACGGCGGAATACGCCAAACGCCATTACGGCATCGATTAGGAGGCGTTTGAGCAATGACGAAAAAGACGGAAGGCCGCATCCGCGTGGGCGTCGATGTCGGCGGCACGTTCACCGATTTTGTCCTGGTCGACGAGAACCGGGATCTGATCTTCACAGGCAAACGCCTGACGACATCTGAAGACCCAAGCGTCGCGATCACCGAAGGCCTTGAACGATTGGTCGAGGAAGCGGGAACGTCGGTGCCCGAATTGGATGCCGTCGTCCATGGTACCACGCTCGTCGCCAATACCATGATCGAACGCAAAGGTGCCAAGATCGGGCTCATCACCACCGAAGGCTTCCGCGATTCGCTCGAGATGGGCCGGGAGATTCGCTACGACCTGTATGATTTATTCTTCGAGAAGCCAAAACCCCTGGCACCTCGGTTCCTGCGGCTCGCAATTGACGAGCGGGTGAATTCGAACGGCGAGGTCCTGCGGCCATTGGATGAAAGCGGTCTTCAAAATGCGGCGCAGCAACTGAAAGAAGAGGGCGTCGAAGCGATTGCCATCTGCTTCATGCATTCCTACGCCAACGATTCTCATGAGCGTCGGGCCAAGGAAGTCCTGGAAGCGGCTTTCCCCAACATTCCGATCACCACGTCGACGGAAGTCGCGCCCGAGATCAGGGAATACGAGCGCGCCAACACGGCTTGCGCCAACGCTTACGTCTTGCCGCTGATGCAGCGCTACCTCGGCGATCTGTCGAATAAGCTCTCGGCCCTCGGCCTGAAGCAACCCTTGTACTTGATGCAATCGAGCGGCGGGATCGCGTCGGTCGAAACGGGTCGAAAGGCGCCGATCCATCTGATAGAATCCGGACCGGCGGCGGGTGCGACCGCTGGCGCATTCTACGGACGGCTGACAGACACCCACCACTTAATCTCCTTCGACATGGGCGGCACCACCGCGAAGATGTGCCTGATTGAGGAATTCGAACCCGAACATGCCCACGAGTTCGAGGCCGGCCGAGTGCGTCGCTTCAAGAAAGGCTCAGGATTGCCGCTGAAGGTACCGGTCATCGATTTGATCGAGATCGGTGCCGGTGGTGGATCGCTGGCGCGGGTAGACAATATGGGATTGCTGAAGGTGGGCCCAGACAGCTCCGGCTCCGATCCTGGGCCCGTCTGTTACGGCCAGGGGGGCACTCAACCCGCTGTCACCGACGCCGACCTATTATTGGGATATCTCTCACCGGAGTATTTCCTCGGCGGCGAAATGGATTTGAATTTGAGCTCGGTAGAGGGCGCGGTACAGGATACGCTCGCCTCCGCCACCGGCCTATCGGTGACCGATGTCGCCGCGGGTATCCACAGTATCGTCAACGAGAACATGGCGGCGGCTACTCGCATGTATATTGCCGAGAAAGGTCGCGACCCGCGCCGCTATACACTGGTCGCCTCCGGTGGAGCCGGTCCCGTGCATGCCTACGGGATGGCGAAATTGTTGAAGATCAACCGAGTCATTTGCCCGCTCGGTGCCGGTGTCCTGTCGGCCCTCGGATTTTTGGTTGCCGCCCCTGGCACGGATGCAGTCCGCAGTTATGTCTCGCGCTTAGAAACACTCGATTGGAATCGGCTCAACGATCTATTCGCCGAAATGGAAGCAGAAGCCTTGGCGCAAATCCAGGAAGCCGGAGCGGACCCATCCACTGTCTCCATTCGGCGGCGCGCGGATATGCGTTATAGCGGACAAGGGTTCGAGATTGACGTGCCCGTGCCCGACGGCAAGCTCGATGAGAGCTCTGCCGCAACGATCCGGCAAATCTTCCTCGACCGGTATCAGGAGCTATTCGGCCGCCAAATCAGCGACCTGCCGATGGAAGCATTGACTTGGCGGGTTTATGCGTCGGGCCCGACACCGAATGTCGAGCTTAACTTTGCGGGCCAGCAGATTGACGAAGACCCAGCGGATAAAGGCGAACGTCAAGTCTATTTCCCGGAGACTGGATATGCAGCCTGCAAGATTTACAATCGTTATGCGTTGAAACCAGGCGATTCGTTTCGGGGACCGGCGGTCATCGAGGAGCGTGAATCCACCGCCGTCGCCGGACCGGACACGACTGTCTCCATCGATAAATATCTGAACCTCATAATCGATATCGACGCACCGACAGAGCAGGAGGACAACTGAAATGACCACCACGGTAGAAGTCCTCGTCGACGCGTTCGATGAGATGGGAACACCCTTCATCGTCGGTCACCCGGGCGGTGAGACGGTTGAGTTGATGGAAGCGGCGCGTGAACGCGATGTCCGCTTCATTCTGATGAAACAGGAAGTCGCGGGCGCGATGATGGCAGCGACCTGGGGCGAAATTACCGGCTCGCCGGGTGTCTGCGTGTCGACCCGGGGACCGGGGGCCGCCAATATGGTGAACGGCGTCGCCCATGCCTGGATGGACCGGGCGCCCCTGTTCGCCATTACCGACCAATACCCGGCCCCCACTTATGAGACCGGACTGCGGCAAGTCCTGAACCAGCACGCGCTCTATACACCAGTGACCAAATGGCAAACGACGATCCATGCGAAATCTGTCCGCCAGCAAGTCCGCAGGGCCATTCGTGTCGCAACGTCGCCCGCACCTGGCCCGGTACAATTCGACATGCCGTCCAACGAGACCATGGGCGAAGCCGCCGACGCCGGTGGTGAAGCGCCGCTGCGCCCGAGAATTGTCCCGGTGGAGCCCGATCGCGCTGCGTTGAAAATACCATTGCAGACGCTTTCTTCCGCGCGTCGACCGATCCTGTTGGTGGGTCTCGGTGTCTTTTGGGATCATGCTTCGGACGAGCTCGTGGCATTGGCGGAACGATTGGGGGCACCGGTCCTCACGACGTCGAAGTGCAAGGGTGCCATTCCGGAAGACCACCCGTTGCGGGCCGGCTGCATCATTGGCGGTCTGATCGAGCGTGAGCTCGTTATGCAATCTGATCTGATCATCACCGTTGGCCTGGATGCTATCGAACTGCAACCGAAACCCTGGCCCTATGATATACCGGTGATCTCCTTCTCCAATACACCCAGTCTGGAAGCAGTGATCCCGGCTGAATTCGAGATGGTCGGCAACTTGAAAGCTTTACTGGCCGGATTGGCCGAATTCGCGCCCGAAGGCAGCGGTTGGGGTGAAGGGTCCGCCAAGACGTTCCGTGAGCAAGTTACCAAGGCGCTCGATGTGCCAACACAGGGCATTTCCCCGCAAGGCGCGATGGAAGTCGCTCGCGCCGTCCTACCACGCGAGACCGTCGCGACCTGCGACGCAGGGGCCAGCCGCCTGCTAGTCGTACAGAAATGGCAATCCTACGGCCCTCGGGAGTTTTTGACCTCGAACGGTCTTGGCTCCATGGGCTATGCCATTCCCGGAGCGCTCGGCGCGCGCCTCGCCTATCCGGGCCGCCCAGTAGTCGCGTTCACTGGTGATGGCGGATTCATGATGGCCATCGCCGATTTGCAGACCGCTGTCCGAGAGAATCTACCGATCATCGTTGTCGTCTTCGACGATCAAGAAATCGCCCTTATCCGCGTGAAGCAGGAGCTAAAAGGCATTCCCCGGCATGGCGTTGGGATCGGCGGATTAGATTGGGAATCCTTGGCCAAGGGCGTGGGCGCGGACGGTGTAACCGTCGAGACCGAACAACAGTTGGGCGACGCGCTTCAAGCTGCCCTGAAAAGCGGTCGCACGACGGTGATTGGTGCCCGTATCGACGGCTCGTGCTATGTCGATCAATTCAACGCGTTGAGGGAGTTGTGATGACTGAGCCCGGACCGCACGACGACCTCCTCGTCTATCAAAACGGTAATTTCATTCCCTGGCGGGACGCGCGGGTGCATGTCTTCTCCCCTGTCGTGAAATACGGGGCCGCAGTCTTCGAAGGTATCCGGGGCTATTGGTCGGATAAACGCCAATGCATGCTGCTGTTCCGATTGCGTGATCATATGGAACGGATGGAAATCTCACAGCGTATTCTGCGCTTCGACACCGTGGTGAGCGCGGATGAGATGGAAGATGCGGTGGTCGAATTGGTCCGCCGCAATGGGTTCAAGGAATCCGTCCATATCCGCCCAATGGCCTATCTTGGCGGTAACGGGGAAGCCAGCGCGCGGGGACCGGTCGAATCCGTGATTACTGCTATCCGACGCGGCACCCCAAAACTTACAGAAACCGGATGCCGTGCGCAGGTCAGCTCTTGGGAGCGCCTCTCCGATCGCGTCATGCCCGGCCGCGCCAAAGCCGTCGGCAATTACAACAATTCCCGCCTCGCCGTAATTCAGGCCAAGGTCGATGGTTACGACACCGCGCTGTTACTAAACCGTGCGGGCAAGATCGCCGAAGGCCCTAGTATGTGTTTCTTCATGATCCGCAACGGTGTGCCGATCACATCGTCCATCACGAGCGACATCCTGGAGAGCATTACGCGGGATACGGTGATCACACTGCTGGAGGACGAGTTCGGCCTGAAGACGGAGCAGCGCGAGATAGATCGCAGCGAATTGTTCATGGCCGAAGAAGCGTTCTTCTGCGGTACCGGTTGGGAAGTCACCCCAGTGATTGACGTCGATGGCGCCCCCATCGGTAACGGCGAGGTTGGGCCTATCGTCAAACGCCTGCAAAAGGCATACTTCGAGACGGTAACCGGCATCGGTGAAGACCCAAGAGGATGGCTGACCGCAGTGGAGATTGGAAAATGAACCTACCGAATCAACGCATCGTCTATCTCAACGGCGAATACGTGCCGGAAAGCGAAGCCCGTATTCCCTTTCGCGACCGAGGCGTCAAATACGGCGATGCGGTGTTCGACACCACGCGGACCTTCGGACATGACATCTTCAGATTGCGCGAACATCTGGACCGGTTCTATCGATCCCTAAAATACCTGCGCATCGACCCGAAGATGAGCATCGATGATTTCATTGCGGTAACCGAACAGGTCGTGGAACGAAATCTACCGCTGATCGGCAAGGACGAGGATTATTGGGTCACACAACGGGTGACGCGTGGCCTCGACCCGGCGGACGCGACGGCTTGGCCGGAATGGGAAGGACCGACCGTCATCGTAGAATGCCTGCCGTTACCGCTCGCGGCTCGCGCAGAATCTTACCGCGATGGCTTGAATATCGTCACACCTTCGGTCCGCCGGGTGGCACCTGACATGGTGAGCCCACGCGCCAAGACGCATAACTACCTGAACTTGGTCCTGGGCGACCTCGAAGTCTCGGCCCAGAGCCCCGGCGCGCACGCCATTCTGTTGGACGAAAACGGCAATCTCTCGGAAGGAAAAGGCAGCAATTTCTTCCTCGTCACCGACGGGGTTATCAAGACCCCGAAGGAACGTTACGTCCTGCCGGGTGTCTCCCGCTCCGTCGTCCGTGAATTGGCGGAAAAACTATCTATTCCTCTGAAAGAAAACGATATTGACCTCTTCGATGCATATAATGCGGACGAATGTTTCATCTCCTCGACGAGCTTTTGTGTCTGTCCCATCCGCAGCGTGAACGGTACCGAAATGCCGTCACCAGTGCCGGGTACCATCACGCAGAAGATCATCGACGCATATGTCGAGTATGTTGGCTTTGATTGGTACGCGCAGTATTTAAGCAAGCTGGCGGCTTAGGTGATTTCTCGTTTCCTGGAGACGTTCACGCCTCAAGCTTAACGCGTCTCCATCTTCCGCCACTTCCACCAGGTCAACAGCGCGAAGGCCGGTGCGCCGACGGAGGCGCCCAGCACGAAATACAAATGCAAATCTAGCCAGACCACCGGTGCGAAGAGGTACAGAATATCGTCGAAATCAAAGCCCCAGATACCTTCATAGGCCTTCTCGCCCGTATCGGCTTGCGCACGGTCGATGAATTCGGCGAAGATCTCAGCGGCGAATACACCGGCTGCGCCGAGGGCGCCGAGCCAAATTGGCCACTGGCCCAATTCAACACCGAACAGGACATCGCCTCGCAATCCGATCCCCGCACCGAGGAAGAACAACGACGTCACCGTGACGTCGCAGAACATATCGAACTTATGCCCGCCAGGCGTGATCTTGCCGCTAACCCGCGCCAATTCCCCGTCTGCCCGGTCTAGGAAGGCCGAGAACAACCACAAACAACCGCCCCAAATATCCCACTCCCGCGTACCGATGGCGAAGGCCGCGCAGGCGGCAATCCCCGTGATGAGACGCACCGTCGTCAGATGGTTGGGCGTCACCGGTGTGTTCACAAGCGGCAGGATACATATCCGCGCCATTTTATGGGTCCAGGAATCGCCGACCATGATCTCCGCTCAAATGTCCTTGAATGTCATGAGGGTGGCGCCAGAGGCGGTCACCGCGGATTTCACCGCTGGATCGACCAATGCCTGGAATTCTTCTTCGAAACGGTATTTCGCCGCCGCCGCTTCGACCCCATCCCAAGCGCCGCGCGCCGGGTGTGAGAAAATTTCCGTCACCCCACTAGGAAGCTCTTGCAGTAAGGCCAGCATGCGCTCGCGCACCATGTTGCCGCTATCGCGAATGCCGAACACGCAATCATTGATACGAACATTCGAGCCGCGGAGGCGCTTGCGCATGAGGCCGAGCCAGATACCAACAAAAGCGTTGCCGATCCGCCCGGGCACTCTCAGTGGCGTCGCACCTGGAATTTCGACAGGTTCAGCCGGCACCCGCACGGCGCACAGGCCGTAGTCCCGACCAATAGACAGGATCAAACCTAAGACCGTCGGATGAAGATGCAGGTGGTTATGGGCGTTCACGTGATCGAGCTCCAAACCCGTAGTTCGGAAAGCCTCGAATTGCGCGCGAATTTCTCTGGCCAATTGGCGACGCACTTTCGGCAAAAAGAAATAGCGGAACCCTGCGCGCACCAAATTCGTGTCGAAAGCGCCGTTAGCATCTACGAGATCGGGAATTTCAGCGGGAGGAAGGACGGATTTACCACAAACGACAACCAGATGTAGCCCAACGCCCAATCCCGGATGCCGCTTTGCGCGGTCAACGGCGTCTGACGCCGCGTCCGCCCCCACCATCAAACTCGCAGCAGTCAGAATGCCGGTCGTATGCGCTTCCTCGACTGCTTCGTTCACGGCCAGGGAGCGACCAAAATCGTCGGCTGTGACGATCAGGCGCTTCAGGCGGTGTTCTCCCGTCCCCATAGGAAGCGGAAAAATTCCACCCCTTCGCGGAGCTGCCGCTTCATGACACTCCAATCCTTGCACATCTCGTAGAACAAGGAAGCCATCTTGACGGGGCGGAAATAGAAACGTTTGTAGAAGGTATCTACCGCCTCGAAAATCTCTACACTGCTGAGGTGCGGATATTCAAGTACACTGTTCTGCACTCCGTCGGCGCTTACCAATTGGTCGCCGGTCTCCGTCAACAACCATCCGTTCTGCATGGCTTGATCATATAGGAACGTCCCCGGATACGCCGCCGGCAGAGAGACTTGGATCGTCTTCGGATCCAGCTCCTGAGCGTATTGAATCGTCTCTTCAATCGTCTCGCGCGTCTCGCCCGGCAGGCCCATGATGAAGGTGCCGTGAATGACGATACCCAGTTCGTGGCAGTCTTTGGTGAACTGCTTAGCCTTCTCAACCAAGATACCCTTCTTAATATTGTGAAGGATCTTCTGATTACCTGATTCGTAGCCGACCAACAGCAGGCGTAGTCCGTTATCTTTCATGATCTTGAGAGTGTCGAAGGACACATTCGCTTTCGCGTTACACGACCAGGTCACACCGAGCTTACCGAGTTCCTTCGCCAAGGCTTCGACGTTCTCTTTGTTGTCGGTCAGCGTATCGTCATCGAAGAAGAACTCTTTGACCTCGGGAAAATTATCCCGCGCCCAAGTGATCTCCGCGACCACGTTCTCAATCGAGCGGAAGCGATAATTATGCCCGGAAATCGTCTGCGGCCAGAGGCAGAAAGTGCAGCGCGACTTACAGCCGCGCCCGGTATAAAGCGACATATACGGATGCAGCATATAGCCGTTGTAGTAATCCTTCGTGTCCAGGTCGCGCTTGTAAATCTTGGTCACCCAGGGGAGTGAATCCATATTTTCGATAATCGGGCGCTTGCCGGTGAAATGCGGCTTTCCGTCCTTTAGGATCGTGATACCGACGACCTCTTCCACAGGCTTGCCTTCAGCAATTTCCTTGATCGTGAAATCGAACTCGCTATCGCAAACAAAATCGATGACCGGAGAGGCCTGAATTGCGGTTTCATTGTTCACCGCGACATGCGCGCCGCAAAATCCGATTAGCAGGCCCGGGTTCTTTTCCTTGAACGCCTCGGCAACCTTCACGTCGTTCTCAAAGGATGGCGTGCTCGTGTAGAGGACCAGGAACTCATAATCGTTCGCGATGGGGAGCAAATCATCGAGACTCAAATCCTGCGCCGGGGCGTCTATCAGCTTGCTGTCCTGCACCAGGGCCGACAATTGTGCTAGCCACGTCGGATACCAGAAGGATTTCACCTCGCGCTTACATTGATAGCGCGAGCCCGCCCCCCCGTCATAACCGTCAAAGGTCGGGGGGCTGAGAAACAGGGTCTTCTTCATACTTGCTCTCCAGGATCGGCGGAGTGTTATTCCGCCGGTTCTAAGCGTACATTCGAGTGAACCACGAAGTCACGTTCGCGCCACGTCACCTTCCGTCCAAAATAACTCGATAACCGGATAATCGGCGACATCACATCCCGCAGCGGTACCAGCAATGGTGCGGCGGTGCCGCGCCCGGGAACTGTCGAGGAAATAGTGTAGTGTAATGCCAAACGCAAGACCGCAGCCGCCGCAAAAATTCCGCCAGCATAAATGAATGAACCCGTGGCCACGTAGAGGCAAACCGCCGCAATGACAGCAAGCGGCACAATCTCAGTAATCGCCGACGCCGCATAGCCCAACGGCTCCACGGAACGAATCGTTCGCGCCCAGCGCAATTCATGCAGGAATAGCGACTTCAGACTGGGGTCTTCGATCACATTTTCGACAATATAGGGGATCAGTGCGACACGGTGCCCTTGTTGATGCACAAGACGCCCGAACATGAAATCGTCAGCCAGAATATTCGCCAACGCATTGAAAGAACCGAATTGTTCCAAGTTCGAGCGGCGGATGGCCATCGTTGCCCCAAAACAATAGGTCAATCGGCCAAAGACCGCCGGAATGAGCGCCGACGGCAGGAACCAGTCATTGATAAACAGAGCGCCAAGCTTGGACGGCAACTTTCCGGCGGCGCGGCCCGAATAGACACACGTCGCGGCGCCCACTTGCGGGTCCTGGAAGGGTGCTACAACCGCTTTCAGATAATCCCGACAAACCCGCATATCGCTGTCGGCGACGACGATAATATCGTGACGCGCCGATCCAAACATATTCGCCAGATTGCTAACCTTGTAATTGCTGCCGATGATCGTGTCGTCGATCACCAAGGACAGGTCGCGTTCGGGAAACTCCTCGATCAGCGCGCGGATTGTCGGAATGGCCTCATCATCTTCACCATGAACGCCGAAAATCACCTGGAATTGATCGTAATCTTGGCGGCAAAACGAGCGCAGGTTCTCGGCCAAATTGGTTTCCATGCCGCAAACCGGCTTGAGAACCGTGATGGGCGGGCGGTGCGACCAATCCTGCTTGGCGTTGATGCGCGCGCGGAACCGCAATAGGGCTACAATGCATATGCTGACATACGCGAACGACAGCCCGGCCAAGACGGCTGGGATATATAAAATCCACTCAAGCATATAAAGCCTTCGCCCTACTCCTAACGGCGGCGGCTATTCCTAGCCCTTCTGGCACAGACACACAACCATATCGAGGCAACTGTCGCCACAAAAAAGCCCTATGTTGACCGCCCAGCATCTCGGTTTTCCCGGCGACGCCGAAAAAACGCCCGCCCTTCGGCATGTTGCCATAAAACCAGGCCCGGCACATCGATCAAAACTTCACGTATCCGAATGGCCAAGGAAATCGCCAAGGCCGCATCCGGACCCAATCCGACCAGCGCACCCAGAACGATGAACGCCCCTTCTTGAATGCCATAACTGTTCGGCACGACGAAAGCCGCGTCGCTCAAGGTGCTGGAGAGACTTTTCAGCATCAGGGCTTCCAAGATACCGATTGGGAATCCCAACAAGGTTGCCGCCAGCCACACTTCGCCCGTCTGCAGAACCAGGGCGGCCAACCGCCAACCAGTGGCACGGAACACCCGCGCACGATCACGGTACAAGGCACGGACGACCTCATCGACTTCTTCTGCCGTGCCGACGAGCTCACCTAATTTGTCCGAACCCGTCAATTTATGAGCGGAACGGACCATGATGCGGAACATACCGGCCCGCTGGATGACGAGAAATCCGGCAATCCCCGCACCCAAAATCGCCAGGCCGAGCGCCGAATAGAATGCAAGCTCGTTGTCCAACGATGTGCTGGCGAGAAGGCCTATTCCAACGACACCCCAGACGATCATAGTCAAGGCTTGGACGGTCTTGTCGACCACGGCCGAGGCGCTCGCGTGCTTGGCATCGATGCCCCACAGGATAAGAGCGCGGGCCTTGACGATCTCTCCCCCAATCGACGCGACAGGAAGTAGCGTATTGACCGCCCGGCCCATCCATTGGGCATGAAACGCTTGGCCGAATGTCGGTCCGTGTGGTGGTACAAACAAAACCTGCCAACAACGCGCATTCATCAGCACAGTCGGAAACCAGATCGCCGGGACCAACAGCAATGGCCAGCCGGACGCCAACAACAGATCGGCTAAGTCGCCGAAACCTTGCCAGACGACCAGGGCGATAAATATGCCGAGGCCCACAATCAAGCCGATGTAAGAAGCGATACGCATGCGAGCGACCTTATACGGAGCCCCTCGCCTGGTGGCCACTATCTTTTGCGTCCACCGCTTGCAACGCCATGCTCGTGGGCGTAGAGAAGTTCGAATTCGGACCCGCAACCGAACGGTCGCCTCATGCCCACTCTCTCCAGCCCCGACGGCTCTTACGTCCTGACCCGACCAGCCCAATTGCTCCCAATCACGCGGCAGCTCTCATATCCGCTGACACACCTACTCCACCGCCTTCCAATATCCCCCAATCAGATCACGGCCTTGTCGATGATCGCCGGATTGATCGGCGCTTGGTGCTTCGCCCAGGGCACTTGGTCGATGCATATTGCAGGGGGATTTTGGCTTATGGCCTGCTACACGCTGGATAATTGTGACGGTGAAATCGCTCGCTTAAAGGCGATGTCCTCTGACTGGGGCGCGCATTTCGACGATTTCGTCGACTGGTTGGTCGACAGCGCCTTCTTCGCCGCACTGGGATACGGCACTTGGCAGGTGACGGGAGAATCCCTCTGGGCCTGGCTTGGTGCCGCCGCGGCGGTCGGCGCCACGATTGATTACGTCATAGATATCGTCTTAAACGCGAGAGCCAAGAACGAACCGGAGAGCAAATCGCGTGAAGAGGAAGCCACCAATGTCCGCAAACCGGAAGATTTCACCGACTGGCTTATCTATATCTTCCACAAACTGAGCCGCGCAGATTTCTGTCTGATCGTGCTTGGCCTTGCCCTATTCAACGTGCTTTGGATCCTCCTGCCGCTCGGCGCTATCGGCGCTCAAGCCTATTGGATTACCGATTTATTCAAACGGGCCCGCGGCTGGCATACGTAAGATGATGCTGTAGTGGCAGAAACAGGGTCGTCGCTTCGGGCTAGCCTGGCATCTTGTCGAAACCCTTGAGGTCCGGATCGACCGGAGTCGAGTCGATCTTACTGCTAAGATAGACATTAACTGCTGGTTTGACGAAATCGTTTTCGTCTAGACCACCCGCGCGGATACTGACGACGCCTGCCCTACCCGAGTTCTTTCCGAAGAGTTGAGAGCCGCAATCCGAGCAAAAATGCTTTTCCATTTTTGCGCCGCTATCGGCGACATGATGGAATACTTTTGGCGTACCTTGCACTTCCAAGGAATCCTCGCTGACAAACAGCAGCGTCCCATACGCAGCCCCTGTCGCCGCCCGGCAATCGCTGCAATGACAATTTGCCATCATCTTGATCTCGGTATCGGCGCTATAGGTGATGTTGCCGCACAGGCATTTTCCAGACAGTTTTGTAATCAAACCACTCCCGATTTTTTATTTGTTAATTGAAAATAGACTACATCGCGCGCCGTTGCACGGCCTCAGCGGTCACAAATTCGCTAGGACCGATGCGATTATTTGTTCGCCTGCACCATTTCCGTGATCGAAATCGCCAAGCGGTCCTCTACAACGACGACTTCGCCTCTACCAATCAGGCGATTGTTGATGCGAAGATCGATTGGATCGCCCACGTGTTGCCCTAACTCGACAACCGCACCACGACCAAGCTTCAGCAATTGATTTACCAACAATGTCGCGACACCAAGTACCGCCGTCACTTCGACAGTAATATCGTATGCGGCTTGGTCTTCGTTTCGCTCTTCACTCATCAATCGTCCCAATATTGTCGGAGCCTGTCTCTATATACCCACGCCCGCATGGCGCTCATCGGGTGTGCGGAAATGAATGATCCCCCCATCAACCCAACAACTAACAACTTGTAGCATATTATTCACATATTCGTCGCCGGACATTTCATATATTTTTGTAATTCTTGCGCAATTATTTGCGAATACGAGAAAAATGCCAACACTAGCCTTCGCGACGCCGCATAATTTGCACTTCGCTGGCGCCTCGTTGCCGCAATTGAGCGCCATAAAAACCAACCGAGGACGTCGGACGGCCAAACGTCACTCTGCATCAGATCGGTAAAGACTAACTTGTCACCGCATCCGTCGCGTCGGCCATTATGCGTTAGCCGTATTGCCGTAATGTCCGGCGCGCAATAACCATGCGGTGGACTTCGGTCGGCCCCTCATAAATTCGCGACAAACGGATGCGCTGCGCCATCAACCCTAAGGGCAGCTCGCGGGTCATGCCCATCGCACCGAAGCTCTGCATCGCATTATCGACGATCTCTGTCGCCATCTCCGTAGCAAACACCTTCAGCATCGACGCCGCAGTTCGGATATCCTCACCTCGATCCGCCTTATCCGCCGCATCCATCATCATCAGACGGGTTGCGTGGATCTTTGTCGCGGCGTCGGCGATCCACCACTGTATCGCCTGACGGTCGCTCAACATAACACCGAAAGTCTCGCGTTGTTGCGTGTGCTCGCACATCATTTTCAGAGCGCGTTCCGCCATGCCGATACACCGCGCGCCAATTTCCAGGCGACGCACCGTCAACCGCATCTGCATCGGCGCGAATCCTTCACCGACCTCACCGAGAACTTGACTATCTTTCAGGTGCAAATCATCCATCACCAGCTCGTAGGTGCGCGACCCGCCGAGCATGGGTATCTCCCGTTCGATCTCGAAGCCCGGTGTTCCTCTCTCGACGATGAAGGCGGTAATCCCGCCATGCGAGCCTTTCTCCGGATCGGTTACCGCCATCAAGATGACGAAATCTGCCTTCGGGACGTTCGAGACCCAAATTTTGCGCCCGTTGACAACCCACTCGTCGCCTTCCTTGATCGCCCGCGTGCGCATATGCGCCGGATCGCCACCGGCCCCCGGTTCCGAAATCGCGATGCAGGAATGCATGACACCCTGCGCATAGGGCTCCATATATTTTGCTTTCTGCTCCGGCGTCGCCACCGCATCGAGCATCAGGAGGTTCGGCGAATCCGGGGGAAAGATAAATGGCGTCACAGTGCTCCACAGCTTTTCCTGGATTGCCAGCATCACCGGTGCGGGCAGATCGCATCCACCCATCTCTTCCGGCGCGTCGAGCGCCCACAGGCCTAACTCCTTGCACTTTGCGAGTAGCGGTTCCTCTTCCTCCGGCAACAAACCGGCTTTCTCGCCTCTGGCCTCACGCTCCATCACGACCTTTTCAAACGGCATCAACTCGTTGTCGATAAACTTTTCGACAAGGTCGATCACCATGCGGTGTTCTTCGGCAAATTCGATGCTCATCGGCGGTTCCTTTCCTTCGTACTCATGGCTACCAAGATGCTTCGAGCAACTTGAGAGAGCCTTGTATCTGATCGTCGGTGGATCGCGCACCAGCATTAAAGTTAAAGTTCTTCACGGTTTCCTTGGCGATATTGATCAGATCATCTTGGGGGATGTTCAATTGGCGCAACCGCGTCGGCACGCCGGTCTTCGTATAGATAATCTCCAACGTCTCGGCAACCGCATTCGCTGCGGTCTTGCCGTCCATCCCATCACGCCAGACGCCGAGCGCTTCCGCCACTTGCCGCGCTGGCTGCAACTCCACTTCAGCTGCCAGGCGCATCGCGGAGGCATGTACGACTGAGGTCGATTCGCCTTGTCCCACATGGGGGTAGCGAATGTGAAGCGCCGTTGAGACTGAATAATTACCGGCAAAGACGTTCGTGTGAAAACGTCGACGGCCATCGTCTTCCGCGCGGTTCTGCAAAAAAGCAGCGAGGGCAAGATGTTGGCGGAGTTCCGGATTATCGAGCTCGTCCATCAGTCGCAGATAGGCGCCATGGCCCAATCGGAATGCGGTGTCTTGATCCCCCTGCGCCAAGGCGTTCAATCCGGTGTTCGATTGCGAACCCACGACACTCGCGAAAACGGTGGTGGACGTAGAGCGCACCAAATCCGGCGGCGCGCTCAATAGGGCGTCGTCATCCAGGAAGATGGCGCTCGGCCGCGTCTTCGGGTCGAAATATTCCATCCGATGATCAAGGTCCGGATTCTTCAAGCCGCTCCCGCCCCGGTTCATCGCACTGGTCGGCGTCGTCGGAATATTGATGATCGGCGGTTTCGGGGCCATCAGCCGGGGGCTATAGGCGGGTTTGCCTTCGGGATACTGTGTCATGATCTCGAAGGGGTCGCCTGCTTCCGCCATGTAGATGGCGACGACACGCACCGCGACCAGGACACTGCCGCCACCGACTGCGATCAACAGGTCGGCCCCTGCTTCCGCTGCCGCAGCCTTCGCTGCCGCCACGGAGGCATATGTGGAATCCTTCTCGATCCCGTCGAAGACACCCGCGTACTGATCGCCGAGCGTCGCTTCAATCCGCCGCACCGTGTCGGTGCGCTGATTGACCGAGGGCGAGCAAATGACGAAGGCGCGCTTGGCTCCAACCCGATCGACGGCCTCTTTCATACGATGCTCGATTGCTTGGGGGCCAGCGTATAGGCGCCACGCATACCCCGCCGCACTGATGGATTGCCCACTCATTACCGATCCTTCGCTGTCATCGCTTTGCGGAGGAAACTGGAACGCCAGGCGCGACCGTCCAGCGGGCCAGGGAGGTTAGACCGGAATATCGCCCTGGATCGACGTGCGATGCAGGTGGCGGACGTAGCCCGGATCATCGAGGCGTGAATAATCGGCGATATGGGCGACGCAGCGATTATCCAAGAACGTGAGGTCGCCGACGGTCCAATCGTGCTGATAAACGAATTGCGGCTGGAAACAGTGCTCGAACAACTCTGCCAGAATTTCGTCCGACTCTGCCTAGTTATAACCTTCGATGAAGGTCGTGTGCTGGGGATTGGCGAAGATGGACCTGCGCCCCGTCTCCGGATGGGTGCGAATGACGGGATGGGTCACGGC
>JBMYRC010000052.1:0-25809 GCA_049601975.1 Alphaproteobacteria bacterium | reverse complement strand
GGTTCGCGGCGCTGTCGAAAAACCGAAACCCGCAATCCGTCGGCGCGCAACTCGCTATCAAGAATATAGACATTCACCTTGAAACGTTCACCCTCCGTTTCAGCTGGGCGATACCAATCGGTCAATATGATGCCACCGAACGGATCTGCCTGTGCCAACGGCATAAACGAAATGGTGTCTAATGCTGCGCGCCACAAAAACCCGTTTACACTAATACCAGTCCCCGAGGACGATCCCTCACCCCCCGGCTGATCGTTAAGCCCAAACCAGGTGTTCAGAAGCCCCTTATCAGGTCCTGAGCTATTACTCTCGACGCGTTTAACCTGTCCACTCGAGGAAGACGACTTTTCGTCGTCGCCAAACATCGAGCAACCTGCGATGATAGACGCAACGGTCAAAAGCGAAAAAACACGGATTACTTTTCGGTTCATCCTCGCCTATATGCGGAAATTAGCGCCTAATTTCCAGTTGTTTCTTTGGTTCGGGAAAAGAACTATGACGGAGAAATAAAAATGACAAATAGTCGGTCAATCGGACAAAACTTAGTTAACGTCCATGACCTGATCGCTGAGGCGGCAGTTAAAGTCAACCGAACAGTCGCAGATATCGAATTATGTGCTGTCTCAAAGATGTTTCCGACCGAGCAAATTCGCCTCGCCTTGTCGGAAGGCCAACGTATTTTCGGTGAAAACAGAGTACAGGAAGCTGAAGAAAAGTGGCCCGCGCTAAAAGCTGAATTTCCCGATGCCGAATTGCATCTGATCGGCCCCTTACAAACAAATAAAGTACGCAAGGCCGCAAGTCTCTTCGATGTCATACAAACCCTCGATCGGCCAAACCTTGCCATCGCACTTGCCAAAGAATTCGCGTTAACCGGCCGAAACCTGCCCTGCTACGTCCAGGTAAATACAGGGGATGAACCACAGAAGGCCGGAATATCGCCCGATGTAACCGAAGCCTTCGTCCAAAAGTGCAGGGAGGAACATGGTCTAAATATCGTCGGCTTAATGTGCATTCCACCACAGCATGAGGAGCCGGCACCGCATTTTGCCTTACTTCACGATTTGGCGGCGAAAATGGGACTTTACCGCCTCAGTATGGGCATGAGCGCGGATTACCCAGTCGCTGTTGAATTCGGTGCGACAATTGTGCGTGTCGGGTCTGCTATTTTCGGGGCCCGGGACGCTGTGAAGACGGCAGTGGGTTGATAACCACTGCATCGCCGATCTCTAGGTAATATAAAATATCAATTAGATCGGCCCGGTCTACCGCAACGCAACCTTCTGTTGGCTCATAGTCATTTCGAGCGACGTGCAAGAAGATCGCGCTTCCCAAACCCGAAACGGGTGGCGCGTCGTTATATCCAAGTGGCACGATTAAATCGTAAAGGCCGTCTTCTCGATATAAAATCTCATGGCTAAATCGATGTGGCCGCCGAACCTGCCGATTATACTCTGGATCGGCGGGATCATCGCTCCACCCGGCATCAACATTTATAGCGTGGGACGCTAAGCCTGTCTTCGGAGAAGCAACTCGATCCCGCCGAAATAAGAGTTCACGCAGAGTAAACCGACCAATCGGTGTGGCACCGTCGCCCTCCCGCTTATTCGATGTCAGGCCGCCTTTTCCCAATGCGCAGCGATATAGTCGATCACGATGCGCCAGCAAACCACTCGCATATACTTGAATATCCATCTTGATACTGATTGGACCGCTTCAGGTATTACATCGTCAAGTCTGCGTCCGGTTTTTGACGTTGTTGGACCATGGATTCGTATTTATCGAGCGCGGACATCATGGCTTTAGGAACCATGCTGCTAGGGACTGGTGTGCTGGTGGCCGCGCGGCGGCGTGGACTCGCATTGGCTGCGATATTCGCGCGCAACGGCGGGACACCTCTTTTGCCCGGCACGGGAACGGCGTCGCCATTACGTGAAGTGGCAGGAGTGGGAGGCGTTATCGGATGGGCGGAGAAAGAAGCCGTCTGTGGAATCTGTCCCAGTTCTTGTTTCTCAACCGATTCCGTCATGACAGGAGACCGCCGATAGGTCGAAAGCCCGCCGACCGCTCCGCCCCGCGGTACTTGGCTCCGTGCCGCCAAGACAGCGGACACCGAATCCGGAATTTCCGGCTGATTTCGCATCATTTCATCGGCCGCGATGATGGATTTCGTTGCGGCTGAAGAGGGGGCTGCCAGCCCGGATCGCGGAGATTCTACAATCTCCCGCGCAAAGGCTAATGGCGACAGCGCAGATTGTGGTTGGCCTAATGCGGCGGCTATCGGATCGAATGACGCAGGGGTCCGCGATGTTTGGCCCGATAAATTCGTTTGCGCAACAATCTCAGACAACGGAATCGGCTGTGGAGCCGCCATGGCATTAGCAGGAATAGGGGTGCTCGTCGGTATTCCGGACGCTGGCGAAATCGATGCGACTTGCGCGGCCACTTCCGTTTCGTCCTCATTCTTAAAGGCTGCCACAACAACATCACCAAGTGTCATGTCGGTAGTGTCTTCCACGACCCCACTTACGAAAGCGCTGACCAGGCCTACTGGCCCACCGTATAATGTGCCTCCCGCAAGCCTTGCCCCGGGAGAAATTTCATCTCCTGTAAGGCTTCGATAAATCGAGGAAATTACAGGGATATGTTGAAGTGGATTGATTACGTCCAGCAAATCACCCAAATCGAAACCGTCTTCACCAAAAAATCCAGACTCCTCATTTGGAACCCACGTTTCGTCTTCATAGAACGGATGCGGGACCTCCTTGGATTCTCGCGCGACCTGGGTCACCTGCGCAACCGGTACCGGCGGCGTGCTCAAGACTTTAGTCGAGCTCGCGACTTGAACTGCACCCAAAAAGGATCCGTCGCTCATCGAGTGCGCTTGGCTCGTCGTCGTCGTCGTCACCAGGACGGGGGACGCGCTGGCGACGGCAATACGTTCCTCTAACATAATACTCAACTCCTCCTGGCCTCAATCAACGCAATTTGGATGCCAATGCTGAAGATGCTGAATTCCCACGGGTTACCGCGCACGAAGGTTCAACTCTGCGCGAGGGAGCGGAATCATTTGCCGCATGCGGCGTTGTTCCAGGTTCCCGCCATCACGCGCCTCTTTTACTGTTGGGTAGGGATGACTATGTTCTAAGCAGCTGCGCTTGATCAAATCCAACACGTGGCCGGCACATGGACCGTTTGCGATGGGCAAAAAAATATTATTGGTCGACGATGACGACGCGTTACGGGAATCACTGGCGGAACAATTAGAGCCGCACGAAGAGTTCGAGCCAAAAGACGTCGGCACGGCCAAGGAAGGACTGGAACTTTTAAAGGACGAATATTTCGACGTCATTCTCCTGGATGTCGGGTTGCCGGATATGGATGGGCGCGAAGCCTGCCGTTTGATGCGCCGCGGCGGGGTCAAATCGCCGATCATTATGCTGACCGGATCTGATACGGATGCGGACACGATTGTGGGATTGGATGCGGGTGCCAACGATTACATTAATAAGCCGTTTCGCCTCGGTGTGCTGCTTGCGCGGATCCGCGCGCAGTTGCGCCAGCATCAGCAAAGCGAAGACGCGGTTTTCTTCATCGGCCCTTATACGTTCAAGCCGAGCGCAAAAATGCTGATCGAGGATACCAGCGAGAAAAAGGTCCGATTGACCGAGAAAGAAACCTCGATCCTGAAATTCCTCTATCGCGCGGGAGATAAGGTGGTGGGCCGGGATACATTGCTGGGTGAAGTCTGGGGCTACAATGCCGGTGTGACCACCCATACGCTGGAGACCCACGTCTACCGGTTGCGGCAAAAGATTGAATTGGATCCGTCGAACGTGGAAATTTTGGTTACGGAACCCGGTGGTTACCGTCTCGTCCCGTGATGCGCCGCAGATGAATGCGCGACACTGGCTTGAGGTTTGCGTTACAATAAGTACTTTCGCACGCAATAAAGGGATCGCTCGGGGGCATCACGCGGAATGAGTGAGAGGCAAGACTTCACCGTCCAGTTTTGGGGCGTGCGCGGCAGTGTTGCGGTGCCGGGCCCTAAAACAGTGCGCTATGGCGGCAATACTTCCTGTCTGGAGATCCGTTGCGGTGATCATCTGATCATCTTGGACGCGGGAACCGGTATTCGCGATCTTGGCTATAAGCTGATCCCGGAAGCGCCGATTACCTCTAACATCTACATCACCCATACCCATTTTGATCATATCTGCGGATTGCCATTTTTCGTGCCGCTGTTTATTCCCGGCAATAAATTCACCTTATGGGCCGGCCATCTTCAACCTGAATACTCCCTGAAGCAGGTTCTGACCGAGATGATGATGGCGCCACTGTTCCCTGTACCGCCGGAAATTTTCCAGGCCGATGTGGATTATAAGGATTTCGTCGTCGGTGATGCGATGGAGCCGCACCCAGGCGTGATCGTGCGCAGCGCTAAACTTAATCATCCCAATCAGGCGACCGGATACCGGATCGAATTCGACGGTCGATCGGTCTGCTATATCACCGACACGGAACATCAAGAATTTGGGCGCGATCCCAATATTTTGGAGTTGCTTCAGGGATCGGATATGGTGATCTACGATTCAATGTATACCGATGGCACCTACGAGAACTTTAAAGGATTCGGCCATTCAACTTGGCAGGAAGGCGTGCGCTTGGTGCAGGAGGCGGACGCCAAGAAGTTGGTGATCTTCCACCACGACCCGACCCATGACGATGATAAGATGGACGCCATCGGAGAGGAGGCGGCCGGTGTTCTGCCGGGGACCGTCGTGGCGCGCGAGGGCATGATCCTTACCCCGTGACGGAATCTGTCGACACTCAGATATCGCTTATGCCGCTCTTCGAAGCGGTGCTCCTAAGAATGCGGCGCTTTCTGAAATTGGCATCCGACTATCGTGCCGACCTACTGGCCATCGGCCCCAACAATCCGCCGGAGCCTCGCTGGAACCAGGTGGTTCCCGCGCTTGGATGCATTCACCGCCTATGTGATGGTCCGCCGTGCACAGTCGGTTCGCATTGTTGAAGTTGGCGCTGGGCATTCGACCCAGTTTCTGGCGCGGGCCATTCGCGACGGCCATCTGATGACGCGGTTAACCTCCATCGATCCGCAGCTCCAGGCCACGCTTTCGGGCTTCGACGTCCTGACGAAGCCATTGCAAGATATACCGCTATCGCTCTTTGGTAGCCTGGGGCTAGGCGACATCCTATTTGTTGATTCTAGTCATGTGCTTGCACCCGGCTCAGATGTCGAGCTGTTGATGGGACACATTTTGCCACCGCTCCCCAACGGTCTCTTGGTGCATTTTCACGACATATTGCTTCCGAATGATTATCCGTCGGACTGGGCGCACCGACGCTATAATGAACAAAGCGCTGTTGCAGGCCTACTCTCGCGCGGCGATTGGCAAATCAAATTCTCATCCGCACATGCGGTCCGCCGTAAGGGCGAAGCGATTGCGCAATCGGTTGCGGGAGAATTGCGGTTGAGCGCGGGTGCGCGCGAATCCAGCCTCTAGTGCGGAAGCTATAGCGCGAGCTACGACGCCTCGGCGACTTGGCGCGGTCGATAGATCGCCGTGTGATCGATCTGCGCCACCGCGGTCGCGCCGTTCGCAACCAGTAACACGTCGAGCTCAACGAATCGGTGGCCTTTATGCTCGTATGCGCGGGCGACCATGGCGCGCGATTGAATCGAGTCGCCGTAATGGGCGGTGGCGAAGTTCGTCACCTTGCTGCCGACGTGAATCCATGGGCCAAGCTTAACATTCATCGAAAGAGCCCGGTTGCCAAGCCGCAATAGCCAACCCGGATGGACAATTTCCTCCGCCGCGTAGAGGTCTAAATCTTCGCGTACGTCGATCAGGTATTGACTGAGGTCGTCCGCATCCATGACCTGCTCGAAGGTGCCCATAACCTGCCCCTCGACTAGCGCTTCCGGGGCGGCGGCGGGCCGCGTCTCGTAGCCGGGCAACGCCGCGACCCTATATTTCGCAGCGTCGGGTGCTGCTTGGCCATGCCCCATCGCCGCCAATCCGCTACCGCAAAGCACGCCTTCTGACTTGACCTCTAGCGTGATGCTGCCGTCCGCTTCCAACTGCCCAGTTGCGACTGCGTTACGTCCGTCATAAACCGGCTTCTGGAATCGGCAATCCAGACTACCGCCCGAAAGCCAGTCGGCACCAAACTGCCGCACCGGCAGGTTGGTCATATACGCATAGACCTCGACGCCGGGCACAAGCCCGCCCCGAAACCCGAATTTCTGTGCAACTGTATCGTCGTGAATTTTGTTCTCCGATGCGGCGGAGAGATTGAACGCGTTGACTTCATGTAGCAGGGCGGCAGTGGCCGTCATGACTCGGGTCTCCCGTATCGGTTTCCCATCGAAATGGGTTGATTTGGTAAAAATAGGATTGCCGACGTAAAAAAGATAGAGCCCGCAGTCGCCATTTGGCTTCCATTACAGGCATCGGTCACTTAACGATATCCGTTACTGTCATAAGGCTACCAACCCAAGGGTTTATTGTTAAGGGGGAACTTTGGTCTACCCTATTGCTATGCCCTCGTTAGGTGGTTCATTTTGCATGTGAGTGGTTGGTTGCCCTTTAATCTATCGGGATGATGCTTTCTGGCGGTGGCGGGTGGTAGCCCAATGCACTTTGTGTTCTCTTCGTGTTGTGGTGTTTCCACCACTATTTGATGATCATTTGCGCCTCCTTCGGAGTGTAGAAGATTTCAGCGTTCAGTAATTCGTCCCTGAAACGGGCGTTGAAGCTCTCACTATATCCGTTCTCCGATAAAGCGGTCTTTGATCCGACTGCATTGATCCATGCTTGAACCGCCTTGGGGAGGAACTCGTTGTCCGATCGGATGAAAGCAGGCACGCCGCACATGATGAACAAATCCGTCAGCACATCTACGACATCAGTGGAGTTAAGCTTACGCTTGACCCGGACAGCCATTCTTTCAAGGCCATACTGACACAGGATGTTCGATGTCCTTAAGACGCTTTAGTTCCTTAAGCTGGGCACTCCCCATGCCACCATATTGTTTACGCTAACGACACGAGGCCTGTTCCGTGATCCGAAGTTCCCCGATCCTATCTATACGCGCCATTCTTTGACCGACAAGACCTTAACCCGGTGCAGTTTCGTGACAGTCTCTTCCGGTTTATGTCGCTTGTGCGCCATCTTTGATCCTCCGTTTCCTCATGTTACCGGTGGACCAACTCAAGAGTGGTGACTAAAGGCCAGTCAAACATTAAAATGAAAATTAGACTTACCCTAAAATGGAAAACGGAAATTAGGAACTATTTTTATTCAACAAAACATTGAATATAAAAATATTATTTTTTATAATTATTATACTCATATCATAAGCAATAGAATTTATCTCTTTATATTTTTCAAATTCAGATAAACAGATATTCAAAACATGTCACACCTTAAATTTTCAACCAAAATTATAATAGTTCTTTCATTTATAGTTTTTTTAATATTTGCACTTCAAGCGGCGTGGTCCATTCAACAAAATGATAATGACAGACGTAATTCTCTAAAACTTCGAGCCGAGCTGATAACTGAAATACAATCAATTTCTCTTTCTGGTCCCCTCTGGGATTTTGATCAGGAAAGAGCGCTTAGTAGCCTTAAAGGCTTATTAACAGATCCAGACATTATAAAAGCAACTGTACATGATGATTCGGGAGAGCTTTTTGTACAAATAAAATCATCAAATGATCAATTATTTGTAAATGAAAACAACACTCCTCTAAAATTAGATAAGAAAATTAATTTTTCTCCCACTCAAGTTGATCGAAAGTTAGTGGGAAAAATTACGGTTTTTATGTCGACTACCCGAATCGATCATGCTCTTCGTCAAGATATTATAGGATCGAGCATTGTCGCGTTCTTTATTACGATGATCATGATTTGTGGTCTTGTACTTGCAATTCGCGGTTTTACAAAACCAATTGTAGACATGACAACAATAATGCGTCGACGCGCAAACAGTGACTACTCTAGTGACGTTAGAACTAAATATCTCAACCGGGCAGACGAAATCGGCGATATAGCAAGATCTCTCGAACAGGATCAACAGAACCGCAGGGACGAGGCAAGATTGCTGGAAACTACGAGAGCAATTGCTACAGAGCTTAATCTTGACACGCTTCTAAGACAAATAATGGAAGCATCATCAGCCCTTTTGAATGCTGAACGGAGCACACTTTTTTTATATGATGAGAAGAAAAATTTACTTTGGTCACGCTTTGCTGAAGGCATTGAAGGTCAGGAAATTGAACTTCAGCCTGGCGAGGGAATTGCTGGATTTGTATGGCAAACTGGCAATCCAGAGATTGTTAAAGACCCTTACAACGACCCCCGGTTTGATAAGTCTGTTGATGCACTGACCGGATTTCAAACAAAAGAAATTCTTTGTTTGCCAATTCAAAACCGCGAAGGAAAAATTATCGGTGTTACTCAAGCTTTAAATAAAATTGACGGTGCATTCACTGAAAGGGATATGCAACGCCTAACATCTTTAACTGCTCAAGTAAGCGCCGCTTTAGAAAATGCACAGCTCTTTGAAAATGTTCTATCAATGCGTAACTACAATGAGAGTATTCTTCGAAGTCTCACTAATGGTGTAATTTCATTAGATAAAGAACGTCGAGTACAGAAAATAAACTCTGCTGCCGAACGTATTCTTGGTCATTCAAGCGCTGCCATAGAAGGTCAATTCATCAAAGAGGTAATCGGCAAAGAAAATCAGTGGGTTCTTGACACTCTGGATAAAGTTGAAAGTTCTGGTTTAGCTCGCCAAGTGGCTGACAGCAGCCTAAACGTCCCTGAAACTAAAGGTACTGATGTTAATTTATCCGCCGCTCCGTTAATGGACCTTGAAGATATCCAAGATGGGTTCCTCACAGTTTTTGAGGATATTAGCAAAGAGAAACGTGTTAGGAACACGATGGCTCGATATATGCCGGGCCCCATTGTCAACCAATTGTTAGAGCAGGCAGAGGAGAACCTAAGGGGCTCCCTTCAGACAGTTACCATATTATTTTCTGACATCCGTGGGTTTACGACTACATCAGAAAAAATAGGTGCTCGCGCTACTGTAGCTATGCTTAACGAATATTTATCACTAATGGTGGAGCTAATTGAGCAAAATGATGGAATTCTCGATAAATATATTGGAGATGCCATCATGGCACTTTTTGGAGCACCATTTCCAAGCACAAACGACGCGAAAAATGCCGTGCTAACGGCCTGGGATATGCTGGAGACCGTAGATCTACTAAACAAGACACGTGTGGCACGAGGCGAGGCAAAAATCCATATTGGTTTGGGTATTAATACTGGTGAAGTTGTCGTTGGAAACATTGGCTCAGAGCGACGAATGGATTATACTGTAATTGGTGATGCTGTGAACCTTGCGGCCCGTCTTGAAAGTGCTACCAAACAATATTCATCGAAACTGTTAATTAGTGAATTTACTTTTAAAAACCTCCCAGAAAAAATAACTAAAAAATTCAGGCATGTCGACTTAATGAGGGTAAAAGGAAAAACGCAACCCGTAACTATTTATGAAGGCTTAGATCAACAGCATACACTCTCTGGACATATTGATGAATGGGACCAAGCTCTACGAGCATATCGTCAGCAAAATTGGAAATTAGCGCAAAAAATATTCAAAGAATTGCTTCATATTTCGCAGAAAAATTCAAAAAGTTACGAAAATGAAAGTAACTTTTATGGTGACCCTGTTTCGCAGCTTTATCTCAACCGTATAGCTCATTTTGAGAATAATGCACCAGATAAGAATTGGGATGGTGTTTATGTTATGGAATCAAAATAGGTGTCAGGAATAGATATTTTTAAATTGAAAAATATTATTTTTATACTGTGTATAATTTTGGTAAATACACCTAAGTTACTTTGGGCAGGACCTAATGTATTATTTATCAATCCTGGACGCTCTGGCGAAATTTTTTGGGAAATGGTCTCAGAGTTCATGAAGGCGGCTGCTAAAGACTTAGACATTAATCTAACTATTCTGAGTGCAGAGCGAGACCATCTACTAATGGCTAAGTTAGCTAGAAACGCAGCTACCGCAAAGCCACCGCCAGACTACATGCTATTGGTTAATGAAAAACGCGCAGCAGCAAAATTATTACCAGAACTGCCTCAAACAATTAAAGTAATACTACTTAATAACGGTCTGTCTAAAGACGAAAAAAAACGTTATGGAAATCCTCGTGAACAGTTTCCCAATTGGCTCGCAACCATTGTCCCAGACCATAAGAAAGCCGGTCGAGATATTATGCGCACGCTGAACACAAAAGCTGTTCAAGCATCAGATTCCAAGTTGGAAAGAAAAGTTGGTTTGCTCGCAATTGGTGGTAATAAAGTTACATTAGCATCTCAAATGCGGATAGAAGGTATGCTAGATGTTTTATCTAAAAATAGCTCCACTGACCTTTATCAAATAGTGTATAGCGAATGGCGCCAAGATAAGGCTGAAGCTCAGATATACGGTTTACTTCGTCGGTGGCCAGCCACTCAATTAATTTGGGCAGCAAACGACCCGATGGCTCTCGGAGCTCTCGCTGCTGCGGAACGCCGAAATTATCGACCTGGCGAAAACATTCATATTGGAGGTTTAAACTGGAGCAAAGAGGCACTCAAAAAAATTAAAACTGGTAAACTCTCTGTATCGGTTGGTGGTCACTTTATGTTGGGTGGTTGGGCTTTGGTCATGATACATGATCTACATAACGGACAAGATTTTGTTGATTTAGGTCATGAAATTACTATCCCAATGAGTATTATAACACACAAGAATGTTTCTTCTTATTTGGAGAAATTTGGTGATGAAAATTGGGGAAAAATTAACTTTCAAAAATTTTCAAGAAAAAACAAAAAGATAAAATCAAAATATAATTTCAGTATCTCCAATTTATTATCCACTATAAAAAACTGAATTTAAAAATATTATTATGTTAAATAATAATTAATTTTTGTTAAACAGTCTTCAGTGAACTGACTAATGAAATCGTGGTTGGCCCAGTAGTTTGCAAAGGCCTTTTTCTGTAGCACAGCAATAGCCTAGTTCGGAGCTTCCCCCAAACCAGCTCGTTCACGTTCCACGACGACATCGGACAGCGTGATCGAAAAGGCTACTATTTCTAAGTGGAAGGATATCTCCGGCATCCATCTTTGCCAATTTGGTCATCGCTCAGCTTGGGATTAGAGAAAACGCGTGCGAATATTTTTATTTGCAGCGGGTCTCAACGGCTTGGTGAGCTTTCAACTCAATTCTCCCGCCATAGATGGGTTTCAGCCCCGTACATTAGACTCGGGTGCATCAAGCAAGATGGATAACCTGCCGAGTTTGATACATGCTCGTGCCAAGATGGCGACAGCCCTCGAAAATGACCGGTTCAACTACGCTCTATTTGGTAATTCACGTTCATTAATGATCGGTGATGAATTGTTAGGCTTGCCGGCTGGACAATATTTTAACTTTTCGATTGCTGGGCAGAGTTTCCGAAATTCTGTGATGCCCCTAGAATGGCTTTCTGAGAACGACAGATTACCAAATACCGCCATTATAAGCATTGATCATTTGGGCCTTGAATTGTTCGGTAACGGGGCAGTTCCCACGCTTTACCTGCGGTTACGTTCTTTGATAAGAGATCTTGAATCAATATATGATTTAAATGGACCGTGGCGATCAAATGTAAGGGCACCTAAACGTTTCGTTTGGTCATTTTGCAGGATTTAAAAATCTCGTTCGCTGCCGAAACCCTATTGCATTCAGCCAAACTTCTGTTTGGCATGGCATCAGATCAATCAACACCAAGCTATCGGAACGATGCAAGGCAAAAGCAGACCCAACAACCGGATGGACCCGTAGTGCCGATCGGTGCGTGGCAGTCTACTAAGTGCCAAATTGATCCAGTATTAATGCAAGTTGACTTGCGTGCGCTACGTGACCTTAAAGAGCGTCATGAAATAGATTTATTTATTTACGAATCGCCCCTTCATTCTATAGTCCGCTTTACCAATTCTATACACAACAAGATCAGGAGAATTTTCCTAAAAACCTGTATTCAGTTTGACCTGCAGTGCATTTCCGAACTGTCATCCAACGACTTCGAAGCCAATGAAAAATGATCGGTTTGGACGCATGCGTCGGATAACCTCTTGGCCACTTGGCTCAAGACCAAAGTGATTGGCAAAATGACTGATAGAGACTCATCTCGTTGACTTTTAATCAGTTCGAATTTCTTTTTTTATTTCTACCAGAAATTTATTTAGACACGCACATTCTTGCGCTACGGCGCTACCTATCTAACGGACCTGTTCACGGCCTGAGTAAACGTACGCGGGCGGGTTTTCCTCTTTGCCTAGTGATAAATTTGGCTGGCTTCAATCCTTAAGGGACCTGAAGCATTACGAACTATCGACCTAGTGATAACATTCATAAATCTGCTGAAGGGGTTGCCATCAGACGTCCAGCGGATAGTCGGCCAGTCCTCTTCTAGTTTAGAGGCGGGCGTAACAGCTCGTGTAGTCGCAGTACGGCGAGAGACTTAGTGCGTAATGAGAAGGCTATCCTACAGCGCTTATAGTGCCTCTGAAGGTCCCCTGGTACCCTTCTAGAGAAATACCAAACACCCCGTTTCTAATAAATAAAACGTGCCTCTTTGGTCGTCCCAATGGCCTACCCTTCAGCCCCGCTAAACCGAAACGACTAAGGCTTCAATGGGTTAACCCGAAGTGTATTTAAGGAAATGGTGCCCCCAGTCGGAATCGAACCGACACTCCCTTGCAGGAACGGGATTTTGAATCCCGCGCGTCTACCAGTTCCGCCACAGGGGCACTGTAGCGCATAATAGGCAGGATATCGCCGCGGTCAACGGCTCTTGCGGGAAATCTAGCAACCTGTATATCAAACCGGGTTCAGTTTGAAGGTTCTCCCGGAGGTAAAGGTATGGCTGATGCGCGCGCGAATGTGCGGCTGGCGGTGGATATCGGCGGCACGTTTACGGATATCGTGCTTGATGCGGATGGGCAGCGGACGACAGCGAAAGTCCTGACCACGCCGAGTGCTCCGGAAGAAGGCGTCATCGAAGGCGTTGAATCGGCGTTGAGCCAAGCCGGTCTCGCCGCGTCGTCTTTGTCGCTTGTCTTGCACGGCACGACCCTGGCGACGAACGCGATTATCGAGCGAAAAGGCGCGGCGACCGCCTTCGTCACTACGCAAGGCTTCCGCGACGTGCTCGAGATCGGCTACGAAAGCCGCTTCGATCAATACGATATCATGATCGAGAAACCGGCCCCGCTGGTGCCACGCAAATTACGCCTGCCGGTGTCGGAGCGCACCGACCTCGCGGGCCGTGTGTTGAAACCGCTCGATGAAGCAATGGTCGAGGCGCTGGTGCCCGAGCTGGAAGCTGGTGGGATCGAAAGTGTCGCCATTGGGTATATGCACGCCTATGCCAATCCGGATCATGAAAACCGCACCCGTGATTTGTTGGCAGCGCGCCTGCCGAACCTTTCCTACAGCATTTCCGCCGAAGTGTGCCCCGAAATCCGCGAATACGAGCGTTTCACGACGACGGTGGCGAATGCCTATGTGCGCCCGTTGATGGCGCGCTATCTGGCGCGGTTGCGTGACCGGATGGGGGCGATGGGGGTCGATTGTCCTGTGTTACTGATGACATCGGGCGGTGGATTGACCACGCTGGAGAACGCCATGCTGTTCCCGATTCGCTTGGTGGAATCCGGCCCGGCCGGTGGCGCGATCCTGGCCACCAAGATCGCAAAAGAAATGAAGATGGATAAGGTCCTCTCCTTCGACATGGGCGGTACCACCGCGAAAATTTGCCTGATCGGCGACTACCGTCCACAGACCGCGCGTGAGTTCGAGGTCGACCGTGCCGCCCGTTTCACCAAGGGCAGCGGCATGCCGCTTCGCATCCCGGTGATCGAGATGGTGGAAATCGGCGCCGGTGGCGGCTCCATCGCCCGGCTCGACGCGTTGAACCGAATCACTATCGGCCCCGATAGCGCGGGCTCCGATCCGGGCCCGGCGGCGTATGGGCGGGGCGGCAAAAAACCGACCATCACGGATGCTGACGTGGCCCTCGGCAAGATTGACCCCGGTAGTTTCGCCGGCGGCAAGGTCGCGTTGTATCCCGAGCAATCTGAGAGCGCAATCATGGCTGATGTGGGCAGACCGCTCGCCGTCGCCGATGTGCTGACCGCCGCTTACGGCATCACCGAAATGGTTGACGAGACCATGTCGAATGCGGCCCGCGTTCATGCGGTGGAGCAGGGCAAGGCCGCGAATCAGCATAGTTTGATCGCCTTCGGGGGAGCCGCGCCTTTGCACGCGGGCCGGCTCGCGGAAAAACTCGGCATCGATCGCATCATTGTGCCAACCGATGCCGGGGTCGGCAGCGCTGTCGGATTTCTCGAAGCGCCAATCGCTTATGAAGTCGTGCGCAGCCGGAACATGCGCCTGGCCGCCTTTGATCCAGGCACGATCAATGAGTTGATGGATGGAATGCGGGCGGAAGCGGAAGCGGTGATCCGCGCCGCTGTCCCCTCCGGCGATTTGATCGAACGCCGCGTCTCCTTCATGCGCTATGTGGGACAAGGGCATGAGATTACCGTCGAATTGCCGGACGGTGATTTCATCGATGATCACCGCGATTTAGTGCAGCAAGCTTTCGACCGCGAATACGAGCGTCACTTCCGGCGCACCCTGCCCAATGCAGAGACGGAAATCCTCACCTGGTCGCTCAGCCTCTCGGCCCAAACTCCCGACCCTGCACCTGTTGCGGACAGTGTCGAGCGGTCGGCGGCTGTTCCGATCGGCCAGCGGTCGGTCTTCGGCGCAAAAGCCGCGGCCATGCGCGAAGTTCCGATGTATCGCCGCACCGACCTGGCGATAGGGGCCGGTTTCGACGGCCCCGGCATCATCGTCGAGGACCAAACCTCGACCTATGTGCCGCAAGGATTTAGCGCACGGATTGCCGCGAACGGCTATATTGTTCTTGAACGCAATGGGGAGAGCGAGTGATGAATGCTACTGGCATCGATACGATCCGCCTGCAGATTATGTGGAACCGCCTGATTTCGGTGGTCGAGGAACAAGCGCAAACCCTGATGCACACGGCGTTCAGTCCCATTGTGCGCGAATGTGGCGATCTCTCTGCCGGCGTCTTCGGGCTCGATGGGCGGATGTTTGCCCAAGCCGTGACTGGCACGCCGGGCCACGTGAATTCCATGGCTGAATCGGTGAATCATTTTTTGCGGCATTTCCCGATTGAGACCATGAACGAGGGCGATGCCTTCATCACCAACGATCCCTGGATGGGCACGGGTCATCTCAATGACTTCGTCATCACCACGCCGTGTTTCCGCAACGGGAAGGCGGTGGCGTTGTTTTCCTGCACCAGCCACCTGACCGATATCGGCGGCCTCGGCTCTGGAGTCGATGCGACCGACGTGCATATGGAAGGCATCTATATACCGATGCTGAAACTCGCCGACCGGGGCGTAATGAACGAGACATTGCTGGCGATGATCCGCCAGAACACCCGCCAGCCGGTCGAGTCCGAAGGCGATGTTTATTCGCTCGCCGCTTGCAACGACATCGGCTGCGTACGTCTGATCGAGATGATGGACGAATTCGATCTCGACAGTCTCGATGCGCTCGGCGATTTCATTTGCGACACGTCGGAAAAGGCGGTGCGTGACAATATCGGCAAGCTGCCGAACGGCGAGTATAAGAACACCATGACAATCGACGGGGTCGGCGATGCGATCGACCTGGTGGCGACGCTGACAATTCACGATGACAAAATTACGGTCAATTACGACGGCTCCTCGCCGAAATCGCCAAAGGGCATCAACGTGCCGATGGCCTATACCACGGCCTATACCTGTTTCGGCCTGTCCTGCATTGTCTCCGGCGACATCCCGAACAACGCGGGCTCGCTCGCCCCGTTTGAGATTTCAGCCCCCGAAGGCACGATTCTGAACGCGCCCTATCCGGCCCCGGTCTGCTCGCGCCATGTCATCGGCCAGATGCTGCCGGATGTCTCCTTCGGCTGCCTCGCTCAAGCCGCGCCCGACCGGGTTCCGGCGGAAGGGGCGTCATGCCTGTGGAACATCACCATGCGGGGTGCTACCGACCGGGCGGCGAATGATAGCAAACTCTTCACCATCACGGCGGTGACCAATGGCGGCACCGGTGCGCGGCCAATCAAGGACGGTCTGTCCGCGACCGCGTATCCAAGCGGCGTGCGCGGTACCCCGGTCGAGATCAACGAGACCGTCGCCCCCATCATCTTCCACCGTAAGGAGTTCCGTCCCGATTCGGGTGGGGCGGGGACCCATCGCGGTGGGCTCGGCCAAGTGCTGGAAATCGAATCCGCCATCGGCGCGGATTTCGAATTGCTGGCCGCCTATGACCGCATCGACTTTCCGGCGCGCGGCCGCAACGGCGGCGGCAATGGAGAGGCCGGCTCGCTGAGTTTCACCAGCGGTGAAAAGCTTCTCGGCAAGGGCACGCAGACCATTCCCAACGGCAAGATCGCCCGCTTCCACACGCCAGGCGGTGCCGGTTTCGGCGACCCGAAAGACCGCAACTCAGATCAGCTGGCTCGCGATGTTGAGAACGGCTTGATCACGCCCGAATCCGCGGCGCGCGATTATGGGTATGTAGCGGGCGGAGACGACTAACCGCAATTGTCATTCCGAAAATCCGCAGGATTATCTGGAATTATGGCCTGAGTGCTTCCAAGGTCACCTTACCGTTTTCGTCTCTCAGGCCTTAATCCCGGGTTCGCTTCGCGCCCCCGGAAAGACGGAACTGGGTCGAGCTTGCCTACTTCCCCTTAAACACCGGGCCGCGTTTCTCCGCGAAGGCCTTCTCCGCTTCCCGGTGATCTTCGGTAAACCATAGATCGACGAATGTGTCGGCCGCCAAATCGTGCGCCTCGTCGGCAGTGCCGCTGGCGGCCTTGTGGATGACGCGTTTGGCGCGACCGAGGGCGAGGGGGGCGGCTTTGTCGAAACTTTCGACGAATTGCATCGCGGCGGCGACCACGTCTTCGTTTTCTGAAATCTTGTTGACGATGCCGAGGCGGTAAGCGTCCTCTGCACTGTAACGCTCGCCGGTTGTCACAACCTGCATGGCGCGGCTGAAGCCGATGTCTCGGACCAAGCGCTCGTAGCCTTCCCAGCCAGTGATGATGCCAAGGCGCACTTGCGGCATGCTGATTTGGGCTGTCGGCGACATAACGCGGAGATCAGTTGCGAGCAGGATTTCCGTGCCGCCGCCGATGGCGAGGCCGTTGATCGCGGCGATGACCGGGACGTGCAGGGCTTCGAAGCGCTGGAAGACCGTGCGGGCCAGGCGCATGACTTCGCGCAGCTCGTCCTTTGTGGTGAGCTGAGCGTAGCGTTTCACGTCGCCGCCGGTACAGAAGAACCGATCTCCGGCACCCGTGACGATTACCGCGCGAAGCTCCATGTCGCCCTCGATCGTGTCGAGAATGTCGAGGAAAGCCTGGCTGACTTCGGCGCTCAGCGAATTTCCCGCTTCGGGCCGATCTATGGTGAGGATCAGGGCGCTGCCCCGTCGCTCTTGCTTAACGATGTCAGCCAAATTTCTTGGCCGCCCAGCCGCCGTCGACCTGTGGTTCGACGAAATGTATCAACAGTCCCCCGCCAAAATTCGACGGATGTACGAAACCGATAAGCGATCCGCGCCCGCCGGGCCGCCCTTCCACGTCGATCATCCGCCAGCCATCTTCCGCGAGCTTCGGTAGGCTGGCGTCGATGTCGCGCGTCGCAAACGCGACATGGGCCAGACCCGGTCCACGCCGGGTAACGAACTTGGCGATGGCACTTTGGTCGCCCTTGGTGTTGCCTTCTTCCTCGCCCAATCGCTCTTTCGGTTTCATGTTAGCGTCGTAATCCATCAGCAGTTCCAGCTCGCAATCGCCGATATTGATGAAGACGTCGCGCAATCCGCCGAGAATTTCCGGTGGGCGGGAGTGATAAATCGCCCCGTATTTATCGGAGATAAAACTCTCCGTGACGTTGCGCACTTCCACATCGGTTTGCGTGCTGTCGATGGGACAGCCGAGATTGTCGGTGAAGACACGCACCGTCGCGTCGTTGTCGTCGGTGGCGATGCCGAGATGATCGATCTTATACGCTGGTCCGTCAGCGCTCGGAATGTCGAGCGGTTCGATGAACCGTGTGCGGATGCCTACGGTTTCTTTCGGCTCAATGGTGACGAAGCGTTTTCCGTCCGGACCAACACCGTCGTGCGTGATGGTCAACCCGTGCTTTGCGGCGGTTCCGGCTGGATCGGTCGCGCCGAGCGCCATGTGATGCACGCCGGGAAAGCGTGGCTCCTCAAGATAGGGGTCGTCGAGCTCGAAGATCGCGAGCGCCGATTTGCCGATTCCGAAAAAGGGAACGCTACGGCCTTCGAGCGGCACATCGCGACGTTGCAATCCGAGGGACCCGCCGAGGAAGCGGCACGCTGCCTCCACGTCACGGGCCACGAGGGCGAGGTAGTTCATTGAATATCCGCTCATGATCAAATTTCCTCTCGCGCTACGAAATGCATTAAGACACCGCCGATCATCGTCGGATGCATGAAACCGATCAGTGCTCCGCGGGAGCCGGGGCGCCCTACCGTGTCGATGGTCCGGTGCCCCGCCGCCTTGATCTTGGCGAGGCTTTCCACGACGTCGGGCGTCTTGAAGGCGATGTGATGTAAGCCCGCACCACGTGAGGCGACATATCGGGCAATGGCGCTGCGGTCGCCGCGGGTCGTACCCGCCGCGTCGTGGCGCGCTTCGTCCGCTTCCACATTCGTCGTCAGGTCTTGGATGAACTCGAACTCCGTATCCCCGACGGTGATAAAGGTGACGCGCATGCTGCCGATGAGCTCCGACGGCCGCGTGTGGAAGATGTAGTTATAGGTGTCGGAGGTGAAATTCTCCGAAATCGTCTCGACTTCGCTGTCCGTCTGTTGGCTTTCGTAGACGCAGCCGAGCTTGTCGATGAAGACGTCGCGCGCCGCTTGGTTGTCAGCGGAGGCGACACCCAGATGATCGATGCGCTGCACGATGTCAGACGATGCGGCGGGCAAGCCCAATGCTTCTGTATAACGCACGCGGATTCCACAGGTCGCGTTCCGCGCCAATGCGATCTGGGTCTTGCCGTCGATGCCTTTCGACGCGTCACCGGAAATTACAACGCCGGATTCTTTCGCTGCCCTTTCCGGATCGTCGGTGGCGATGGCGATGTGATGGACGCCCTTCTTGGCGTCTGACCCCAGAAACGGATTGTCCGGCTGGAAGAATGCCAGCGCGGATTTCCCAACCGAAATCATCGGCACGTTCGATCCGCCGCAGGAAAAATCCTGGCGCGGCAGGCCGAAGTCTTTTTCGAAAATCGCGGCGCTTGTCTCCGGTTCGTCAACAACGAGAGCCACATAAGCTAAATCGGGAGCAGTCATGCATCCTCCAATACGTAATTCTTGTTAGCCGGCAATCGGCGTCCAATTCTTCTTCCGCCGTGCGAGGCGTGTTTCCAGCGGCTCACCGTCATAATCGGGATGGCGGGCACTCTTGGTGAAAAGCGCTCTGTCCTCGAAATGCTTAATTTGCGTTGTCGAGTAGCCGGGCGTCCCATCGCCGTCCATCACCGCGCCCAAATAGACGCCGCACTTCCGGCAGATAAGGAAATCGCAGGACTTGGTGCCGAACTGGTAGCGGGTGATCGCGCCCGGCTCCTGCTCAATATAGCGGATGCGTCCGTTCGGATCGCTGGCCGACACGGCTCCGTGGGCGCGGCAGAAGGAACACTGACATTCCCGGACCTCGATATCGGTGGGGTCGGTGTCGGTCTCAAGCTCGACGGTGACGCCGCCGCAATGGCAGGCACCCTTGTAGACGGTCATTGGCATTCCTTTTCACAGATCTTCTTATACTTTGAAATCATATTCGTTGAGAATTGGGACGTACAAGGCATTTGAATTGCTTGCTGTATAAATTCATCTTATATGTGGAAGATGGTCGAACATCGCCCATCGCTGACCAGCATCCGCGCCTTCGAAGCAATTGCCCGGCACAAGAGTATCAGCTCGGCTGCGGATGAGTTGGGTGTTAGCCAGCCCGCCGTCAGTCAGCAACTCCGCCATTTGGAAGGGAGTCTGGGCTGTGTATTGACGACTCGCCGGGCGCGCGGAATAGAATTGACGCGTGAAGGTGAGGTCCTCGCTGCTAGATTAACGCAAGCATTTGCCGAAATTTGGGCAGGTATCGAAATCGCTCGTCGTTTCGATGGCCGCGAGCGGAGCATCAGTGTCTGCTTGCTGCCGACATTTGCGCAACGTTGGCTCGTGCACCGTCTGGTTACCTTTTATGAGCGGTTTCCCGACATTGGCGTTCGACTGATTTCGGCGGATTCGATTGAAGATCTCGACCGGATCGATGCCGATATCGTCATCCGCTGCGGACGCCCCCATGGCAGCGGCGTTCGGGCCGAACCGTTGATGGCCAATCGATACTTTCCCGTCGCGAGCCCGAAATTGATCGCGCGGCACCCGATAGAAACGCCGGGCGATCTCCGCAATCATACCTTAATACGGATCGAGGCGGAGCCGCGCCATCTTGATTGGCCGCGATGGTTTCGAGAGGCCCGCTCGGCCGACATATTGCCCCGCCGCAGGGTGTCGGTATCGAACTCCAGCCAGGCAATCGAAGCGGCGGTCGCCGGCTTGGGTGTCACGATCGCCCACTCGCCTTTTGTGGCGGACGCTTTGGCAACGGGCGTGCTGGTCGCTCCGCTGCACCCCCATGTCGATAGTGACGACGGTGACTATTTCGTGGTGTCGGACAATCAGGCGCCACCGCATGTCGACGATTTCCGCCAGTGGCTGATTGCCCAAGCCGATGGGGGTCCGGGATAGGACCGGGGCCGGTTGGGCGCTTTCCTCTTATTCGGCGCCGATTGCGTTAGCCGCGTCGAGTGCGGCGATCTCGTCGGCGGAAAATCCGTATTCGCTGAGAACTTGCGCATTATGCTCGCCGACGAGCGGTGGCGGCGTGCGCACCGATTTACCCTCGAAGGCCTCCATCTTCATGGGATTGGCCAACAGGTCCAAATCGCCGATGGTCGGATGCTGCACCCGTTCCACCATGCCTTGGTCGATGACCTGCGGATCGTTGAAAACCTTGTCGAGTGAATAGATCGGGCCAGACGGCACGCCGCCCTCCATCAAATCCTTGGTCCACTCGATGGCGTCGCGGGTTCTGAACTGTGCATTCAGAATGTCGCGCAGCTTGTCTTTGTTCTGCATCCGGGCGTCGTTGTTCACGTAATCTGGATTCTCCAGCAGATCCTCCATACCCATCACCGCGCACAGCCGTTGCCAATGTTCTTCGCGCGCGGTGGCGACATTCAACGGTCCGTCTTTCGCATCGAAGACACCGTAGGGATAAATCGTCGGGTGGTCGTTGCCCGCCTGACCCGGGACGTCGCCGTTGCTGAGATAGCGTTGGCCCTGCACGCTGAGCAATCCAACAAGCGCGCCCAAGAGCGATGTCTCGACCCGCTGCCCTTCGCCCGTCACGTGACGCTGGGCGACGGCGGCTGTCACGGCCAGCGCGCACCACATTCCGGCGGTGAAATCGCCGATTGGCACACCGTAGCGGGTCGGCTCGCCGCCCGGCTGGCCCGTCAGGCTCATCATGCCGGACATGCCTTGCGCGATTTGATCAAGACCCGGCCAGGTGCCGTAAGGGCCGGTGCTGCCGAGGCCGGAGATACTGCCGTAGATAACTTTCGGATTGACCGCTTTTACGGCGTCATAGTCGAGGCCCATTTGCTCCGCGGTGCCTGGCTTGAAATTCTCCACCACCACATCGGCTTTGGCCGCCATGCGGCGCAACGTCTTCAATCCTTCTTCGTTGCGGAAATCAATGCCGAGGCAGCGCTTGTTGCGGTTGATACTGAGATAGTAGACGCCGATGCCGTGATCGTAAGGCCCCCATAGCCGGGTCATATCGCCCTTTGGTGTCGGCTCCACCTTGACCACATCGGCGCCGAGATCGCCTAGAATCATCGTGGCGAAAGGCCCTGCGGCGGCCCGGGTGAGGTCAAGAACCTTTATGTTTTCGAGCGGTAAAGTCATGCAATCCATCCGGCGAGTGACGCTTTGCATCAACATAAATCCGTTTGAGCCATGTCAAGGCGGCGGGTGGCGATTGGGCGTAGATTTGCTGGCCAAGCGCAGAACCGAGAGGGCGGCATGTCTGAAATTATCCTTCAGTTGCAAGACGAACATACAAATATGAGCCGCATTCTGGACCTGATCGAACAGGAGATGACGGTATTCGACGCCGGTGACGTTGCCGATTTCCATTTGCTGCAGGAGATCATGGATTACTGCCTCGATTATCCCGAGGCCTGCCATCATCCAAAGGAGGATGCGATCTATGCAGTGATGGTATCGCGCCAGCCAAGGTTGGAGTCCGGCATTGCCGATCTGACCGTGGCCCATGATAAACTGGGTGGCCAGACCCGTCATGTGCATGACACCGTCGAGCGCATCATGCGCGACGAAACCATGTCGCGCGACCTAGTCTTGAGCAGCTTTGGCGGTTTTCTCGAGTCTTACCGGATGCTTATTCGTCTCGAGGAGGACAATCTTTTTCCCGAAGCCTTGCGGTTATTGAATGACCGAGACTGGGAAAAGGTTTCGCGGAACCTCGTGCAACGTGCCAATCCGCTGCACAATTCGACCGAGCAACGTTTCGCGATCCTGCGGCACGGCATTCTCCGGGTCTCCCCCGACCCCGGCGTAATTGTTTGTTGTAGTTTTCAAATTCGGATGCGCTCGTATAGTACTGCGGCACGGCAACAGCATTTGGAAACCGCTATGACACAATCAGCGCCCAACCCGGCGGATCACGCTTCCATCAAGGCATGGTTCGACACCTGGAGCGGCTATGTCGCCGCCGTCGATTTCGCTTCCGCCCGGCCCATGTTCGAGGAAGATGTCGTCGGATTCGGAACCTGGATGGATACGGTTGAAGGACTCGATAACTTGATGGAAAGGCAATGGAAAAGCATTTGGCCGACCATTCGCGACTTTGAATTCCTGACCGACACGTTGCAGGTGCGGGTCTCGCCGGACCGCTTGTTTGCCGTCGCCGTACTGGTGTGGAAGTCGACCGGGTTTCATGAAAACGGTGACGCTTATCCGCGCCCGGGCCGGGTCACCGCGGGGTTGCGGCGCGACAGCGTGGACGCGCCGTGGAAGGGGATTCACACCCACTTGTCGCTCAATCGGGACGTCCCGCAGAAATCTTACGGCGCGCCGTCCTGATTAAAGGCCAAAGCTTCTTATGATCAAACGGCTTTACGACCGGGTCATCGACCTGGCGGCACATCCGCAGGCGATATGGTGGCTGGCACTGGTCTCATTCGCCGAAAGTTCGGTATTTCCGATTCCGCCGGACGTGATGATCGTGCCCATGGTGCTCTCGGATCGGGCGGCGGCGTGGCGGATCGCAGCGGTGTGTACGGTCACCTCCGTCCTCGGTGGATTGGCGGGCTATGCCATCGGCTATTTCCTCTATGATACGGTTGGGACCCAGATCGTGGAATTATACGGCTATGGCGCGAAGTTCGAGAATTTTCGCGGCACCTATGCCGAATACGGCGCTTGGATCGTCGCGATGGCGGGGCTGACGCCGTTTCCCTATAAGGTCATTACCATCGCCAGCGGTGTGTTTGCTCTCGATCCGATCGTCTTCGTTGTGGCCTCTGTGTTAAGTCGTGGCCTGCGGTTCTTTATCGAGGCCGCGCTGCTTTGGAGATTCGGCCCGCCGATCCGCAAATTTATCGAGAAACGACTGGAAATACTGGCCGTCGTCTTTGTTGTTCTGCTGTTCGCGGGCTTCGGGTTGATCAAACTATTGTAATGCCGCCGCACGTGGTTAAATGCCGAACATGAGTATTGCACTTCAATGGGCCGAAAGGCTGGACCCGACCCGCATCGCGCTGTTGCAAGCGATCCTCGGCGGCGCGGTCTTAGGCTCAGCCTATGGATTTCAGTATCTCGGCGGTTTACAGCCTTGTGCCCTTTGCCTGTATCAGCGCTGGCCGTGGTGGATTGCTATCGGTTTCGGGCTGGTCGCTGTGTTGCTGCGGGATAATCCCGGCATACAAAAAGCTGTTGTCGCGTTGGCTTCGCTCGCGATCCTCGCGGGTGCGGGTGTCGCCGGATTTCATGTCGGCGTCGAGCAACAATTGTGGCCGGGTTTGGCGTCCTGCGGTGGGGTGAGCGGCATGCCGATGACGGTCGAAGCGCTGAAACAGCAGATCATGAACGCGCCGGTGGTGCGTTGCGACGAGGTCGCTTGGTCGCTGATGGGAATCTCCATGGCGGGCTATAATATGTTGCTGTCCTTGGCGCTCGGCCTTGGCGGACTGGTCTTGCTGTGGCAGCGCGGGACAGATGGCGATGCAGCGTAAGGCGGGCCCTCTCTACCTGCCGGGCGATCCGGTGCCGGCGGTCGAGGCGATGATCCGCGTCGACCATGCTGGCGAGTACGGCGCTGTGCGAATCTATGAAGGCCAGCTTGCGGTCTTGCCGCCGGGGCCCGCGCGCGACGCCGTCGCGGAGATGGCGGCGCAGGAGCAGCGCCATTTGGAGACGTTCGAGAAACTCGTTGTCGAGCGCCACGTTCGACCGACAATCTTGTCGCCGCTTTGGCGCGTCGCCGGTTTCGCGCTCGGTGCCGCGACGGCGCGGATGGGGCCGCGTGCAGCGATGGCGTGCACCGTCGCGGTTGAGGAAGTAATTGATGAGCATTACCGGGAACAAGCGGAGCGCTTGGGTACAGCGGAACCGAGTTTAAAAACCACGATCGAAGAATTCCGCGCGGAAGAGCTGGAACACCGCGATACTGCGCTTGAGCACGAGGCGGAACGCGCCGTCGGCTATCCGGTATTGTCGGCTTTGGTGAAGGCGGGCTCGCGCGCGGCGATCTGGCTGTCCACGCGGATCTGACATAAGGGGTCAATTCGCTTCCAGCTCTGTATCCCAATAGAGATAATCCCGCCAACTGTCGTGTAGGAAGTTGGGCGGAAACTGTCGGCCGTTCTCCTGCATGCGCCAAATGGACGGTTGCTCGGGCTTGCGCTTTGGCACCATGCCGGCGGATCTTGGCATCCGCCCACCTTTGCGCAGATTACAGGGGGCACACGATGTTACCACATTCTCCCAAGTCGTACGTCCACCGCGCGAGCGCGGGACGACGTGGTCGAAGGTCAACTCGTGTGATGGCAAGGCGATGCCGCAATACTGACAGGCGAAGCGGTCACGCAGAAAGACGTTGAACCGGGTAAAGGCCGGTTTCCGCGCTTGCGGGACATATTCCTTGAGCGAGATGACGCTCGGCAGTCGCAATTCGAAGGAGGGCGAGTGGACGAGTTGATCGTATTCGGAGATCACGTTAACCCGGTTCGTGACCACGGCCTTAACGGCGTCCTGCCAACACAGAAGAGACAAAGGGAAATAGTTCAGCGGACGGAAGTCCGCATTCAACACCAGGGCCGGATTTTCTTTCGAACCCCACATCACCCGTCGTTCCTCTATAGTTTCAGCGTACTCGGCGGACCTTAATTTGATAACGGAATTGCCGAGAAGACACAAGATATTGGGTGCGACTCGGCAAAA
>JBMYRC010000051.1:0-26858 GCA_049601975.1 Alphaproteobacteria bacterium | reverse complement strand
TTGATACTCTCGCATATCCATATTTCATCATCTAAACCCCAAAGTGTCTCATTAGAATTTCGACCTTATATAAATGTGTCTCATAAATTAAATAATAATGCTATTGAAACATTTTTTCTGTCTCAACCAAATGTCTCTGGTGGGAGTAATCCAACGAGACACTTACAAATCTAAAAATAGGAATGACTGAATGGAAGGACTCATAGGAATACTGATTTTGGGGTTTTGCTTGTGGATGCTTATTCGTCACCCACTCAAAACACTGTCCTTCTTCTTCAAGTTTGGGTTTTTAGTCATCTTGGGTATAGGTGCTGTTCTTGTCTTGTTTTGGTTTATGATGACGAGTGCGACATAATCTCAAATGCTATTGGACCACAAATATGTTCCCTCTATGTTCTTATTATGGAAGAGGAACACACAGACCAAACCAGACAACAGATTTTCAAAACCACCTATCGTCGCAAGATAGACCTTCGCCGTATGACTGCTGTGTGTATGGGTAATAGGGAACTCGCAAGGTCACTTGTGGTAAATGCGTTGCGGGAGATTGCTGACGATATAGAGAACGGGAAGTGAGACAGACACCCCGTCAAAACTCACATCCAAATCGCAATTTATAAGGTCGGTTGGTTGTTTGAGGTAAATACCGAAGACCCCATACCCAAAACTGGAAGGGGTATGCGTGAAACTTCCCTAAAAAAATCCCCGCATATTTTTCACGGGAACTGACCTTTTGAGATATGCTCCAATCTCCTGCTCCCACCGCCAAACACCCTGCTAAACCCCCACAGAGGGTCGCGCAGACGCATAACTATGATAGTTGGTGGCAATGTGTAAGAACCTGTCGGTAGTTGAAGTTTTCAAGGTGCCGATAATGCCGATATAAAGTTTGCGGCGATGTTCCCATATTTTTTGCCAAAACCTCCATCGGCACAGGGTTCGTCTTGGATGATAGGCGTTGCGCGGCATAGAAATGTCGCAATGAGTAAATAGTTCGGCGCCGACCATTTGTATCGTAAAGAAGGTCATTGTCAGCAAGCAAGGTAGTGAATGTCTTGTTGAAGTTTTCTACTGGGTTGCCATCCCTGTCGCCGAATATGAGGTCATCGGGCGAAGTGTATTCGCTCTGTTCTGCTACTCGTTCCAAATACCTAAACGAACTTGGCAGCGGGTAAGTATCACGCTTACCTGTTTTGGTAGTCGGTTGGATATACAGATATCTAGTTCCATCATCATTGGTTCTTATATCCCGCCACCGCAACTGCCGTGCTTCATTGGGGCGAAGACCAGTGTTTGCCATAAAAAGCACATAGTTCCGTATTAGATTGCGATGCCAGATATGAAGAGAGTGAGGTTTTTCGATTACCACCCTACCCTTACCGAACTTTCCATTTCGTCTGGGTTGCTCGCCAATCGTTTCCCCCTTCACCCACTGACGCATCAACCGATAAAGTTGCCGATGCTCGCTTATATCAAAGGTAGGTCGCCTTGCTGTATCAAGGTTCTTGGTCGCAGCATCCTTCGGCGCCTTGATGTAGGGTTGCCGCTGAATAATGCCTCGCCTATGCGCCCACCAGAATATCTGTTTCAACAATGACTGCTCCATTTGGAGTGTCTTGTTAGATGGTCGCTTCGCAACATTGCCCTTTTTGGAATGACGCTGGTTAGCGTGGTTATTTCTTCTCTTATTTGCGGTTAGAAGATTTTGGTGCCCTTCATCGCTCTCCCAATAACCAATGCGCCAACCCCAGTAATCCTCAAAATGAAGGTCGGTCAGCGCAGCGTTGGAAATGCCGTTTAGAACTTCTCCAAAATAGGGCAACAAATATCTCTTGGCAGTGCCTTCAATGTATTTCCGTCTCGCCTCACCTTTTGATGGTCGTTCCCTTTCCCACCAAGCAGCACATTTTTTTTTGCAAAGTCATATGACTTTATTTCAAGGTTGTTCTCCACTTTGTAAGCGAGTGCGTTGAACTCCTTGCGGGCGAGCTCTTCGGCGAGTGCTTTATCTTTTTGCTTGGTGCTTTTGACTACATACCCTGCTCGGTCAGGGATTTTCAGTCGCATCTGCCATTTAGGAGAACCAGACCTCTGGTAAATCATTACCTTGTCTGGGATTACCCAATCGTGTTGCTCGTGTGATGAAAAACGAGAATCTCCGGTGATGCTTGGTTTTTGTCAATGTTTTGTCAATGACAAAAAAGAGGTTGGAAAACTCCAACCTCTTGAAAAACTACGATATTTTGGAATAAAATCTTATCGCTTCGAAAACTGGAAGCTACGTCGTGCCTTCGCGCGACCATATTTCTTCCGCTCGACCGTACGTGAATCCCGCGTAAGAAACCCACCCTTCTTCAAGGTCGGTCGCAACATCGGCTCAAAAGCCACCAATGCGCGGCTGATCCCGTGCCGGACGGCACCGGCTTGACCCGACAGGCCACCACCGCTGACCGTGCAGAACACGTCATACTGATTTGCCCGGCCCGCAACCTCGAAAGGTTGCCGTATCACCATTTGCTGGGTCGGACGCGCAAAGTACATTCCGAGCTCGCGTCCGTTGATTACCATCTTGCCCGCACCCGGCTTGATCCACACACGTGCCACGGCGTCTTTCCGTCGACCCGTCGCATAGGAACGCCCGCGCTCGTCGATATTGGGCTCGTTGGAGCTTGCCTCTTCCGTCACCGGACGATCCGGTGCCGTTGTTCCGGTCGCGACCGCTGCCAAATCAGCAAAATCGGTCAGCGTGCGGGGTTGCGACGCCGCTTGTTCCGTCGCTGCCGCTTCAACAGGCGCTTCGGCTTCGGTTTCAGTGTTGTTTTCGTCAGCCATTACGCGGCACTCCGTTTATTCTTCGAATTCATCGCTGCAATATCCAACGTCTCCGGCTGTTGTGCTTCATGGGGATGCTCGGATCCCGCATAAACACGCAGATTGGAGAATTGCTGGCGACCAAGAGGCCCGCGCGGTAGCATCCGCTGCACGGCTTTTTCGATGATTTCGCCCGGCCGTTTACTCTCCAGAATGTTCTCCGGTGTCCTCTCCCGTATACCGCCCGGGTAGCCCGTATGACGGTAGTATTTCTTGTCCGTCAGCTTGTTACCGGTCAGGGCGACCTTCTCGGCGTTGATCACGATGACATGATCCCCACAATCCATGTGCGGCGTATATGTCGGCTTGTTCTTACCTCGGAGAACGGTTGCGATTACCGCCGCCATCCGGCCCAGCACCACACCGTCCGCATCGACAACGTAATGCTTTTTGTCGATTTCCGACGCTTTCATCGAATAGGTTTTCATCGGCTTCCTCTACAGCCCAAATCCAAATTAATTCGGGCGACTATTTAAGGTCGCGGATTATGCTTATAAGAGCAAACCGCGTCAACAAATTACTTTAAAATTTACACATTAAAATCAATAAGTTATAAATTGGGTATTATAATACCGCACATTAACTCGCTGTAACTACCTTCGGAATCGCATATGTCGATGTCACGTGGGCAACCGGAATATCCTCCCCGACCGTAAACAAATCCACCTCGGCGAATGCCAGCCGCTTTGTCGTCTTCACGATGAGCGCCTCACCGATCATATCTTCGGCAGCGGGACGGCGTAGAAAATTGATATTCAAGCTGGACGTTACCGCCATTTGCACGGGGCCCACGGTGCCCATCAGCGCCGCGAAGACCGCAAAATCCGCCAATGCCATTATCGATGGTCCAGCCATCGTACCGCCTGCTCGGACGTGATAATCCCGGTAGCGAAGCCGCATACGGGCGCTTCCATAGTTAATCTCCTCGGCCACGAAGTCGTAGATTTCGAGAAACCCACTCCCGTCCTGGGCAATACGATCAAATTCCTCGATCGTAACGCGGGGCGCTTTAACCGTCATTCTCAGGCGTCCCGGACATAGCGCCCGGACAAAATTCGGATGCGATCGCGAAAATGCGGTCGCACCCGCGCGCTCCAGGGCGTATCGACAGCCTTTTTCCACGCATCGCCACGGGTCACATCCACCGATTCCAAGTGATAGATCGCCACGTATTGATGGCTCCGGTCCGGGTCATCGTCACGGGCGCGATACCGTCGCGCTGCCAAGGTTCCCGGCACGGCGGAGAGCGCAGGTAAATGCTCCTCGTCATACCACGCGTTGAAATCCGCTTCACCTTCGGGCGCCACGTTCATCGCATTCACCAACAATGCTCCCGCGCCGACCGGCGCCACCGCATCGCCCGGTGTGATCTGGCTCCCGTCAAACCTGAGCAGCCGCGTGCACATGCTCGTCACTCGTTTCGTCCAAACAGAAGAATTCGCATATCCGATGGCGCAATAGGCGTCGCTTCGCATCACATCAACACTATCGAGGTCATAGGTCGCAACGGAAATGTTTGAGCCTTCATCGCCGATCCATCGCTCGCATAGCCCGAAGCCCGGGACCGCCTTGCGCTCCGGTAAATGCTCTAGATCGTACCAATCATGAAACTCGTCCGCATGGGCACCCGAATAATCGAACGCCGCGATCAGTAATCCCTTTGCCATGACTATTTTCCCTTATTTCCCTCGAATTCCGGGCCCATTGGCGTCAGACGCACGCCGGGGCGCAGATATTTGAACGGATATTTCGTCGAATCCACGATGTGACCGCCCGGCGCCAGGACGATCAAGGTTTTCTCCGCGATATAGTCGAAATCCGCCCTAAAATGACACGTGCTCTTCAGGGCGAGGATTTTTTGCTCACTCGGCTCCAATCCGACATGCCGCAGGATGTCCTGGTCGAACGCCTGCATGCGACGGCTGGCGGTAAAGACGTTGACGCCGCCGATGGTGAGCAGCGCTGTCGGGCCAAGATTGACCTTGCGGCCAGGGATGGATTTACCGGTGGCGGTGAACTTTCCGTCCACTAGCTTCGTCACCTTAAACGTGCCTTTGAACGGTTTATCGCCTGGAATGTCATGCTTGCCACCAAGTTCAATTGCGATTTCCGCCCCCTCACCCGCCGCATGAGCGGCGGCCGCGGCATCGGGATCATTCATCACGCACATCGCGACACCTTGCGCGTCATGGCGCACCAGGGCCTCCAGCACACCCGTGGTATCGCAAGTGCCACCACAACCCGGATTGTCCTGGGTATCCGCCAGAATGATCGGTTTATTCGCACCTGCGGCCAGCCGCATGGCTTCCTCGACCGCTTCGTCGGGATGATACAGGCGCTCGCTGAACGCCTCCTCATTATCGAGTACCATCTTTTCAATTCGGTTAGCGGCCGCTTCCACAGCGTCCCGGTCGTAACCGTGACAAATCACCGAAGGGCCGCAATAAAATAGGTCCGCCGGTGGAAATCCGGCAGCGTAGCTCAAATTCAAGATATCGCCCCCCTCACCCGTAACCGTCGCATCGACAATCGTTTTCGACGGATCAACCAGCGTGCATTGAAAATTCAACGGCAACAGGAACGGCGCCTTTCGGAAGGCCCGGTGCGTCGGCTGTCCGCGTTCCAAAACCCGTTGCAGAACTTTGGCCGCTCGACCGCCGGTGTGTTGGCGGTCGATATGGGGATAAGTCAGATAGATGGCCATCCCATCCGTCAGTTCCGCGATCTGCGGTGTCACATTGGCGTGGTAGTCAAGGCTGATCACCAACGGGATATCCGGCCCGATGGTGGCGCGCACCCGGCGCAATACTTCCCCTTCCGCGTCTTCGAAGGTTTCACTGCACATGGCGCCGTGCAAATCCAGATAGACCGCATCGACCGGCAGCGCTTGCGATAATCCGCCCACCAACTCACCGACGATACGCTCAAACGCGTCATCGGTGACATATCCCCCGGCCCCGCCAGAGCCCCAGATAAGGGGCACCAATTCATGCTTGTCGCGCATCTCGTCGAGAAATCCGGACGTGCCGTAGCTGTTTCCTGTCAGACGTTCGAATATCTCTTCGCCACGCGCCAAGGGCGGGCTTTCCCCACCATGGGCATAATACTCGTAGTCGGTCCGCATGGGCACAAAACAATTGGTCTCATGCATGAAGCCGCCGTGCGCTATTCTTGCCATCCGCTCAATCCTTCGATTGTGTCGCGAGAAGTCTCTATAACAAGATGATCGCCGTGCGCTTGAAGGAAAGAAGCAGGCGATCAGCGACGCAACGACCAGCCGAATTGAATCGCCCCGATCCCGACGGCGGCTCCTGCAGCGGCAAAGGCGACAAAGTAGCTTCCCGTGGCCACGACGAGAAAACCGAACCCAGCCGGTAATACCGCCACGCCCAGCAAGGTTGCGAACTGCAATCCCGCCGCAGCGTCTCCTGTACGATCCTTCGGCGCATATTTCACCAGCTCCGAGAAGAACAATCCGTTCCACCCGCTACTGGTGACGCCGAGCAGAAAACTCACGAATGCCATGGCAAAAATCGACAAGTCGTCGGACATCAGGCCCGCGAGAATCGAAAAGCCCGCCGTGCCCAGCCCGATACCGACAAGCAAATACCGGGCGCTGACCAAACGGTCTCCGATCGCACCCCAAAACAATCTTCCGAACACAGCGGAAATTTGCAGAACCGCATACAGAAAGCCGACCGTGGGCAGCGAGAGCGATAATCCGAGCACGCCGAATCCCACATGATCCTCGGTATAAGACAACGAAAGGCCCGCGGTCAGATAGACGACATAGAACGTCATGATGGAGACTTGAATGCCGGAATAGAAAAACCCCATGAGCCCAAGACTGCGGAGCATCGGCGTACGCCATACGAGGGATAATGGCCGCAGGAAATTACCGATACGTATCGCCTGATTTGGGCGCCGGATCGCGTCGAGCGGCTTGCGCAACGGTTGAATGAGGATCGCGACGACAGCGGCCGCCAGGCCGGTCGCGATCATCGCAATGCGCCAATCATAGGCCGCCACAATCAACGGCAATAATAGCCCGGCCAAGGCCGCGCCCGCGGGCATGCCGGTTTGCTTAATGGAAAAGTACAATGGCCGCGAGCGTTCCGGCGTCACACGGGCCAGGATATGGGTGCTGGCGGGATTGACCGGCCCGTAACAAAGCCCGAGTGCTACCGCGCTGGTAAACGCCGCCAACGGCGTCGACAAAGTCAGCAGAAGACAGCCGAGCAGCGCGAAACCCATGGTCATCTGACTTATCCTAATGGCCCCGAAGCGATCTGCCAGCGCACCGGTCAACAAGCCGATCCCCAATCCGGACGCATAGGCAATGCCGGTAAACGTGCCGATCAACGTCGCATCGACGCCGATATCAGGTGCGGCAACTGGGGCTACGACCGCGACGCTGAACATCGCCATGGCCGCCACGGTCTGCACGGCGAATGTCGCTGCCAGAGACGGAAGAGCCGGTCCGGGGGATGAGGACTTATCTGTCATAACAAGGATACCGAGCGGCGCGAAAACCGCAGCCTCTGCGCGACGGACTTATTGGGCCGCAAACGCTTCGACGGTTTCGACAAAAGTGTTGGTATCAAGCGGTTTAGAAATATAGCCAACCGCGCTGGCGTTGCTTGCGCGCTCCCGCCAAAATTCGTCGGTCTTTGCGGAGACGAAGGCAATACTCATGGCCCGGAGCCCTTTGTTCTCCCGCAATTCATGGCAAAGCTCCAACCCGTCCAATTCCTCCATGACTAAGGTCGGTCAAAAGTATATCCGGTTTGAATTCCACGATTTGCGGAATGGCGGTCGCCCCTGCGACGCTGGACGCTACGCGATGCGCGGCCGCATCCAACATCAGCGTCATTACCTCAATCATGTCGGCATCGTCGTCGACGATATAAACTTTCATTCCTGCTCATCCCCAAGGGCACGATCTTCCGTCAATATAGAGACGAAACGGTAAAAACCGCCAGTGGTAATCAATTGTTCAGAATGAGGCTTATCTCAATAAATCAGCACGCGAGGAGCTCAATACCAAAACGGTTTCGACTTTTCGAACCGCTTCCAGTCTTCGATGAGGCGGGCATCGCCTGACGCAGCTTCACGCTCGTACCAACCTATCAAGAATCCCGCGGCGCGTTGGGCCTTCGCCCCGCCGCTATTTTCCAGAATCCGGTCGAGAATCGAATTGAGCGTCACAATATCGTTTAGATGGCCGAGTTCATCCTGCAGCCTGCGCAAACGGCGGATATATTTTTTCCCTGGTTTTGCCGGGTAGAGACCCTCAAAAAAATCAGTCGCGTATCGTAATTTCTTCACCAGGAGCCGCACCTCATGTCGCGCTTCCAACGATAAATCGGCGAATCCCTTGCCCTTCTTCACGACGACCTTGTGGCGTTTCGTGAGCAACGGTGTCGATAACTCACCGATTGGCGAAAACAACCGCGCTGCCTCCGCCGTGACCGCTTGATTGCGCCACGACCCCATCTTCCGCCACCGCATCAACTCGATCATGAATATCGTGAACCGCTCCGACGAAATGGCCTCGCGAACCAATTCGTACGCTTGATCCTGCAAGCACGCGGCCGTACGGTCCGATCCCGCAAAATCGATGGTATCGCCAAATTCTTGGACAACCGGCGGCAGGATGGATGTCCGGAAGACGTCTAAGTCCCGCGCTGGCCCTAGCGCGTTCGCGAACACCTTCGCCTCTCCGGTTATCCAGTCGTACTGATCTCTCGGCAAAACTGCCTTGAAGAGTCGCAGGCCTGAACGCAAACGTCGCAGGCCCACGCGCACCTGATGAACTCCCTCGATATGCGCTCGCTCGGCGGCACATTTATCGTTCCGAAGGATGTGGGAAACGCAATACTCGATGATCGCATCCAACGCGACCTCGGTTGTCATATCTTGGCTGAGTTTGAGTTTCCCAGCGGTCGTCCAATTGTCCAAATTTCCTTCGCACAAAGTGTAACCGATGTCCGGTTTCGATTGGACCTGCAGGCGGACGGGAATGATCCCGCTGAGCTCGCGCGCGACGTTGATATAGTGTTTCCGGCTCACCCTGCCTAAGTTCAAGTTCGATTTCCGTGAGCGACGTGCTTTCCTTGTCGCTCCGAACTTCGCCTTCGTCCAACGCGACCTCAACCGTTGTGCCCGCCTCGGGATGATAGAGTTTACGGCTACGGCGCACATGCGTTGTGAAAACTGGTTTCAGATCAGTCCGCCTGATATGGACGAGCCGCGAGCGGATCGTCGGATCATCGATCACCGATAAATCCGGTTTGTTTTCGGATAGATCGTTTTCGAACTCGCGGCGCTCGAAATATCCGCCCGCACCAGATGCATTAAAGGTTTGCCGAAATCGCCGTCTCACTTTCCGCAATCGTAGGGAAAACCCGCACGCCCGCAAATCGTGTCCAACCGGGTCGAAATAAACGCTATCCAGCACCCTGGTTTGCGCCCGTACGGGGCCCGAACAAAAAGACGTGCGCCGGACCTGCGCCAAACCCTTCGCATCGGTGGTAAGCTTCAGCTCAATTTCCGTGTTACCTGAAAGCGGTAAGACCTCTTTCGACTTCGGCGTCACATCCAACACAATAAGGCCACCCTATTAGAGTGTTTTTAGTAATATTTCAGATTCTTACGATTATTACTTCATATTTGTATCGAAGATATGACATGGCTTAAATTGGCCCGCGTCAGAGTACCGCAGGAGCTTTCACCTTACGGCCAAATTGAGAGAGCTCATAGCGTCACCCGGAAAGTGCAAACTCAACCAATGGGTCGATCCAATCCGACTTGGGTTTGTAAAACAGGCTATGGCCACGTCCGGTTTCGAAGACCAGATTGCGAAAGTCCACGCCAGCTTTTCCCATCGCCAGGTCACACTCACGGGTCACATCGTCATTCGCGTCCCAAGCAACTAAGAAACGGCCACGCATGCGTTGTGCTCTGTGCTTGGAAAACTTCACATAGGACCGGCGAAATTCTGATCCTTTAACGCCGCAGCCCGCTAAGATGCCGTATTTGACGGCTTCGTTTTGAACCCGACTGGCAATCAACATAGACATGAAGGCACCTTTAGAATGCCCAGCCACAGTAATATTTTCGCCGGTACACCTGCGTCGAGAAGTCTCCCGACCTGCCCCGCAATTCGCTTGGAATAGTCACTCGGGTCGGTATCCGAGCGAACCTCGCCAATCACAACCAGCCCCTTTTTTGCTAGTACATTGAGTATTTCCGAATATTCATAATCGCCGTCAGCACCGTGCCTCTCAACATGTCGACCGTGCATATAGAATAGATATTTCGCCGACGGGTCTGGTTGGTCCGGTGGGGCGTCGAAAACCTCGCCCGCGAATACATTTAGCGGCAAAAGTCTGAACAGAATTACGACGAGCGAAATGTATCCAATTTTTAAATGAGTTGCCACGTGTCGGTTTCCATCACTACATCAATACGTCATGTAATCCGATATTTGCCCGCAAATCAAAATGCAGAGCCAAGCCTGTAACCGGCCCCTCTTAGCGGCTTGCGGCTATCGTTGTTACCGCGCTTATTCTCTACAAAAGTCTCCAGCCATAGATCGCTGTAATTGCGACAGTGTAAGAGGCGAGAAGGATGACATTAATCGGTTTCCCTGAAAGATTTGGCGTTTTAATCATTGATACATTCAAGGCAGCCAAGCTCAATCCACTAACATAGAGAACGACAGAGAATACTCCCGAGCTAAACATGCCTTCAAATAGGAACAAAAAGACGAGCGCTATGCTGTTGTTATCAATAGCCAGCCCCGTGTATTTGGATCCCTCGGCAAGACCAAAAACGCTGAAATAACTCAACCTTATCGCTCCAGCGACAAGCATTAAAAATGCACCCAGCAGGAATAATGGCTCGAACTCTCCATAACTTAGTAGAAGGATCGCAGGTGTGACCCCGTAGCTCACGATATCTATCAGGACATCGAGCTGCCCACCGAACAATTGGTCTGAACCAACTCGTCCCTTCATCCTGCGGGCAACGAGGCCGTCGGCCCAGTCAAACGCGACAGCCCAAATCATTCCTATCATCGCGGCCGGATAAACACCTAAAATTATAAAATATATCGCAAGGGTGGTGCACCCAAGTCCTGCAAGGGAGAGAAGATTAGGAAGATCCCAAAGGTAAGAAATGATAGATTTGGGTTGCTGACCTTGAGACTCCGAATTTTCGATTGTCATCTGGATTTCCTAAGTTTTCCTATAATCACGAATGCCTATTTTGATCCACCCCCACTCGATAGTGGGGATTTTGAATGCAGTGACAGCTAATTCCCCTGAGCGTGCGCAGAGGAATGCAAAATGCCTCCAGGATACCCATCGGCTTCGTGAGTTAATGGCGGGCGAAACATCTTTTCCGCCGTCGCGAAATCTTCATGCGTGTCGATTTCCGTCCACCTCAACCCCGAAATATCGAGCGCGTGAAAAGGGACGGTCTGTGAGATGAGCCGTTCGTAGGCATCTTCGTAGTAATTCTGGTGGTTTTTCACATCCAACATATTCTTCTGGAGCTCGGCCAGCAGGAGTTCAGTGGTATGACCATTGATCTTTTCGATGCCGATAGATTCACCAATAGCATCGATCGGGCGAACCGATTTGCTGACCTTAACCACCTTGTTGGCACCTTCAACCGTGACTTTGATTTCTTCCGCATCCAATTGGATGTTCTTATCGATGCACAGGCAGTTTTCATGCTCGCTGTCGATAAGCCGCCTGAGAATTTCCTCATCAAACACCACATCCGCATCGAACTTCACAAACGCGCAACCCTTTGTCTCCCCTAGCGCCAGCATCAGTGAATATCCGGTATTAGTCGTGGAATAATCATCGTTCACCAGATACGTCGCATCCAATTCCGGGAAGGCAGTCTTTACGTAATCCCTGACCTGGTCTTGCAGATACCCCAGCACGAAAATCACTTCGCTAATGCCGCAGCTCTGAATATGGGAGAGCATCATCTCCAAAATCGTTTTACCACCGACCTTCAGGAGGCATTTCGGGCAATTGTCGGTCAACGGTCTGATTCTCGAACCCATCCCGGCCGCCAGAATAATCGCTTTCATGTTGGTTCCTTTCCACCGAACGGATTGGTCCCGCGCCGGACTGTCGGCAGGGAAGGTTATTTGCTAAGCGAAATACTCTCGCTGCGCCCGACTTGAGCCCCTCGCAGCCAGCCGCTACCCAGGCCAATACAAATCTGCGTGATGGCAAATACCCATAACATCGGCGCTAAGCGATCGAATACGAGGGCCATTGAAAGCATGAAGACGAGCACACCTTCATTGAAGAGGAGAACTTTCGGCTGCTCAGCAAAAAGCCAGCGCAGGTTTGACAGCAAGCCAAACCCCTGCCCCGCGACCTCTGGTTTTTGTTGGACGCGATCTTCCTTGGTTCTCTTTTCCAAGTAATCCTTATCGGCGGTCATCAGAGTGAAAATCTCAATGTACTTCGAGTATCCACGCAGCGTGTAGAAGGCGATGCCGGTAAAAGCGAGAAACACCGATAGAACGTCTTGCGATTGCACATAAGCGGCATAACCGGCGGCGCCGAACCAAATCAGCACCTGAATTTGATCCGTCAATTTGTCATAGTAACCGCCGGATGGTGACGGCGTTCCCCGGTACCGTGCCATCTGGCCATCCATGCAATCGAGCACGTGGCTGATATGGATGAGAACTGCCGCGATGATGAAATTCATCGTTCCACCGCCGATTATGAACAGCACCGAGACGATCGCGACGAGGAACGAAAACAACGTGATCAGATTGGGCGTCAGCCATTTAATGTCGACGACCAGGTAGTTGGCGGCGATGGCGATCGGCGATGTCACGAACGACGACCACCATTCGTCATCTTTATTTTTTGTCTCCCATAGTCGCATCAGTCTAACGTTCACACGCTATCCGCCGATGTGACCACGCCCAGATTGATGGGATTGAGGATGGGATCGAGCCTCGGAGCGAAGACCGATGGCGGCCGTGCTTCTTTGAAATCTCCGAGAACGTTACCGAGAGTTTTCAAAAAGAACTGAATATCGCCTAATGACAATTCGCCAATATTGCCGACCTGAAAGACATGGTTCTTAAAGCAGCCCTTACCTTCGTAGATGATAATGGTTTGTGCGCGCAGTTTTTGCCGGAAGCCCGCCATGTCGATATGCGACGGCAAATGGACCGTTGTGAGAACGGAACACATGTTTTTTTGATCGATCAGAAAGCTCAATCCGAGCCGCAGCATCCCTTGCCGCAAAACCATTGCCTTATTCCGCAGAGACGCAAAGCGCTTGAGGGTGCCCTCCTCGAGGATATCGATCAGCGATTGCTCAAGAGCGAAGAACAGCGGCGTGGCCGGTGTGTTCGGCGTCTGTGAGCGGGTTTTCAGGAAATGGTAAAAGGTCGCCAGGTTCAAATAGGTGGTTTTGGCAGGAAGATCCTTCAGTTTTTCAAATTCCGGGGTCTTTCCGATGACGAAGGATAGGCCGGCGGGCGACGCAAGAGCCTTCGAACTTGAACTTGAACAAAAGGCGATATCGCATTTCTTCAGATTTATGACCTCGGCGCCGACACTGCTGACGCAATCAACAATAAACATGGCTCCGTTGGCTTTGGAAATCGCACCGACACTTTCCAAGGAATTCAGCATTCCGGAGCTGGTTTCGTGATGAACCATCGCGACTACATCGATGGGATGCCCTTTGAGATAGGCCTCTATACGCGCCAAATCGAGTTCTTCACCCCAGGGAAATTCGAGAAGATGGGTGTTCTTATTATGAATTGTCGAAATGCCGTGCAGGCGTTCGCCAAACTCACCATTTGATATCACTAGAATATGCTGGTCGCCGACGACGGAGGATAGAATGGCCTCGTTTGCGGCTGTTCCGGACCCTGTAATGACGACAGCTCTGTAGCCGGATTTATCTTCCAACTGAAATAACTTCAGAATTTTGCTCTCAATACTCTTCAGCAGAATTTCAAATTCAACTTCTCTGTGACAAATATCATTTTTGCCAATAGCGCTTCTCACGCTGGGAGCCATATTCACCGGTCCCGGCGTGAACAATAATTGCTCTTTCACAAATTCTACTCCTTAAAATCCCTCCATGCTTTTGACAGCAATGATCGGAATGGGTACGCGAAAAGCAGCCTCAAAAATGGAGGCGGATCGTATTTCGGAAATTCTTTAACAGGCCCGCGCATCGATTTTGACAAATCCCGGGTATGCGGCTTGGCCGCTACCATGAATGTGCGCAGGGTAAAAACGTAAGGCTATTAATCGTTTAAGCGTTCGCAGATTTCTGAACGACGCGATTCTGAATGACGCGTTCGCAGCACTTCTAGCGGAAGTGCGAAAAAGGGACTATATCACACCGGCACGAAATAGGAAAACGGCAATACCCATGTAATTGAAATTGGAGGGAATGTGCCCCGGTTCGGCACCAAAGGTTTCGCCGTTATTCAAATAAATACAAATAATTATTATAATAAATTACAATTTTATCAAATTGTTGCATATTTATATTTATATTATTACGAATATAATGCTAAATTGATTCGTAAATAACTTTAATAAACAACATATATTGATTATCCAAATATAATTTCTGCTTAATGAAAGTGAAATCACATGCCATTCAAGGAATTTGCGGCCACCGAGAAAGCGGCCAAGAGGGTTAAGCCTACCGAAGCGTCGACCGCTGCTTCATTCATCGGTCCACCAAACAAGGTTATCGATCCGGAAGTCAAAACACCGATCACGGAAACAGTCACTATCAAAGCCTAATGATTACATCGGGGGAGCATCCTCATCCGATACTTCATCGGGAATGGAAATGTCGAGGTAGCTCATCGAGGGACAGCCAATGACCAGCCGCACGACAAGTAAAACAATAACGTTCAAGAAACCCTTTGATCTAAAAGGCTTAGACGACGAATTGCCAGCTGGCGACTATATCGTCGATACGGATGAAGACCTAATACAAGGCGTTTCATTCAACGCCTATCGTCGCGTATCGACCATTATCTACCTGCCCGATGCATCCGGGAATTCGGTACTTTGCCGATCCTTAACGATTGCCCCCGACGAACTCGACGCCGCATTGAAGCGGGATACTAAAACGATATGAATTTTGGAGAAATCTGATGAGTTTAGTATTTCCCAATCGAAGTAGAAGTTTCCAATCCGGCAAGAACCGCGTGCGCTTTTGGGGATATGACAGCGCCCTCGAAATCACATTTTTCGTGGAGGCCGAAGCCCTCATGAAGATGTGCCCGGACGCTGGTGCGGACGAGAGCAAGATGTTGGATTGTTTCGACAATGCTCTGGACGAGATTCGAGCGGTCGCGGACAAAGTCTATCAACACAGACGTGAACGCACTTACGTCTACGTACTCGCGGCGAAGGACTTTTAAAGAATACCTTAGTCCCGGTAGACGACCGGCGTGCTGTAGGCCTCATCTTCGTGCAGCGTCCAATACATCTCTGTCAGACGTTGCGTGACCGGCCCCGGACCGCCCTCGCCGATTTCAGCACCATCGACGGATTTGACCGGCACGATGCCACCCGCAGTGGAGGTGAGAAAAATTTCCTCGGCACCGCGCAACTGATCAGCTGATAACTTTTCCAACCGGGCTTCGATATTCAGGCTCTCTGCCAACTCGACAACCGTTCGCCGGGTGATACCTTCCAGTACACCTTCGTCCGGCGAAACAAGTCGACCGCCCTCCAATGCGAAGATATTCCAGCCGCGTCCTTCCGTGACATTGCCCTCTCCATCCAACAAGACGGCGTATCGGACATCGCGGTCATAGGCCTCGAACATCGCGCTCACAAAATCGAGGCGACCGTAGTTCTTGATCTTGGGGTCGACGGCTTCCGGCGGAATACGGACGGTATCGGCGACAACGATATCGCAGCCTTCGCGGTTTTCTTCTTCCGAGACGACCGAATAATACGGCACGGCCCAGGCCATCAATCGATTTTGGCAGGTACGCAGATCCTTGTGACCGCTGGTCGGTACCCCCCTCGTGGCCACAATGTTGACCATGGAGTCGCGCAATCCCGATAGTGATGCGCATTCCATCAAGACTTCGGCAAAGCCGTCACGTCCCATGCTGAGTGTATTATACCGGCGCTCGGCGACCGAATGCTCGAAGCGGTCCAGATGATCATCCATACGGAAATAGCGGCCCTTGTGGATATGCAATGCGTCATAACACATATCCCCCAGCTGAAAGCCGAGATCGGTCACCGGCAACCTCATCTCAGACATCGGTACAAACTCGCCGTCGATATAACCGTACCCTGCATTCCCGTAATCGTATTGGCTCGTCATGACACTCCCCTAAGTCTTGTGAAAATAATCGAAATTATCGGCTCGCCTTCCATGTGCTTCAGCGCTAAATTGTTAAATAGTATTCCCTCGCCCGTCGGACACGGTTGGTGAGGGTAGTTAATTTTTCGTATATCGACTTGAGCAGGAGCTTCCCTTTGGGCATTCTCCCGGTCAATCGCAAACAGCGACAACAAACGACGAACTAGAAACATCTCAAAGAAAAGGATTGGCTATACCGATGGAGGCCATGCGTTTTGAAGCCCCGGATTCAGTCGATGCGGCAGTTGCGCTTTTAGCAGCTGCTACCGGCGAAGCCCGGGTACTCGCGGGGGGTACCGATCTCTTGGTCCAGCTCCGCGCCGATATGATTGAGCCAGAGCTCATCGTGGACATTAAACGAATTGCGGAAACCCGCACCGTCGCCGAAGAAGACGGCGGATACCGCGTTGGTGCCGCTGTAGCGAGTGCCGAGTTGAAGGAACATGCGTCGTTCTCGAAGACTTGGCCGGGCGTCATGTATGCGCTCGACCTGATCGGATCGACACAAATCCAAGGCCGTTGCACTATGGCCGGAAATCTGTGCAATGCCTCACCGGCCGGAGATAGTGTTCCGGCGATGGTTGCGGCGGGCGCCATTGCGCGCATCGCAGGGCCGAACGGCACGCGCGATGTTGCAGTCGAGGAAGTCCCGACTGGTCCCGGCAAAACCTCACTTGCGAAGGGCGAGTTCATTGTCTCGATCTTTTTCCCGAAAAAGGCCGCTAACACGGGTGAAGCCTATCTCCGGTTCATTCCACGGACCGAGATGGACATCGCCGTTGTCGGCTCGGGCGTTTGCTTGACGCTCGATGATAGCGGGACCTGCACTGCGGCCCGTGTCATCCTGGGTGCGGTCGGCCCGACGATTATCAATTGCGCGGCAGCAGCCGACGCTTTGATCGGAACAAAGGTAGATGATGCGGCCCTCGAAGCTGCGGGTGCGGCGGCAAGTGCCGCGGCGACACCGATCAGCGACAAGCGCGGCACCGTCGAATACCGCAAAAAAGTTGCGGGTGTACTGACCCGCCGGGCGGCGACAACCGCCCTCGAACGCGCGAAAGGTTAATTCATGTCGAAGATTCACGTAACCACCACCGTCAACGGTGACGAGACGGAGTTCCTCTGCGAGCCGGAGGAGACCTTGCTCGATATCCTTCGCGAAACCCTGCATCTCACGGGCAGCAAGGAAGGCTGTGCTTCCGGCGATTGCGGTGCGTGCAGCGTCATGGTCGACGGCCGCTTGGTCTGCTCTTGCCTCGTGCTCGGCGCGGAAATGCAAGACCGTGAGGTTGAGACCATTGAGAACATGGCCGAAGGCGACCACCTGCATCCGCTGCAGCAGAAGTTCCTGGAGCACGCCGCCCTGCAATGCGGCATCTGCACCCCGGGCTTTCTGATTGCTTCAAAAGCGTTGCTGGAGAAGAACCCCGATCCGACTGAGACCGAGATTCGGTATTGGCTCGCGGGTAATCTGTGCCGTTGCACCGGCTACGACAAAATCGTCCGGGCCGTCCAAGACGCGGCCGCGGAGATGAGAGGAGCATAATATGCCCGATGACGTTCGCACGACTGATCTAAAAGTGGTCGGCAGCAGTCCGGTTCGCCCGGACGGTGTTGACAAGGTGACTGGGCGGGCAAAATTCGGCGCGGATTTCAATATGCCTAACCAATTGGTCGGCCAAGTTCTCCGAAGTCCGCATGCCCACGCGATCATCAAGTCGATCGATACTTCGAAGGCGGAAGCCCTGAAAGGCGTCAAAGCAGTGGTATGCCGCGACGACTTTGAGGACATGCCCTCGGAACTGGCCCCGGCCGGTGAGATGATGATTAATTACAAGGATATGACCCGCAACGTCATGGCGCGGGAAAAAGCCTTGTATGACGGCCATCCGGTAGCCGCGGTTGCGGCGACCAGTTCCGCCGTTGCCCGGCAAGCGCTGAAACTGATCAAAGTCGAGTACGAAGTGCTGCCTCATGTCATCGATCCGGTCCCCGCTATGGCCGACGATGCACCGATTCTGCACGACGACATGATCACGGAAGGCGTCGATCCGGCCCCGACTAAAGCGTCGAACGTGGCCAAGCGGGTCGAGTTTGGCTGCGGTGATGTCGAAGCCGGTTTCGCCAACGCCGATATCATCATCGAACGCGAGTTCGACACCAGTGCGGTTCACCAAGGCTATATCGAGCCGCACGCCTGCGTTGCAAACTACTCCGAAGACGGCACCGCAGATCTTTGGTGCACGACCCAGGGACATTTCGTTGTCCGCGGCCACTGCGCCAAGCTGATCGGCATGGACGTCTCGAAATTGCGCGTCACCTCTTCGGAGATCGGCGGCGGTTTCGGTGGTAAAACAGTCGTCTATCTGGAGCCGTTGGCATTGTTGCTTTCGAAAAAATGCCATCACCCGGTCAAGATGATCATGAACCGCGACGATGTCATGCGGGCAACGGGCCCAACCTCGGGTGCCAATGTCTGGGTCAAGATGGGCGCCAAGAAAGACGGCACCCTCGTGGCCGGCGAAGCCATCCTGAAATATCAGGCGGGCGCTTTCGCGGGCTCTCCCGTACAGCCGGGGTGCATGTGCGCCTTCGCGCCATACGACATGGAGAACGTCAAAGTCGTCGGTTTCGACATTGTCACCAACCGCCCGAAGGTCGCAGCCTATCGCGCACCGGGGGCACCGATCTCAGAGTATGCGGTCGAATGCGTGGTCGACGAGATCGCCCAAAAGCTGAATATGGACCCAGTCGAACTTCGCCAAAAGAACGAGGCGAAGGAAGGCACCCGTGCAGCTTATGGCCCCAAATTTGGCGCGATTGGCTACCCGCAGATCCTTGAAGAAGCCAAGGCTCATGAGCATTACAACACCCCGCTTGGCCCCAATCAGGGACGTGGCGTGGCATCAGGCTTCTGGTTCAACATCGGCGGCGAGTCCTGTGCGGCCTTGCAGCTGAATGTCGATGGCACACTCAACTTAATGATCGGTACGCCCGATATCGGCGGCTCACGCGCTTCCATGGCCTTGATGGCCGCGGAGACGCTTGGCGTCGAATACGAGGACGTGCGACCGATCATCGGCGACACAAGTTCGCTGGGCTATACATTCCTGACGGGCGGTAGCCGGGCGACCTTCTCGAGTGGTATGGCCGTGGTCCAGGCATCCGAAGACATCATCCAACAGGCCTGTGCCCGCGCGGCAAAGGTTTGGGAGATCGATGAGGAAGCCGTGGCCTGGGAAGCTGGTCTCATCAAGCCGTCCGGCCCTAACGCCGGCGACTTCGAACCGATGACCCTGGCCGACATCGCCAAGCACGCCAACAAGACCGGTGGACCGATCGCGGGCCATGCGCAAATCAACGCGCAAGGAGCCGCACCGAGCTTCGGCATGCATATGGTCGACGTTGAAGTGGACCCGGAGACCGGCAAGGTCGACGTCCTGCGCTATACGGTTCTGCAGGATGCCGGCAAGGCCATCCACCGGGCGTATGTTGAAGGACAATTCCAAGGTGGTGCCGCACAAGGCATCGGCTGGGCCCTCAACGAAGAGTACATCTACAACGACGAAGGCCAGATGGAGAATACGGGTTTCCTCGACTACAGAATCCCGGTCTGCTCCGATTTACCGATGATCAGCACGGTGATCGTTGAAGAACCGAACCCGCGCCATCCCTTCGGTGTGCGTGGTATCGGCGAAACACCGATCATTCCGCCGATGGCGGCGGTCGCCAATGCGGTCAGCCGCGCCACCGGCGTCCGGTTTGCGGAATTGCCGATGTCGCCGCCGAAGATTATGGCGAGACTGGACGAAATGAAGAAGGCGGCCGAATAAGCCACCCTCCTCTTTCAAGATTTCAGAGAAACCCTCGCCCAACCGGGCGGGGGTTTTTCTTATGCATTTGCTTGGGGTGAAAGAGCTCAGACTACACCCCTTCGAAGAATGAACTCACCCGCGCCTCTCCCCCTTCACCGAACGCAGGGTGAAGTCTCGTCCCCATTTCACTCTTGAATATTCCCGCGGAATAACCGAACTATAGGTTATGGCACATGTCACGATCACCGCGGCGCTAGCGCGCTATACCAACGGCAAAACCGAATTCGAATATTCGAATGTCGCTACCATAAAACAACTGATTCGGGCATTCTCCGAGGAGTTCCCTGAGATCAAACCCCACCTGGAAGAAGGGGCCGCCTACGCAATCGACGGACAGCTGTTCCAGGAATCTCTGCTGGAGCCAATTCAGCCGGACAGCGAAGTCCATATCTTGCCGCAGTTAGCCGGCGGATGAGGGTTTTAACGGCAGCACTCACTTTTCTCCTCGGCGCAAATACCGTGAGTGCAGAAGAAATTGGTAGCGTCAGCACCGTCTTCAAATTGCTCGGCCCCAACGATAAGATCGTCATAGAGGCTTTTGATGATCCTAAGGTGGACGGCGTCACCTGCCATCTCTCCCGCGCCAAAAAAGGCGGTGTCTCGGGGGCTGTGGGTCTGGCAACGGATTCATCGGACGCTGCAATTGCCTGCCGCCAGGTCGGCCCTATTACCGTCAAGGAAGAGCTTGAGGACGGCGAATCTGTTTTCAACAAGCGCACCTCCATCCTGTTCAAAACCATGCAGGTGGTTCGCTTCATGGACCAAAAACGCAACGTGCTGATCTATCTGGTCTACAGCGACAAACTGATAGACGGGTCGCCGAAGAACTCGATCTCCACGGTACCAATTTTGAAGAATTGGGGTAATTAATTCTCCACCGACATTCTCTCCTCTAGGAGAGTGTGCCCCTTGTCCCCTCGCTATCCCTCCGCGATATTAGACGGTGTGGATAGATCAGCGGGATAACGACATAAATGGCGCAATCATTCGGTAGTTACGACTATATCATCGTTGGTGCGGGGACGGCAGGTTGCGTCATCGCTAACCGTTTGTCGGCAGACCCTAACGTTTCGGTCCTGCTGCTCGAAGCGGGTGGAAAAGACGATTATATTTGGACCAAAATTCCTGTCGGATATCTCTACTGCATCGGCAATCCGAAGGTTGATTGGGGCTTTAAGACGGAGCCCGAACCTGGCCTAAACGGCCGTGCCATTGATTATCCACGCGGCAAGGTTTTGGGCGGCTGTTCGTCCATCAACGGTATGATCTACATGCGCGGCCAGGCGCGCGATTACGATCATTGGGCACAGCTCGGTAATCCCGGATGGGGCTGGGATGATGTGCTACCCTATTTCCTAAAATCCGAAGACAACCTCGCCCTGGAGCCGAGCAATTTACATGCGCGTGGCGGCGAGTGGCGAATCGAGAAGCCGCGTATCTCCTGGGAGATATTAGACGCTTTCATGGATGCCGCCGTCGAAGCGGGCCTGCCGAGAGTCAACGATTTTAATACCGGTAATAACGAGGGTGTCGGCTACTTCCACGTCAACCAGAAGCGCGGCTGGCGCTGGAACACCTCGCGCGGGTTTCTCAAACCAGTTCGGAACCGCCCCAACCTTCGGGTCGTCACCGGTGCGCACACCAAACGCGTCAAAATCGAGGACGGCAAAGCAACCGGAATCGTCTTCGACCTTGGAGGAATAGAGCAGGTAGCGAGCGCGCTCAGCGAAGTCATCCTGGCCGCAGGTGCCGTCGCCTCCCCCACCATCTTGCAGCTTTCGGGTATCGGCCCAGGAGAGGCACTCCGCGGGCACGGTATCGCCATTCAGCATGAGTTGCCGGGCGTCGGTGGAAATCTGCAGGATCACCTGCAAATCCGCTGCGCCTATCGGGTCGAGGGCGTGGAGACCTTGAACGAGCGTGCCAGCAGCTTGATTGGGAAGATGGGAATTGGGCTCGAGTATCTCCTGTTCCAGCGCGGTCCCATGACCATGGCGCCCTCGCAACTTGGCGCGTTCGCGAAGTCGGATCCCTCCTACGACACGCCGAACATCCAATATCACGTACAACCCCTCACCCTGGATAAGTTCGGCGAGCCGTTGCACATTTTCCCTGCCTTTACTGCCAGCGTCTGTAATCTACGCCCAGAGAGCCGGGGCACGATCCGCTTAAAAAGCAGCGATCCTTATGATTCTCCGGCGATCCGTCCAAACTATCTGTCGGCGGAGCGGGACAAGCAGGTCGCGGCTCAAGCGGTGCGCTTTACACGAGACATCGTCAATCAACCGGCGCTCGCCAAATACAATCCGCAGGAATTCAAACCCGGATTGGAACTGGAAACCCAGGAGGATCTCGTCAAGGCGGCAGGGGATATCTCCAGCACCATCTTTCACCCCATCGGCACCTGTAAGATGGGCGACGACCCGATGGCGGTTGTCGACGGGCGGCTCCGTGTTCACGGATTACGTGGCCTGCGCGTGGTCGACGCCTCCGTCATGCCGAGCATCACCAGCGGCAACACCAACTCGCCTACTTTGATGATCGCAGAGAAGGCATCGGAGATGATCAAAGCGGATCGCCTGCAACAACCGACCGCTTCGGCGGCGGAGTAAATCATGTCTCTTAAAATCGTGGTCATCGGCAATACCGGCATGAATACCGGTGCCGCCGTCGCCGGTGATATGGCCTCGGCAGGGCATGACGTGAGGTTCCTGTTGTGGCCGGATCAGCCCGAATGCCTTGAAGCTCGCGGGGCCGCAGGCGGTATTCATTTCGGCAAACCGGCGTCCGAGACCATCTCCGGAAAGACCGGTCTCGGCTAGATCTCCGTGATCACCGACGCTCCGGCAGAGGCTATTGCTGGAGCGGACCTCGTGGTGGTCAACGAAGTGCAACTGAACCTTGAAGCACGCGCCGCGGATTTCATCCCGCACCTTGAGAACGGGCAGGTTCTGCATGTGAACATGCACGGGTATTGGCCGGGCTTTCAGCTCGCCGCCATGCTGCGCGAAGCTGACAAAGCCGGCGTGACCGTAACCGAGGGTGTCACCCCTACCCACGCAGCCGCGAGAAGCGGTGCTCACATCACGCCCGGATTTATACGCCGCGCGCTTCCATTGGCCGCTTTTCCGGCCAATCGCAGCGAAACTGCGCCGGACAGTCTTGCGCAATCACAAAATCCGTCGAGCCCTGACGGAACGTGATCGAGACGAACCTCGAGAGTATGAACCTGCTGATTCATCCGGCGATAGCGTTGCTCAATGTCGGATACTACGACCGAGCGGAAGCGAAGGGCGAGCGCGCCAGTTTCTACGGGACCGGTAACACCGCGCATGCCGGGGAACTCATCGAGGCGTTGGACGCGGAACGCCCAGCGGTCTGCGAAGCCTATGGCGTGCGGTATCGCACCGTCCTCGACCATATCCGGATACTTTACGGTGCCGAAGGTGCCGACGTGCAGGAAGCAGTCGCGCAATCCGCTTTCTATCGCGATGTTGGCGATCTTCCCACTGACATCTGGCGCATATGGATGGGCACTGACTTGCCGCTCGCCCATGTCCCCTTCGTTCTGCTGGCCGAGAACGCTGGGTGCAATGCCACACTCCACAGAGGCTTCGTCGACATCGTCGCGGTATTGCTCGACGTGACTCCGTGGAAAGATGGATTAACTCTTGAACGCCTCGGCCTCGCGGGAATGGATGCCGCCGTCATGACCGTTTATGCGGAGACTGGGCTTCCCAGTTAAGCCGCAGCCCGCCGTTCAAATTCTGCATCGATGCATGATGCGAGACCGGCGCTGACCTCGGCCATCGGCAATCGGACTTCCGGGTCGCATTGGAAGTCAAGAATACGGAGGCGTTTTGCATCGATTGTCACGAGATGCGATATGACGTGTACCAAGAGCTTAAGTCGACAATCCACTACACAAGCCGCTCAGGCGTACGAGCAACCTGTCCGGATTGCCATGTGCCCCACAAATGGACCGATAAGATCGCCCGTAAGATGCAAGCTTCAAAAGAAGTTTGGGGCACATTATTCGGCACCATCAACACGCGGGAAAAATTTCTCGACCACCGAGTCAGACTCGCCCAGCATGAATGGGCTCGCCTGCAATCGAATGATTCACTCGAATGCCGGAACTGCCACTATTTCACTTATATGGACATCACCGCGCAGAGCAAGGGCGCGTCCACCCAACACCAGGAATATCTCTCGTCCAGAGAAAAGACCTACATCGATTGTCACCAAGGCATCGCCCATTCGCTGCCTGACATGGCCGATGTAGAAGGCTGGAAGTAGGTCTATACCTGCCCATCAAGGCCACGACGGCAATTATGCGGCTTTGGCGTCGGCTTTATCCAATAATGTTAGCCGCCACATTTCGCGAGAATAGCGGTCGTACTCGTATCCGGTTGCGGCGTGCATCGTACAACGATTGTCCCACGCCACGATATCACCCGGTTGCCAGCTCCATTTCACGGTAAATTCCGGACCCGTAATGTAGGGTAAAAGATCGCGGATAATGAGGACGCTCTCATCCTCGATACCTTCCAGTTCCCAGGTGTCCAATGCCGCATCGTCCACAGGGTCGCCGACGGGGACCACGGCGCATGTCGAGCTGTTTAGTCCATAGAGGGCGGGTATCCCGCTCACTGGATGTTCGAGGACGATCGGCACCCGGTTCGCAGGATTGGCAGCGCGTTGTTCCTCGGTTAGCACTGGATACCCCGGAGAATAGAGGCTGATCTTTTTGTCATGATGCGCCAGTGAGCACACAGCTTCCAATGCCTCCAGTTTGGCTTTTGTTTGTGCATCAAGACCCGCATAGGCGCGCCGTGTATCCGCAAACAGCGTCTCCGACCCTTCCGGTGGTGCTTGGCGGCAATGAAAAACGGACCCAATTGGAGGATGCTCTCGAAAGGTCGAATCCGTATGCCAGACCGGGCGGCGCGTCTCCGGATTATACTGAATATCGGCGTCAGATGCTAGAGGAGGCACTTTAGCGAGCGACGCTTTGGGATTACCGGTCTCGTCCTTGATATTGCCGATACGGAGAATGGGGAAGCCCGGTACCATGTTGCTTTCTCGTGCCGCAAGGGTCACATCCTCGATTTCACCGAAGAGGCCTGACCACACCATCAACTGTTCCGGCAACGTCTCTGCAAGGTCCGCACCGCGCACCGCGATCAAGCCGCCGTGTTGCGTCCAGAGCTCGTAAGCTTCGCGTTGGAAACCCGTATCTTCGAGATCATGACGGGTAACGTTTTCGATCATGAGGCCGAAGCCGTCATTCAACGCCGAGATATTATGCTGCATGTGTTTCACTCCGTTTCACAGAGGGTACCGTCTTCTTTAGAATTCTCGATCATTGTATATATTGGGTGGGGCGTCGGTGCTTTAAACTAAACTAAGGCCCGATAAACCGCGTCGGACGCATCCAGGAACCGATCGTCCTGACCCATATGACCGACAACTTGCAGTCCAATGGGCAGTTCCTGAGGCCCAGTATAGAGCGGCAAGCTGATCGCGGGACCATACAGGCCGGTCCAAATGCGATTAAAAGGTGGCTCCCCGATGGTCGTCAGGTCGGCCGGCGCTTCAGCAGGCGCGCTTGGCGTGATCAGCACGTCCCAGCCTTCGAGTGATGCCGCATAGCGACGGCGATAATCACCAAGTTTTGCCAACCCGGCCTGATATTCCGCCGGTGTGACTTTCAATCCGTTCGGGACGCGGTTGTTGCGCATGTTGTCACTCAACAAGTCCAGATAGTTAACCCATTCGTAGGCCAGCGACCGCGAAATCTCATAACCGGATATGGCATCGAAACCTTCGACGGCTTCATCAAAATCATCGGGCAAATCGAAATCAGCAACCGTGGCACCGCTCGCTTCCAAATCCTTTGCAGCATGCATTAAGCATTCTTGGGTGGTTTTATCCGCCAGATGCCAGTTTGGTGTGCGACATACACCGATGCGGAGGTCACCGATGGAGGGCGTTTGCATCGGGCGGTACGGCATATGGGTCAGAACGGCGCGCATAAGAGCCTGATCTTCCATCGTCCGGCTCATCATGCCGAGCGTGTCGACACTTCTCGTATTGTCGTGCACGCCAAGCGGGTTGTAGTCGCCGTAAGTCGGTTTGTAGCCGATACAACCACAAAAAGCGCCCGGCCGGACGATGGAACCGCCAGTCTGCGTCCCGAAGGCAACCGGGACCATGAAATCCGTCACAGCTGCGGCCGACCCACTCGACGAGCCTGCGGGTGAATGCGCCGGATTGTGCGGATTCTTGGTCTTTCCAGGCCTTTGCGCCGCGAACTCCGACGTCACGGTCTTACCCAGCACAAGACCGCCCGCACCGCGGACAAGCGCGACACAGGGCGCGTCGCTGCAGGGTTGGTTGTCCTTATGGATCGGCGAGCCGTGCGTCGTCGGCATGTCTCGCGTATCGATGATATCTTTAACGCCGACTGGAACCCCGTGGATCAAGCCATCGGACGGACTGTTATCCAGGACTTTGGCGGCGGCCAGGGCGGCATCCAGATCAAGATACTCCCAAGCGTCCACATCCGGTTCCCGTTCCTCAATCCGATCGAGGAGACTACGTGTCACGGCCTCGCATGTCGTATCACCGGCCTCAATGGCCTTTGCAATTTCGAGAGCCGAAAGTTTGATCAGATCCATCGATGAGCTT
>JBMYRC010000050.1:0-26971 GCA_049601975.1 Alphaproteobacteria bacterium | reverse complement strand
GGGGAGGGTTAGGGTGGGGACCACTCAAATAAAATGGCGTCCGCCCCGCAAAGCGGGCGGACACCGCAACCGCTAGAACGTCGCCGAGCCACGCACCACGGTGCGGTGCAAATGCCGCCGCTCCTCATATTTCTGGTAGGGCGCCGACTTATGTACGAGCGACGGATTGTCCCAGACGACCAAATCCCCAACCCGCCACTTATGGGAATACACAAATCGGTCCTGGGTCGCGAAGTCGAGAAGGCGGAAGAGCTCGGCCCGTCCCTCGTCCTCATCCATCCCTTCGATATGGGACGCGTGAAAGCCAATATAAAGCGACTTCCGCCCGTTGCCCCGGTTCGCGCATGGCTCTCATACGCCGTGCCCGAAGCTGCATCCCGGGTGTCGAGGCGATGATATTTCTGCCAGAGCGCGTTGCCGCCGACGAGCTTTCCCGCGTCGTCGTAGAACGCGACGCCGACCGGCATCTCATTGATTACTCTTGATAATTGGCTGCGACGTGCCCTCGCCGCAGCAGTATCGGATGGCTTCTTCGGTATTAGAACTCTCCCCTCAGAGTACCGAAAGACCTTCGCATCGCGCATAAACTAATCAGGAACTATAAAATTAATAGATGTAAAAGGGAAGCCTATGGTGAGGGCGCGGTGCTGGGGCGCCGTCAGATGTGCGTGAAGTCAAGAGTGACAAATTGTCTAACATGTGCTAGGGTGCCGTCCGTTCTTTGACCTGTAAATTTCCCCTATCGCCCTCGCGACCCGTTCCCACAACCAAAACAGCGGTATTGTAATACTGTGCATGGGGTTGTTCCGCGATTTAAATGTCTTCCCCTCGCCCCGCTCCGCTCCGCGCCCTAACTTCCCTCTCAGCATTTCATCCGGCGGAGCTCCCCCTATGGCCTATCGTGTCGGCGTCGATATCGGCGGTACCTTTATCGACTTTTGCGTTTTCGATACCGAGACGCGCGATCTTTCCACTCTCAAGGTACTCACCACGCCCGCCGAACCCGGTGCCGAGGTGATGGAGGGCATGAAGCGCCTTGCCGAGACCTACGGCATCGAAGCCGCGGAAGTTGAGAGCTTCATCCACGGCACCACGGTCGGCGTCAACACGGTGATCCAGCGCAAGGGTGCGACGATGGCGCTGTTCACAACGGAGAATTTCGCCGACGTGTTGGAGGTGGCGCGCCTGCGCATGCCGGAGAGTTACAGTCTGTTCTCAACCCGACCGGAGCCCCTCATCTCCCGCGACCGGGTCTTTGGTATTACAGAGCGGTTGCGCGCCGACGGTTCCGTCCACACGCCGCTCGACGAGGCCAGCGTTCTCGACGCCATCGCCCGGGCCAAGGCGCACGGTGCCGAGGGCATAATCGTCTCGCTGCTGCACAGCTTTCGCAACACGATGCACGAAGAGGCGGCGGCCGAGATCATCCGCAGCGAGGCCCCGGAGCTATTCGTCTTTACCTCCGCCGAAATTTGGCCCGTCATCCGCGAGTATGAACGCACCACGACCGCGATCATCAATGGCTATGTCCACCCGAGGGTCGCCAACTACCTCACCAAATTGCAGGATGCACTGCGCCGAAGTGGGGTGCCCGCAACACCGCTGATCACCAAGTCGAACGGCGGCGTGATGTCGGCGGAACTTGGCAAGACGTCTTGCGTGAACATGGTGCTGTCCGGCACCGCATCGGGCGTCATCGGAGGAGCCTTTGTCGCGCGCAGCTGCGGCGTCGACGACGCAATCACGCTGGATATCGGCGGCACCAGCGCCGACGTCGCGGTGGTCGTCGGCGGCGAGCCGCAATATGGCATGGGTGAGAAGATTGGCGAGTTCCCACTCTATATCCCCTCGGTCTCGGTCACCTCGATCGGCGACGGCGGCGGCTCGATCGCCCGAGTCGACGAATTTGGGGTTTTGAAAGTGGGGCCGGAGAGTGCCGGCTCTGATCCGGGTCCGGCCTGCTACGGGCAAGGCGGGACGCAACCGACGATCACCGACGCTTTCGCGGTGTCCGGCTTCTTGGGGCATCACGACCTCGCCTATAACTCGGTCGCCCTTGACATGGAGAAGGCAAGCGTCGCGATGGCCACGGTGTCAGAGCCGCTTGGCATGAGCCTCGAGGAGACGGCGGAGGCGATCATCCAGGTCGCGATCTCTGGCATGTATATGGAGACCAACAAGTTGGTCGCGCGCTACGGCATCGACATCCGGGATTTCGCGCTTGTGACCTTCGGCGGAGCGGGACCAATGCTGGGATGTTTCCTCGCCCGCGAACTGAGAATGGGCCGGGTGGTGATCCCGACGACGCCGGGGGTGACCAGCGCCTTGGGCGGGCTGGTCGCCGATATCCGCAACGACTTCGTGCGCACGCTGTTCACCTCCATCGACGAAGCAATGCCCGCCATGCCCGAGACCTACGCGGAGTTGCGGGCGCAAGGGCTCGATTGGCTGCGTGAGGAGCAACACCACGAGGGCGAGCACACGCTGCATCCCTCCGCCGACATGCGGTATGCCGGGCAGAGCTTCGAGCTGGAGGTGCCGCTGCAGACCGGATGGCTGGAAGACGGTGACAAAGCCGCGATCCTCGATGCCTTCCACACGCGCCACGAGGAGGTCTACGCCTTCTGTGACGAAGAGGCGGAAGTGCAGATCATGAACCTGCGCCTGGTGGTGGCGGGCGACATTCCGAAGCCAGAGCTGAAGGAATTAGCGACCGGGTCCGGCCCGGCGACGCCGGTGCGCGAGATCGAGGTCTGGTTCGGCGGCACACGCCGAACGGCACCGCTTTATCAGCGCGACAAACTCTTGGCCGGGCAGACCCTGAGCGGCCCCGCGGTCATCGCACAATCGGATACCACGAGCTGCATTCCCGACGGCTTCCAAGGCACCGTCGACCCCCGCGGTAATATCGTGCTGACTTGGCAGGAGGAGAGTTGAGATGAGCGAACGCCCGAACACCGAGCCCGTCGACAAGGTTACGCTGGAAATCCTCGCAAACCACTGCCGCGCCGCGACCGAGAGCATGGCCTATACGCTCTACCGCACGGCCCACTCGACCTTCGTGAAGGAGACGGAAGACTTCACCATCGGGTTGCTAACGCCGCAGGGAAAGACCTTCGCGATCCCGCTTGATCTCGGTGCCACCTGGTTTCCGGGGCTGGATTACGGCCCGGCTCTCGACATGGTGCCGGGTGGCTACGAGGAAGGCGACATCGCCTTCACCAACGATCCTTATAGCGGTTATGTCTCGACCCACTCGCCGGACCTCCATATGTGGAAGCCGATTTTCCATGAGGGCGAGTTGGTGGCGTACACCTGCGGCCATATCCACAACACGGATATAGGTGGCGCGGTCCCAGCCAGCCTGTCGCGTACCCTCGTCGAAATCCACCAGGAGGGCATCCGCTTCACGCCCTGCAAACTATACAAGAAGGGCGAGCTGAACGAGGAGTTGCTGCAGGTCATGATGACCAATGTGCGCCAACCCGAGCAGAACTGGGGAGACCTCAAAGCCTTTGTCGGTGCGATGAATACCGGCGAGCGCAAGGTCAAGGAGATGGTCGAGAAGTTCGGTGTCGACGTCTTCCGCCAAGGCACCGAAGACTTGATGGATTACGCCGAGCACCAGGCGCGGGAGATCCTGCGCACAATCCCAGACGGCGAATATTTCTTCTCCGACTACACGGATGAGGATTCCGATACCGAGCGCAACCCCTGCCGCCTCGCCCTCACCTTGCGGATCCAAGGTGATGAAGCGGAACTGGATTTTGCCGGTTGCGACCCACAGCTGACCTCCTCAATCAATGTGCCGACCGGGGGTGCATCGCATCACACGCTGATGCTGGTTGGGGTCTACTACATACTCTACACGCTGAACCCGAACATCCTATTGAACATCGGCCTGACGCGTCCCTTCAAATGCGTGCTGCCGAAAGGCACCGTGGTGAACCCGGAATACCCCGCTGCCGTCGGCATGCGGAGCCTCACGTGTGGGCGCTTGCGGAGCCTCATCTTCGGCGCGTTCGGCCTCGCTATGCCGGACCGGATGCCAGCGGCCCCAGCGGGCTCCAGCTCCATCGTCAATGTGATGACGACCGAGAACAAAACCGGCAAGCGCATTATCGCCGCCATCGATCCCGTGGTTGGCGGTGCGGGCGGGATGCCGCACGCGGACGGACCCGACGGCTCCGGTGCCGACGCCTCCTATCTCAAGAATACGCCGGTCGAGATGATCGAGGCGGAAGTCCCAATCGAGATCGTACGTTATGGCCTCGCACCGGATTCCGGTGGAGCGGGCGAAAATCGAGGCGGGCTCGGCACTTGGCTCGAATTCAAGGTCTTCTCTCCCGGCACCCGGATCACCGCGCGCAATCGCGACCGCACCCGCTTCCGTCCTTGGGGTATCTTAGGCGGTAAAGCGGGCAGCCCCTCCAACTTCATCCGCAACCCGGATACACCGAAGGAAGAAATCCTTGGCAATCAGGACACGCTGACGGCGGAGCCGGGCGATGTCATCCGCTTCTACGGCCCTGGCGGCGGCGGGCGCGGCAATCCCCTCGACCGGGACCCGAGCCGCGTTCTGCGCGACGTGGAACGCAGCGCGCTATCTCTGGATGCGGCACGCGCCGATTACGGCGTGGTGATCGACGGAGAAACAGTCGATGAAAGTGCGACCGAAACCTTGCGCGCCAAATTGCGGAGTAGCGAAGGTGCCGAGACTCATTTCAATTTTGGTCCCGAACGCGAAGAGTACGAACGCTACTGGACCCCAGAAGCCTATGACGCGATGACCGAAATCATGGCCTCCCTTCCCAACCATTGGCGCTTCTTCGTAAAGGCCCGCATCTTCGACGCCATGAACGCATCGGAGATCGGCGGCGTAGAAGTAGTGCATTCAGCTTTCGCCGGTATCGCGGCGGAACATCCGCAGATCGGATCCTTGGTAAAATAGCGACCTAACACCGCCTCGATCCTGTCTTCGACATCAACCCAATTCAGAGCAAATCGAAAACTGAGTGGGACTCCGTTAATCATACATTAATCATTAATAATGTATGATTAATGGCTTATCGCTTTTGCCAATTCCTAATCGAATTCGCCAGCACTCCTCCATTCCACAAAGGTGTTTTAGAATGAAAACACCCTTTCTTTCATCCCTGATGCGCTTGACCGCCAACTGGAAGGTTGTGACAAAAATCACCGCCGGTTTCGGATCGGTGATCACTGTCTTTATCCTCGTACTGGCCTTGTCCTTCTGAAATTTCGTGACGATTGGCCATGAAGTGGAAGAAATGGAGTTTGCTGTAATCAAGCTTAGCTTAGCCGCGGATATAGAGACCAAATTCTTGAATATGATCCGTGCCGCCTGAGAGTTCGTGCAAAAGGGGGATACGAAATCCGAAACTGAGACCAGGAAATACACCGAACAGCTACTCGGCGCGATCAAAGCTGCCAAGAAAGTAATTACTAGCGTTTCGCATCAAGCATTGTTTCTTGAAGTCGAGGAAGCCTTCAAGAATTACTTCGCCGATTTCGAAATCGTCAATCTGATCAGTGAGATCGCAGAGCAGACAAATCTACTGGCCCTCAACGCCACAATTGAAGCCGCCCGTGCCGGGGATGCGGGTAACGGTTTCGCTGTCTGCACGTCTGAGGTCAAAAGCCTGGCCAACTAGACGGGAAATGCGACGAACGAAATCGCAACCCAGGTGCAAAGTATCCAGCAAGCGGTCATTGGCGCCGTCGGCGCCAATGACCGGGTCAGCTCCGTTATCGAGCGAATGAGTGGTGTGACGACTGGAATTGCCGCCGCCGTTGAAGAAAAGAGGGCCGCCACGCAGGAAATCGCTCGCACGACAGCAACCGTCAGCGGAGATGCGACAGAAGTCATTAAAAGTATTGCTCAAATGATACAAGCCTCTGCACAATCCAATGGTAAATCGATCGGGGTACTCTGGTCCGCGTCGGACCTTGACGAGACGATTGGTAGTTTCGGCCGTGAGTTAGAAGAGTTTCACACCTCCGCTCGTGCTGCGTCAGCCCGCGTCCAATCCACTCGTCGTCCGTTGGAGTAGCGATTCCCTGATATACGCCTATATCTCGATGTAAGATCAGCATAGCCGAGAGAGTCCATGACCGAGGAAAGTTCCGATCAATTCGATGCCATCATCATCGGCGCGGGGATCGCCGGATTGTACCAGCTATACCGGTTGCGGGAGCTCGGCATGTCCGTGCGTGTCTTCGAAGCTGGAAGCGATGTTGGTGGGACTTGGTATTGGAATCGCTATCCGGGTGCGCGTTTCGATTCCGAGAGCTACTCTTATGGCTATTCCTTCTCGAAGGAGCTGTTAGAGGAATGGGAATGGAAGGAGCATTTCTCCGGCCAACCCGAGAACTTGAAATACGTAAACTACGTTGCTGATAAATTCGACCTACGCCGCGACATCCAATTCGATAGCATGGTGAAATCCTGTCACTTCGATGAAACCCGAGGGAGCTGGACCGTCACGTTAGCGGACGGAAGCCGTGCGACGAGCCGCTATCTGATTACTGCTATCGGCGTGCTTTCCGTCCCGGTCATGCCAGTCATCGACGGGATCGAGGGTTTCGAGGGCGAGAGTTTCCACACGGGTGAGTGGCCGCACGAGCCGGTGGATTTCCACAACAAACGCGTCGCCATTATCGGCACGGGGGCGACCGGCGTGCAGGCGATCACCGAAATCGCCAAGACAGTCGGCCATCTCACGGTTTTCCAGCGCACGCCTAACTATTGTGCGCCACTGCATAACGGGCTGATCACGTCCAAAGAACAGGCGAAGATCAAGGCGAGCTATGACGAGATCTTCGCCAAGTGCAAAACCTCGCACGGCGCCTTTATCCACAATCCTGTGCGCGAAAAAGCCGTCGATCAATCGCCGAACGAGCGCGAATCGTTTTACGAAAAGCTCTACAGTGAGCGCGGCTTCGGCATCTGGATGGGCAATTATCGCGACATCATGGTCGATGAAACCGCCAATGAGACGATCAGCCAGTTCATCAAAAATAAAATTCGCGAACGGGTGAAGGATCCCGCAGTCGCCGAAAAACTGATCCCCCACGACCACGGCTTCGGCACGCGCCGCCTGCCACTCGAAAGCGGCTATTTCGAGGTCTATAACCAAGACAATGTCAAACTGGTGGACGTACGCGAGACACCAATCGAGCGGGTGACGGCGAAAGGTGTGCAAACCAGCGAACGAGAATACGAGTTTGACTACATCATCTACGCGACCGGGTTCGACGCGGTGCTCGGTGCTTTCAACCGGATCGATTTCCAGGGCGTCGACGGTGTTGCCTTGAAAGACAAATGGGTCGATGGACCCCGCACATTTCTCGGCATTCAGGTCGAGGGGTTTCCGAACATGTTCACCCTGGTGGGCCCGCACAATGCTGCCACCTTCTGCAATATTCCGCGTTGCATCGAACAAAATGTCGAATGGGTGACTGACCTGCTCCAATACATGCAAAATGAAGGTCATACCAACGTCGCCACCACGAAAGCCGCCGAGGGCGAATGGACAGAGCACGTTCACGAGACGTCAGAGCGGTTACTCTTTACCAAGGTCGATTCCTGGTTCATGGGAATCAATCCAAACCTCAAAGGCCGGGACAAACGGAAGTTCCTGCTCTATGCGGCGGGTGCGCCTAAATACAACGAGATGTGCGACGAGGTTGCGGCCAGTGGTTACAAGGGATTCACATTCACCGCCTGATTGGCGTAGACTTGCCTCAACCCAACGGTCGGCCAACGTGATTTGAAAGGGAGGAACGCAGCATGCCCACAATCACACCCATCGCCGCCAGCTTCGGCGCGGTTGTCACAGACATCAAACTCGGAGATATGGACACCGGCGAATGGCTCGTCGTCGAGGGGGCTTTCCACGAATACGCAGCATTGGTATTTCCAGACCAACACCTAAGCGAGGACGAGCAAATCGCCTTTGCGGAACGCTTCGGTAATATGGAATTGCTCCGCCCGGACCCGACCAAGAAAGCGGTCCCAATCAGCAACCTGAAAGCAGATGGCACACCGTACAGCAAGGACGAAGCACGCTTCCGGACTTTGCGCGGAAACGAAGGCTGGCACACGGACAGCTCCTACATGCCGCTCGCGGCTAAGGCCTCAATCCTAGCCGCAATCCAGGTGCCGTCCGCTGGCGGTGAGACCGAACTCGCCGATATGCGCAATGCTTATGACAAGTTGGACGATGAGACCAAAGGCAAGATCGAAGGGCTCGCCGCCTACCACTCGCTCTATCAATCACAGAAGAAGAACGGTTTTGAATTCAAAAGCGGCGACGGCTACGGCTATCACAACAAGGGCGCGCCGTTGCGCCCGTTGGTGAAAACTCACCCGGTCACCGGACGCAAATCGCTCTTCATCGGCCGCCATGCCTATGAGATCGCCGGCATGCCGCGCGAGGAAGGACAGGCCCTGCTCGACGATCTGTTGGAATACGCCGCACGCCCCCCGCGCACCTATGCCCATCAATGGCAACCGGGTGATGTGATGATGTGGGACAACCGCTGCATCCTGCATCGTGCTTGCCCCTACGATCACAGCGAAATACGCATAATGCGCCACACACGCGTCGCGGGCGAGCCCGAGAGCGAGCTGGTTGAGACCGGGCGCGACGATCTGGCGGACGACTTCCAGCCGAGCGCCTCGAATCGATAGCGGTGAAAACCGACGCCGGAGGCATTTATCGGATGGGCATTAAAGTCGCACTTTCCGGCGCGACCGGGCGCATGGGTCGCCGCGTTGGAGATGCGCTACACGCCATGGACGGTGTCGATTTTGTCACCGGCCTGGTGCGATCATCTCAAATAGCGGCGATAGGCTGTAAAGCGCCATTAAGCGATGATACAGGGTCCACACTCGGAGCGTGCGACGTTCTCCTCGACTTTACGGATTTTGAACGCACGCTGGAATTAGCGGCGCTGTGCGCGGCCGCAGGGCGGCCCTTTTTCGTAGGAACGACCGCGCCGACAAACACGGAGTTCGGAGCGCTTGAAGATTTCACCGCCAGTATTCCAATTCTCTACGCACCAAATATTTCCTGGGGCGCCGCCACCTTGTTCAGCATTCTCGAAACACTTTCCGGCCAGCTTGGTCCCGCATACGACGCCAAAGTGATCGGCGTGCATCACCGAGAGAAAAAAGATACGCCGAGCGGCACCTCCGCCGAAATCGCGCGGCGAATTCAGGCCGGACGAAACGAGGACACGCTGCCTGAAATCGTCTCCCTGCGGGCAGGAGGTGCCTATAGCAACCATGAGATCATCTTTGCTGGCCACAACGACGAAATCCGTATCAGCCACAATGTGACGCGTCCCGAAATCGACACGGATGTTTTATTGGCGGCCTGTCGATGGCTGACGACAAAGGGACCGGGATTTTATGGTCTTCCCGAGGTGCTAGCGGGCTAGCAAGACCAAAGCACGGCTGATAAGCACAACTTCGTGAATGTGTCATTAAGGGAGGGAGGAGGATCATTAACCCTTCTTCATACACGCGGCTAAAAATAATTTTCAAACGGGAGACTTAAGAATATGAGCCTACGTATAAATGACACTATTCCCGATCTAAAAGTGGAGACGGACCAAGGTGCTCTGTCGCTGCACGAGTGGATCGGCGACGATTGGGCGATCCTGTTTTCGCATCCAAAGGATTTCACACCGGTCTGCACGACCGAGTTTGGCGCAGTGGCACAGCTCTCAGCGGAATGGAAGAAGCGCGGCACTAAAGTGATCGGCGTCTCTGTCGACAGCGCCGAAGACCATCGGAATTGGAAGGCTGACATCGAAAAAATCGGCGGCGCCGCACCTGACTTCCCAATTATCGCCGATGACGGGCTAGCGGTCTCCAAGTCGTTCGACATGCTTCCGGCGGAGGCTTATTTACCGGATGGACGCACACCCGCCGACAGCGCCACCGTGCGTTCGGTGTTTATCATCGGGCCCGACAAACAGCTCAAACTCTCCATGACATACCCTATGACGGTTGGGCGTAATTTTGCGGAAGTATTGCGCGCACTCGATGCCTTGCAAACGTCGTCGGCAAATGGCGTCGCGACGCCGGTTAACTGGGAAGTCGGTGATGCCATTGTAATCCCAGCAAATGTCAGCAATGAAGATGCGAAGGCAAGGTTTGGCGACTTTGAAACGCTCACACCTTATCTACGCAAGGCAAAACTGCCGAACTAAGTCATCGGCATCGAAAAAATATGCAGCGGTGGCTCCAGCGAGCCATCGCTGTTTTGTTATTAAGATCGATGCTTGCTGGTATGGCGGCGCGCATGCTCTAAATTGGCGCCATGGTAAAACTCTCCGTCCTCGACCTCGCCAATATTGGCGAAGGATTCACCCCGGCCGACGCGCTGGCAAATGCGCTCGACCTGGCTCAACACGCGGAAGCCGCTGGCTTTTCACGCTTCTGGCTCGCCGAACATCACAACCTCGCGGGTATTGCCAGTGCCGCTACCGCGGTCTGTATCTGTCACGTCGCGGCTGGCACCAACACAATCCGGGTTGGCGCCGGCGGCATCATGCTGCCGAACCACTCACCGATGATCATCGCGGAACAATTCGGCACCTTGGCGACGCTGTTTCCCGACCGTATTGACCTTGGGTTAGGACGGGCACCGGGGACCGATCAGCGCACGCTACAAGCGCTGCGTCGCGATCCAGGCGCGTCAGAGTATTTTCCGCAAGACGTGCTAGAGCTGCAAGCACTGCTTGGCCCGCCACAGGAGAACCAGGCAATCCATGCTATTCCCGGCGAGGATACCAACGTGCCACTGTGGATTCTCGGATCCAGCCTATTCGGCGCCCAACTTGCCGCGGCACTCGGCCTGCCCTACGCCTTCGCCTCACATTTCGCTCCGCAGGCCTTGATGCAGGCCGTGTCGGTCTACCGCGAGCGGTTCGAGCCGTCGGCACAGCTCGACAAGCCCTATGTGATGGTCGGCTGCAATTCCATTGTCGCCGACACCGAGGACGAAGCGAAGCGGTTGTTCACCTCACCGCAACAGAATTTCACCCGCATGGTGCGCGGCACACGCGGACAGTTACCGCCGCCCGTCGACGACATCGAGGATTTCTGGTCGCCGATGGAGAAATCGCAATCGTCGTCAATGTTGGCGTGCTCGTTTCACGGCTCGAAGGCGACAATCAAGGACAAGCTGGCGCCATTGATCGAGGCCACCGGCGCCGACGAACTCATGGTCGCCGCAGCGATTTGGGACCACAAGGCACGGGTGCGATCCTTCGAGCTGTTGGCCGAGGCGATGGCTTAGCGCGTTCGAGATTTACCCGCGACGCAGCTTCGGGTCGAGCACGTCGCGCAACGCGTCACCCAAGACAAAAAACCCGAAGACGGCCAAAGTAATCGCAACGCCCGGGAAGAACGCCGTCCAATAGACGCCGGTAATCGATTCTTCCGTCCCCCCTTGCAGCATCAAACCCCAGGCTGGGGTCGGTTCGTTTACACCAAGACCCAGAAAGGAAAGCGCCGCTTCCGCCAGGATCGCACCGCCGACCGCTGCCGTGAAAATGATCAGATAAGGTGCCATAACGTTCGGCAGCATGTGCCGGAATATGATGCGCGCATGGCTGAGTCCCAGTGCAATCGCGGAATCAACATAAGGCGCTTGGCGAACCTGCAACGCATTGGCGCGGATAATGCGCACGCTATCGGGAATGATCGAGACGGAAATGGCGGCGATGACATATGGCATCGCGTTGCCAAAGGTCGCGACGATCGCCAGGACCATGATCAGCGGTGGAAAGGCCATAAAGAGATCGATGAAGCGCATGAAAATGAGGTCAAACATACCGCCGAAATAACCGCTCGCGAGGCCGAGGACAAAGCCCGTGGTCGCGCCCAGGAAAGCGCTGATTATACCGATGAAGAGGGCCGTTCTAGAGCCGTGAATGATGCGGCTTAAGATATCGCGACCATAACGGTCGGTACCGAGCCAATGCTCAGAGTTCGGCGCTTGAAATGTGTGCTCGTAGTTGTTTTCGAGAGGATCATAGGGTGACATTGTTTCAGCGAATACCGCCATCAAGATCATGGCCAGAATGATCGCACCGCCGAACGCACCCAACTTTTTCTGGCGAATTAACCGAATCAGCCTTTGGCCAATTGTTACCGGCGGCGGCAGCTCGCTGTTGGTCAGGGTGGTTTTGGGCAATGTCATGATGAGGGCTGGTTAGCTGTAGCGAATGCGTGGATCGAGCCAAGCATAGATGAGGTCGACGACGAAGTTCGTCACGACAAAAATTAGCGCAAAAAGCATGACAAGGGTTTGCGTCGATGTGAAGTCGTGATTCTCAACGGAGACCACAAACCATTTACCGATTCCGTTCAGATTGAAAACTTGTTCGGTGACGACCAAGCCACTCATCAGCGCCGCGAATTCCATCCCTAGAAGCGTAACGACCGGCAGCATCGAATTCTTCAAGGCATGACGTCGAATGACGATGGTCTTCAGCAATCCCTTGGCGCGAGCCGTGCGGAGGTAATCCTCGTGCAGTACTTCAAGAAGAGCGGATCGCGTCCAGCGGGTCAACGAGGCGGAGAACCGATATCCGACCGCCAAGGCGGGCCAAAATAATTGCGCGAGATTTTCGACCGGGTCCTCAAAGAACGAAACGTATTCGAGCGGCGGCATCCAAGCATTGTCGAAAAGCTGATGCGTCGAGACCAAGAGGCCCACAATAATCATCATTCCGAGCCAGAAGGAGGGAACCGCCATGCCTACAATACCGAAAGTGCGCGCGGTATAGTCGATCCACGTATCCTGTCGCAGAGCGGCGACGACTCCCAACGGAATGCCGATGACAATCGACACTGCCATCGCCATAATCGTCAGTTGGATTGAAAGCGGAAACCGATGGCGGAGATCATCCACGATAGGAGAGCGGGACCACATCGAGACGCCGAAGTCGAGCACAATGAGCCCACGAACAAATTCCGTAAATTGGACCGAAAGCGGTTGATCGAGGCCGTTGGCCTGGCGGCAAATATCGACTGCTTCTTGATCAAAAACGCCTCCTTCGATCCCACCGAAACGGATCTCGCATATATCCCCCGGCACGATCCGCAGCAGGAAAAACACCAGCACGGCCGCCCCAAACAAAGTGGGGAACATCAACAGGATTCGCTTGATCGTATGCCTCAGCATAGCGGTTCAACCATTTCTGGGGAGGGTCATCAGGGTCATCAAAATCGTCGCATAAGCGTTAAGTAGCCTTATGAGCCCGCACTGCCAGGGCACTACGAACGCCGCTATCCATCCGCAGCCAGAGCAATGCAGGAGAACCCAACCATCGCTTCCGTCGGGACACCGAAACGCGCTGTATGACGCGCGGGCAGCCCATCAGAAAAGTGCTTCACATATTCCCCATTGCAGGCCGCATAATTCGCCGGGTCCGTGATCAATATCGTCACCAGCACGACGCGCTGCAGGGAACTCCCTTCCGCTCGCAGAATATTGTCGATGAAGGTGAGAGCATTCCGAACTTGCTCACCTGGTGTATCGCCCCTCTGGATACATTGGTGGGATCGTGCGGTGCCGAATGACCGGAGACAAATATCAATCCGTCGGCTCGTGTCGCACGGCTAAAGGGCCGAATGGAATTTGGCTCCGGCTGTCCGATAAAATCAATCATGTGAAGTGTCCGCTTTCATGTCGTGAGCGTTCCAATTGGAGAGGCTATTTTAATAGAGCCGCGTGTGAAACGATGCCAAGGTCGAACCAAAAAAGAATTGTTCATGCAGTTCTTTCTATGAAGATGAACCGTACCCGCAGAAATCCGCCAATAATTACGCGAAAGGGAATGAGAATGGGTCAACTGGTCGACGGTAAATGGGATGGGAGCGACGAACGACCGACAGATCGCAACGGCGCTTTCATTCGCGCATCCTCCGCTTTCCGTAACTGGATTACGCCCGACGGCACGGCGGGTATATCCGGCGACGATGGATTTTGGGCGGAGGCGGGACGATACCATCTGTTCGTCGCCCCAAGCTGCCCGTGGGCACACCGGGCGGTCATCTACCGAAAGCTGAAAGGGCTCGAAAGCGTCATTTCAATTTCCCATGCGGATGCACCCAAGTCCGAGGGATGGTCTTATACAGAAGGCTACGACGATATGAAGCCGCGCAACGACGGCATCTTTCGCCTTCATCAAGTCTATACATCCGCCGACCCCGCCTATACCGGCAAAGTAACGGTCCCAGCATTGTGGGACCGAGAACGCAAGACAATTGTGAACAACGAATCTTCTGAAATCATTCGAATGTTCAATTCGGCGTTCGATCAGCTGGGCGCCAAATCAATGGACTACTGCCCAGCAGGTCTCCACGCGGAAATAGATGCAGTCAACGCCTTCATCTACGACCACATCAACAACGGCGTATATCGTACCGGTTTCGCCAAGACGCAGGCCGCGTATGAAGAGGCTGTCGCCAAGGTGTTTATAGGGATGGACTGGCTAGAGGAGCGTCTGGGACAGCAACGCTACTTAGCCGGCGATCGCATCACGGAGGCGGACTGGCGCACCTTCCCAACGCTGTTACGCTTTGATCCCGTCTACTTTGGACTTTTCAAATGTAATCTGCGGCGGCTCCAAGATTATCCCAATCTTTCGGACTATACCCGTGAGCTCTATCAGTGGCCCGGCATCGCGGAGACCTGTGACTTTATAGAGATAAAATCCGGATATTACATGTCGATGCCGCAACTTAATCCGAACCAGATTGTCCCGACGGGCCCGGATATGAACTGGCTACAGTCGCCTCACAGTCGCGCCTAATCCTCATTCTCGATGGGATCGCCAAGGGTATGCATGAGCCGGTTTGCCCAACCGAACAACGCCGCCGACAAGACCAGATCGAGCACTTCGTCGGGACCGAGCCCGGCAGCGGTGAGCGCTTCCATATCGGCTTTTGAGACATCCGGCGGGCATTTCGATAGCTTGACCGAAAAATTGAAAATAGCACTCTGACGCGGATCAAGTTCCGCATCTTCCCCGTCGGCGAAAATACGCTCGATGACGGCAACATCCTTAGCCAGCACATTGTACCGGCTGGCATGCACGGCAGCACAATAGACACAGCGATTAACGATGGACGTGCCGACAGCGCCCAGTTCCCGCTCGGCACGGGACATCCCGCCCCGATTATACATGATGGCGTTGAAGAGCGGCGTGCGCTCACGCAGGGTCTCGCTATCGCGGGCCAAGACGAGGACATAGTCCGAGACCTTGGTGTTCGATGGGGTGACCTTCAGCGCATCCAGTTGATCCGGCGTGGCGTCTTCCAGTTTGATGGGCGTGACGCGCGGGCGCCAATGGGGGACCGTGGTCGTGAACTTGTGGAGGATATCGCTCATAGCGTGTCTCCCATCAGGCGTAACCCAATAGTCAGGCGTATTTGGTAACTGATGAAGGCAACCAATTCCGACAATCGAACGATATCGTCTTCGGAGACACCGGCATCTTTCAGCGCTGCGATATCGCCCGTCACGACGCTCTTGGCATCGGTAGTCACCAGATCGATATGGCGTAGGATGGCGCCAAGACGGGCGTCATCTCCGCCGTCGAAACCCGGATCGGCAAGCTGCGCAGTAGCCGCCGACACACCCGCCATCAACGCCAGGAAATGCGCCGCCAATCCCTCTTCCCGGTTCAATCGTGCCATCCTACAGCAGAGCGCCGCGCGCTCGCCGTGTGACAATCCGCCAGGCTCATCCGGCGTCAACGCGGCGTCGTGCGCCTGTTGGGTCATGGTCAGGATATCGTCGCGACCCGAAAGGGCGGCGGTCAACGGATGGTCCGCTTTTAATCCGCTCGCCCGGACGGCAGCGGTCTCGAAAATATCGCTCATGTTTGCAGATCCATTGTTGGGGTCGGGTTAGAGGTTGGGCAAATCACTCGGCGTCCATTCGTCGCCTTGCAGTTCCGGCGTGTCGTAATCTTGCAGGAACTGCCAGTGCCGCTCAATGTCCTCGGTGTAGAAACCGGCGGCCATTTCGCGTACTAGCCAGGCAGCACCTTCGCTCACCGCCGGAATATCGCCGCTGATATTGCCAAGGCTCATTTTGGAGCCGTAGTTGAAACAGTGGATTCGCTCAAGCCAAGGCGTCTTGCCAACTTCACGCTCCTTGAACGAAAAATCCCGGTTGAGGTAGGGGAACAGCGCCAAGCCTTCATTCTCCAGACCCGGCGGTGGCGTGTAGCAATCCCGCCATTGCAAGATGTTGTCCGCGTAGCCATCCATGACCGGCTGCTTCATCGGGTCGGTGTCGAAGCCGGTGCCAAGAATGATGAAGTCTGTTTCCAGCGCGTGGCCTTTAGTCGTCGATATCGCCAAGTAATCTGCTTGGGGTTCAATACGGGAGATCGTCACACCAAAGTGAAAATAAGCATTCGGATGGCGGCTCACCCGCAAAGTTGAGCCGCGCGGCGCCGGGGTTTGCGCCACCGCGTTGTAATGAAGATAGCGCCATCGCCAATCATCCGAGAGCATAGAAAATCCGGCGACGAGACCGAAGGAACCAATGCCCATCATCTTGTTGATTTGCGGCATCGCCTCCCGGCGCACGAGAAGGCGTACTTCCGCCGCACCGGCCTCCAACGCCTCGGCCGCATTCTCTACCGCCGAGGCACCGCCGCCGATCACGACCACGCGTTTTCCTTTTTTGGCGGCAAAATCTATATCGTCGGAGGAATGCGCCCAGCGCTCCTTCGGCACGGTATTTATGAAGTCCGGAATGCTCGCCGCGCCCAAACCTTCGCGACCCGTCGCCAAGACAACGCGGCGTGTCCAAATTTCATCTTCATTGGCGCCGTTAAGGGAAAGTTTCAATAGATCGCCATCGGGTGCCACCCGATCAACCGCGACTTCGTTTTCCACCGGCAGCGAGAGCGTATGGCGGAACCAGATCAGATAATCCATCCAGACCGTTCGCGGAATCTTATCGAGGCAATCCCAAGCAGCCACGCCGTGCAGCGCCGTGTACCATGCACGAAACGTTAGCGAGGGAATACCCGAAGCAGGCCCGAGGAGCTGCTTTGGCGACCGCAATGTCTCCATCCGGGCGTATGTCACCCATGGGCCTTCACGCCCGCCCACGGCCCGGTCGAGTATCCGCACATTGCTGATACCGGCGCGCAGCAGTGCAAAACATGCGGAAAGCCCACACATCCCGGCCCCGATAATGACCGCGTCCAGAACCGCGTCGCCGTTGGGGCCGCGTGTTTCCGAGATCCATTTCTTCGCAGGATAACAAAGGGCAGTGAGATCGTCTTGGACTTGTCTGTCGAGCGCCGCTAACCCGTCAGCCCCTGAGCCTTCTAATACACTATCCATCGTGTTCGCACCGACCGCTCGTTGCCTGCAGACAACATGGATTTAGGACAACGACAACGATAAGTCACGCTGGTGTTTCGTCGCAGGCAGAGGCCGCTACTTAGCTTTTCGTTGGCTAGATTCGCGGTGAATAATTTAGATTCCGCCAACGACAATCAGACAGATGCTGAACCAATCCAGCCCGGTCGGCAAGTGATCCCAAACAAGGAAGCCGATCAGTAGGCCCCAGATCAACGCCGAATATCGGAACGGAGCTACAATGGCCGCTTCCGCCAAAACAAATGTTTCGATCAACAAATAATGCGCGGCCCCCGATAACAGTCCGGTGAGCACCAGCACGCCGAAATCCATCGGTGTTGGCAGACGCCAATTACCGGTGAACCCAAAACAAGCGGCCACTAACATGACAAGAACCTCGAACATAGGAGAACCGATAACGCCGATTCGGTATCGCTCATTCGACGCGTCACAATGTCTTGGCAAGCGCTCGTGAAGGCCGCGCCCAAAGGTAGCAAGACATAGATATTCATGGGGTCATCGAACGGCTGCACGATGACGAGGACGCCTGAAAACCCAACGAGGGCCGCGCTCCAACGGCGCCAACCAATCGCCTCACTGAGAAACGGGCCCGCTAATGCCGCAAAGTCAGGGCGAGCGGAACCATCACCGCGAGGGAGAAGACACCAAAATAAAAGCAAGTCTGGCGCCAGCCGGCAGTATCTTTGAGATAGCGTAAAACCGGCGGCCAGATAGCCCTCGACGCAGCTTGTCCCGATGCAATGATGGCGACCGCGAGCCCGCGCCGACGGTCGAACCAACGTGTCGCGTTGGTGACAAGTGGAGCGATCATCGCGGACGATCCGAGGAGGCCGATCAACACACCGTCCGCGACATAAAGCCCCCAACGGGTTTCCAACTGGCTCGCAACGATCGCACCGAGACCAATCATGACGGCCCCAAACAGAACCGGTTGAATGACCCCGCGCTTATCCATCCACAAGCACATGGCGATGCCACCTACCCCCGACCCGATCATCAGCAGGGAATAAGCGAAAGATGCTACTGTCCGCAAAGACCCAAGGCCCGCCGCGATCGGCTTGAGGGCGACGAACAAGACGTTGGGTGCCCCCATCGCAATACTGTGAAAAATAAGCGACGCAATTACGATCACCCAGCCATATGGAACTTCAATACTGTCTTCACGGCGTATCATGAAAGATCGGACCATATACGCGAGGGTTATGAATCCGGCGTTTATCAAAGCATTGGAGGCGAGTTGGAACTAGATCGACACTGCCAGTTAATAGGGCGTGTCGCCGACGACCGTGGTGCGATGCATGTGGCGATTAGAATCCGGCGGCGGCGGCTCGGCGATATGCATACCGCAGCGATTATCCCAAAAGACGAGATCATGCAGGCGCCACTTATGGCGGTAGACGAACTCCGGTTGCACACTGTGTTCGGTTAGCTCCGCCAACAGTTCCTCACTCTCGGCTTCGCTCATGCCCAGAATGCAAACCGTGTGCGCGTGATTTACATAGAGCGCCTTGCGGCCGGTCTCGGGATGAGTACGGACAACCGGATGATCGACGGAAGGTACTTGCGCCATTTGCTCCGCGGTCAACGCCGGGCGTTCATTCTCTGTGTAATATTTCCGCGCGCTGCCGATCAAGAACTCAGCTCTGAGGTCCGCGATCCGTGTCTTTGTCACTTCGGGAAGCGCCTCATATGCGCGGTACATATTGTTGAACAGCGTGTCGCCGCCGCTCGGAGGAATTTCAAGCGCATAGAGCAATGAGCCGAGACTCGGGGTTGCGGAATAGGAAAGGTCGGAATGCCAACGCCGCCCAGCGGAAGCTAATCCGGCGAAATCACCATCGGCTTTCTTCTTGTTGGAAACTTTGAGGATCTCGGGATAGCCCGGCAAAAGGAATTGATCGTAGACATGCCCCGAAAGGTCACCGAAACGGCGGCTAAAGGCGATATGCTGTTCGGGGGTAATGTGCTGATCGCGGAACACGATCACCTGAAAGTCCAGGTGCGCTTGATGGACGCGCGCGAAGCTTTCATCGTCGAGCGGCTCCGACAAATCCAAACCGACAATTTCAGCACCAAGCGCATCCGAAAGGGGGTTTATCTCAAACATTTTACTCTCCTGTCCGCTCTTTGACGGTCATCCCATTACCTTGCGAGCATGATTTTCAACCTGGACGGCGTCGCATGGCCTTCAATAGTTAGTGCGGGGCCGGTGCCGGGCCACCAGAGGGCTCCGGCAGAATTCCATAAGGTTTAAGCAGACGTTCAATCATCCACCCCATACGGCCCGATAAACACGCATCCAATTGAGGCCGAGAATTTTCCGAATCTCTTCTTCCGAAAATGCGCGCGACAGCAATGCCTCGGTCAGGCGGTGCAAGGTCTCGGGCGTTTCGATGCCTGACGGGAATTTATGAGGCGGCGGCGGGTATTCAGCAGGCCGCCAATGCCCGGCGGCAACCAATTGATCGTAACGGGCCATTGCCGCCGCATCGTCCTCCACCAGATGCTGGCCCAGGTAGTAATCAATACCGATACCGACGTAATCAATCCCCACCAAATCGGCTTTATAGGCAATGTAATCGATAAACTGATCCAAAGTTGGCTGCCCTTCCTAAGTCAGAAAAACCGGGAAGCCCACGGTCCCGACCACGCCACCATTCGCGGCGATTGTCTTGATCAACTCATCAGAGATATTCCGCCTAAATTGCCCTCAGAAAATAGCTAACTATCGCCGCCGATACAAAAGAGTAACCAATATCTTGCTAGTGACGGCGCGCTCGACGTGTATTGCCGCTTGGCCTTCGCCCACTGGTTCGGTTAGTTATGGGCAGACACGAAATGCGAGGCGAAAATGATCAATCTTGAACGTGACGGCGATGTATTCATCCTGACAATGGATGCGGGCGAGAACCGGTGGAACACTAACTTTGTCCGCGCGTTCGACGAGAAACTGGACGAGGTTCTGGCCTCCGACGGTCCGGCGGCAATGATCACCGCTTCCAGCGATCCAAAGTTCTTTTCCAACGGGTTGGATATCGACTGGCGGCGCGGCGACGGCGACGGTGACGGCGGCGACAAATCGGCATTCGGCGATGGATTCTTCGCCCTAATGGGAAAATTGATCACCTTTCCGATCCCTACCATTTGCGCCGTCAACGGTCACGGGTTTGGTGCCGGCTTCATGGCGGCGTTGTGCCATGATGTGCGGCTAATGCGAGAAGATCGCGGCTACCTCTGTGCCAACGAAATTCAGATCGGGTTCGCCATCCCAGATGCGGAGCTGGCATTGTTCCGGCACAAATTGTCCGGCAGCGCGTTTTTCGACACGGTGCAATTGGCCCGTCGCTGGAGCGGTCCCGAAGCGAAGACCGCTGGCTTCGTGCAAGACGTCGCCGCTGCCGACGATCTGCTTAGCATGGCGATAGACAGAGCGCGCCAATTGGCGCCCTTAGGTGCGAACCGCGAGCTATATGCGCAATCCAAGGAGCGCATTTTCGGCGAAAGCCCCTCGATCAACGATAGAGCCGGTGCGGCCCATCTACTGCGCCAAGGGCACGTTTGAATGAAGTAGATCGCTTCCAGAGAGGCACCGCTGATGGCCGCAATGGCCTTTGCGTGGAATTCGGCAATCATAATACCAAAGCGCATCGATCAACGCCTTATTCCAAACGTCATATGTGGGCATGCTACCAGTCAGTCGAAAAACCCTGAAACGCCGTCGGCACACGCGCGATATCTTGCAGGACGTCGGCCGGGATCTGCGGGCGGATATCCTGCGAGGTACTGGCATAAATGGCATCCGCCGCACCTCCGAAGCGTTTTTCAACCGCCCCCGCTAGCTGATCGAAGCGCGCAATTGCTGCGAATTCGTGGAGGAGGTCATCGGGAATTTGTGCGGAGATCTGATCCCACTTTCCGTCCTTCGTCATCTGGTTGAGTTTGCGCCCGAGGTCGCCGTGGCCGTGATGTTCGAAGACGGGCCAATAGCTCGGCGTCGATCCATAGAAGGCAATCCGGTAACGAACCCATTCGGCGACCTTGTCGACTTCCTCGTCATTCTCCCCGGTGGCGACGAAACCGCCGCCGGTCACTTCGAATTTCTCGCGGGTGCGGCCGGTCTTCGCCATGCCCTCCTCGACCCGCTTCATCACCACGTCCTCGAGATAGGAGCGGGTGCAAAACGGATGTAAGCGCACGCCATCGCAGGCTTCTCCCGAGAGGCGCAGCGAGTGATCGCCGACCGCCGCGATGGTCACTGGTACCGGTGCTTGACCTGTGGACGGCGGCACGAAATTCGGGATCATCAGTGTGAAAGTGTAATGCTCGCCCCGGAAATCGAGTTTCTCTCCCGTCTCCCAGCAGCGCCAAATGGCCCGCAAAGCATTCACATATTCCCGCAAGCGCGGCACCGGAGGCGACCACGGCACGGAGAAGCGTTTTTCATTGTGAGGCCGAATTTGCGGACCCAATCCCAGGACAAACCGTCCCTTGCTCGCCACCTGCAAATCCCAGCACGCATTGGCGACGACCATGGGACTGCGCGGAAACGCGATGGCGATTGCCGTCCCCAGCATGATCTTCTCGGTTGTCACGGCGGCGACACCGAGCGAGAGAAACGGATCGTGCCGGTTCTCCATCGTACAGACCATATCGAACCCGGCATCCTCCGCCGCTTTGGCGGCCGCCGGTATATCATTCAGGTCGTTTTGGGGAAGAGTTTGTAAAACTTTCATTTGGGAGCCTTTCGATAAGAACAATTAGCAATTTAGTCCCCATTGCCTTCCGTCCTAGCTTTTGTACCTTCTTTACCAACTGACCAAATGGCGCGTATTGAAGGAGTAAAGCATGTCGGCGAACGGCAAGGGATCACTGGCGGGTATCAAGGTTCTAGACCTCACACAGTTCGAGGCGGGACCATCCTGTACGGAGGCATTGGCCTGGCTCGGCGCCGATGTAGCAAAGGTCGAAAACCCAAAGGGCGGCGACCAGGGTCGCCTCGCGTCGTCGGAAGACGGCGTCACCGACGCTTATTATTTCCTCATCTTCAACGCCAATAAGAAAAGCATTACGGCGGATCTCAAATCTGAGGAAGGCTTGGCGATTGTCAAAAAATTGGCCACCGAGGCCGATGTGATGATCGAAAATTTTGCCCCCGGCGTAATCGAGCGATTGGGCTTGGGCTACGACGAAGTTAAGAAGGTCAATCCATCGATCATCTACGCGCAAGTGAAGGGTTTCGCTGAGGACGGACCATATAGCGATTTCCTGTCCTTCGATATGATCGGCCAAGCGGCCGGCGGCATCATGTCGATCACCGGCGAGCCGGACGGACGTCCGTTGAAACCGGGTGCCACGCTGGGCGATACCGGCACCGGAATGCTGATGGCGATCAGCATCCTGGGGGCACTCTACCAGAAGCGTGAGACCGGCGAGGGCCAGCGCATCACCCTCGCCATGCAGGACGCCATGCTGCAATACGCGCGGCTCGCGATCTCGGACACAATGAAGACGGGCAAACCGTCCGCACGGGCGGGCGAAGGCGTCGTCACGGGCGGCAATGCACCAATGGGTCTATTCCCGTGTAAGCCCGGTGGCTCCAATGACTACGTCTATATCTATGTGAACCGCGCCAATAACCGGCAATGGCACCGATTGCTGGAAGTCATCGGCCGCGCAGACCTCATTGGCGACGAGCGCTTTGAGACCGCCCGTGACCGCTTTGCTCATAAGGAAGAAATCAACGCCATGCTCGAGCCCTGGACCATGGAGCGCACCAAGTCGGAAGCCATGGAGACGATCGGCGGCGGCGGCGTGCCCTGCGGCGCCATCTACGACACGCTCGAGCTCAGCGAGAATCAGGATTTCGAAGATCGTGGTATTTTCCAATGGATCGACCATCCGACGCGCGGCAAGGTGAAGATGCCCGCTTGGCCGGTTCGTATGAGCGGTAATGACGTGAAGGTGGAACCCGCGCCGCTTTTAGGCGAACATAACGAAGTTATCCTCAACGATTGGCTGGGAATGTCCGAAGAGGAAATCGCGGCGTTAAAAGCGGAAGGTACGGTTTAGCATTTCGAAAGCCTCATCCTTCGACCAGCTTAAGATGAGGTTGTGAAGCAGGAGCGAGGCATGACGATGAAAATCGTACCACTTTCCGGCAGCATTGGTGCCGAAATTCAGGGTGTCAATCTAGCGAAACTTGAAGACGGCGCGTTCGCAGGTATCCGCCAAGCGTTGCTCGATCATAGCGTAATCTGTTTTCGCGATCAAAACCTGACACCCGACGAACAGCTCGCCTTCGCCGAGCAATGGGGGGAAATTCATCTACACCCCTATCTGAATGGCCTGCCTGAACGGCCGGAGATCATGGAGATCGTCAAGGAAGCGGGGGAGCGGAACCGCTTTGGCGATCATTGGCACACGGACCAGATTTTTACACCGAGCCCCGCCATGGCGACGATGCTCTACGCGCGGGAAGTGCCTCCCGTGGGTGGCGATACGTTGTTCGCCAGTTTGACCCATGCCTATGAGGCACTTTCCGACGGGATGAAGGCGATGGCTTGCCGTCTGCGCACAGTCAACCAGTATGACAAACAGGCACCACGGTCCCGCCGTATGGCTGAGAAAATACCAGACCAGGACAAACCCGCCGATCTGGCGACACACCCCCTGGTTCGCGTCCATCCCGAAACCGGTAATCGCGCGCTCTACCTCAACGACATGCGGACGACCCGGCATTTCGACGGTATGACCCGCGAGGAGAGCCGACCCTTAATCGAGTATCTGCTCCAACACACCACCCGACCGGAATTTACCTGTCGACTGCGCTGGGAACTCGGCACGCTCGCCATTTGGGATAATCGGTGCCTGCTACATATGGCGCTCGACGACTATCCGGATCATCGCCGCGTCATGCATCGCATTACCGTCAAGGGCGATCCAACAATCGGTGTGGATCAGGCAGAGGCCGCGGAATGACCCTCGAAGCCATCCCGCTGTCGGGCGCGATGGGTGCGGAAGTACGCGGTGCGGACCTGCGCGAAGTCGACGACGATACCTTCGCGGAAATTCACAATATCCTGCTCGATCACGGCATGATCTTTTTCCGCGACCAAGACATCACCCCAGCCCAGCAGCTGGCCTTGGCAAAGCGTTGGGGAGAACCACATTTCCACCCTTATATGCCCGGCCTGCCCGACCATCCGGAAATCATCGAGATCGTGAAGAACCCGGAGGACACCCACACCTTCGGCGGAAATTGGCACACTGACCAGATGTTCACGCCGACACCCTCCATGGGCACAATGCTGTATGCGAAGGAAGTCCCGGCGGCAGGCGGCGATACGATGTTCGGCAACCTCTATCTCGCCTACGACAATCTGTCGGACGGCATGAAGGCGGCAATCGCTGAGCTCAAGACTTTCAATCTCTACGACAAGAAGAAGGGCCGCTCGGCGGCAATGAAGGGCAAGCTGAAAGACCCAGAGAAACATGCAAAACCCGCAATACACCCCTTGGTTCGCCCACATAGCGAGACCGGCAAGCCCGCCCTCTATATTTGTTACGACCGAATTACACGGCACATTGAAGGCATGACGCCGGAAGAAAGCCGTCCATTACTTGATTTTTTACGCACCCATGCATCCCGACCCGAGTTCACCTGCCGTCTGCGTTGGAAAGTCGGCACCCTCGCCTTTTGGGACAATCGATGCACCCAGCATATGGCGTTGAACGACTATCACGGCCACCGTCGTGTCATGCACCGGATCACGATCCGGGGAGAACGCACCCTATGACTATATCCCTGCCGAAAACGCCGTCATTTCGCCTCGACGGTAGACGTGCCTTGGTGACTGGCGCCGGGCGCGGTATCGGTCTCGCCGCAGCCGCTGCCCTTGGTGAAGCCGGTTCGGAGGTGTGTCTCATCTCTCGAACCGGCTCCGAAATCGAAGAAGCCGCCGAAGCTATTCGCGCGGCAGGCGGGACGGCGGATACACTGGTTATGGATGTTCTGGAAACCGCTGCAATGCGGGCGGCTATTTCGGAACGTGGCCCTTTCGATATTCTGATTAATAACGCAGGCACCAACCGTCCAAAGACCATGGCAGCGACAACTGAGGAAGATTTCGATACGGTTCTCGACTTAAATCTGCGGGCCGCATACTTCGTGGCGCAGGCGGTGACTGATGGTCTTCTCGCGGCGGAAAAACCGGGGGCAGTCATCAACATCTCCTCGCAAATGGGCCACGTGGGCGGGCCGCTCCGAACCGTCTATTGCTCGTCGAAATGGGCGCTTGAGGGTCTAACCAAATCGCTGGCGATGGAGCTCGCCCCCAACGGAATTCGCGTAAACAGCATCGCACCCACTTTCATCGAGACACCGCTGGCGAAGGAAATGCTCAAGGACCCGGAGTTCTGCGACGCGGTGTTATCGAAGATTAAGCTCGGCCGAACTGGCCAGGTCGAGGACCTGATGGGCGCTATCGTTTTTCTGGCATCCGATGCGGCTGCCATGATCACCGGCGCGTCACTTCTCGTCGACGGCGGTTGGACCATCGGATAGATATCTTGCTTCACAGAAGCGTTTATTGCGCCTTATCGAGGTGCGTGAAATCATCAACGAAATTCTTAAATCTGGATTGGGGACATTCTACCATGAGCTTAGACGGTATTAAGGCGCTGACCTTCGATACGGGCGGCACGATCTTGGACTGGCATACCGGATTCAGCACCGCTTTCGCGGAAGCGGGCGCCAAGCACGGTTTGGAGAAGGATTGGGGCGCCGTCGCCAACGACCTCCGGCGCAAGTCTCTCGGCCGGATGCTGCGGCTCGGCGAGAACGAGCCACCGACGTATAATTTCGACGATTCGCACCGCATGGGCGTAGATGATGTTTGCGCCGATTATGGCCTCGACGCTATTACCGAAGCGGAACGCCGCGCCATATGGTGGGACCGAGCCCATAACCTGGAATGCTGGCCGGACTTTCCAGAGACATTGCCGAGACTGCGCGAGAAGTTCATCTGCGCGTCGTTCACGATCCTCAGTTTCCGGATCATCATCGACACTGCGCGCAAGAACGGATTGAGCTGGGATGCGGTCATTTCCTGCGAGGCCATCGGCAAGTACAAAATTTTACCCGAAGCCTATCAGGGCTGCGCCAAGTTCCTGCAACTCGACGTCAGTAATATCCTGATGGTGGCCTGCCACAATTTCGATCTCGACGCCGCCAAGGCCGTCGGCTTCAAAACCGCTTTCGTGCGGCGGCCAGACGAATGGGGAGCAGAAGGCCCACCCGATCCAGAGCCCAATCCAATCCACGACATTGTCGTCGATAGTTTCCCGGAACTAGCGGAAGCATTAGGAGCTTAAGGTGTATTATCCTCGGCCGGGTATTCCGGCCGGGGATTAGTTATGCCCCAGCAGCGCTTCGCGGAATTTGCCTTTGTGCCAAGAGGCATCACGAGAACGATAGATCGACGCCGCTTTTGTCGGTGCGACCTTGACCAGCAC
>JBMYRC010000049.1:0-27266 GCA_049601975.1 Alphaproteobacteria bacterium | reverse complement strand
GCGGGGCGGACGCCATTTTAATTGAGTGGTTCCCACCCTAACCCTCCCCCGCAAGCGGGGGAGGGTTAGGGTGGGGGTGTCTGCGGAAAGAGTTCGGAATTCGGTCACTGAAATCCTTTTCATTGCCTAATTAAATGACATTCCCATAGTTTGTCCCACCATATGTAGCTTGCCGAATAAGTGCGATTTTCCAGGAACTCGAATTATGCCCCTCACTCTAACTCCGCTCTCCGATCTCCTCGGTGCTGAAGTCTCCGGTGTCGATTGCCGCACGCCGCCGGACGCCGCACTTCAGGCTGACATCGTCGCGGCCCTTCACGAACATCAGGTCATCGTGTTCCGCGACCAGACGCTCTCACCGGATGAGTTGATCGCGTTCTCGGAAGCATTCGGGCCGCTTGAGATGCATGTGAACCAGGCGGATGGCGGCTATGACCGGCCGAACTTTCACACGGTCACCAATCTGGATAAGGACGGTAATATCTTGCCGCCGCCGGAAGCGGGGCGGGAGTATAACGGCACTTCGACTTGGCATTCGGACAAGTCCTACATGCCCTTACCCTCGATGGCGACGTTCCTGCACGGGATCGAGGTCACGAAGGAAGGCGGCGAGACCCTGTTCGCGAGCCTGACCCACGCTTATGCGGCGTTGGACGAGGCCGAGAAGGCGCGGCTCGACGGGCTTAAATGCGTGCATCACTGGGCGCAATCGCTGCGCAATTCCGGCTCACGCCCGGCGACCGAGGAAGAAGAGCGGATTTCACCGCCGGTCACCCATCCGCTGATCCGCACCCATCCCGGCAACGGGCGGAAGTCCCTCTATATCGGCAATCACGCCTCCCACATCGAAGGGATGGACGAGGAAGAGGGGCGGGCCGAGATCTTCCGCCTGCTCGACTTCGCGACCGAGGGCCGATTTGTGTATGCGCATAAATGGCGGGTCGGGGATTTGGTCGTTTGGGACAATCCATCGCTCGTGCACAAGTCGGCGCCCTACGCGAAGTATGAAGAACGGCGGCACCTGCACCGCACCGTGGTGCGCGGCTCGGCGACGTTCTAGCGGTTAGGGTGGGGGTTTTCCTTAAACCGGCTTGTCGCCGTTCACCGTGACCCGGTGCATCAACCGGTGCGCGCCGCCGTAGTCGGCGATGGCGTAGTGTTGTGTGCAGCGGTTGTCCCAGAATGCCACCGAATTTTGTTCCCAATGGAAGCGGCAGGTGAACTCCGGGGTGCGTAGGTGATTGAGGAGGTGGTCCAGGATCGCGCGGGATTCCTTGCGGGTGACGCCGCGAATGCGCTGGGTGAAGATCGAATTGACGTAGAGCGCTTGCCGCCCGGTCTCCGGATGGGTGCGCACGATGGGGTGTTCCGCGGGCGCGATCTCTTGTTTGATCTCCTTCACCTCGCCACCGCGCGCATCGTCTTTCTCGTGCGTCTTCTCGAACTGCGCACCGCCAGCGTGATGGATTGCGGTCATTCCCTCGAGATAGCGTTTCATCGCCGGTGAAAGTGCCTCATAGGCGGCATACATATCCGCCCAGATCGTATCGCCGCCGCGCTCCGGCACCGTGCGCGCCAGCAGGATCGAGCCGAGCGGGGGCTCTTCGCTGAAGGTCAGGTCGCTGTGCCAGGCATTGGCCGCGTTGCGCTTCTCGTCCTTGCTCTCCAGCACCAGCACTTCCGGATGGTTGTCCAGATGCGGGACCAGCGGGTGGACCTGTAAGGTGCCGAACTGGCGGGCGAAGTCGACGTGTTGCGCCGGCGTGATGTCTTGATCGCGGAAGAAAATCACCTGGTTCTCGATCAAGGCGTCGTGGACCTCCTGGAACAACTGATTGCCGAGCGGTTGCGCCATGTCGACGCCGGAAATTTCCGCGCCGAGCGCGCCCGCCAGTGGTGTCACCTCGATCAGGTCGTAGCCCATGTTCTTTCCTATTCCGCCGCCGCTTGTTCGGGCATCCCCGTGCGACTCACCATTTGGTGGTCTTCCGGCTCGATGCCGAACATGTTGTTGAAGATATTCATGCCGTGCAACGTGGCGACCGCCATGCCGATTTCGACAATGGCGGCTTCGTCGAAGAACTGGCGCATTTCGGCGAATAAGGATTCGGCCTCTGCCGTCTCGTTTTGCGACATGGCCGAGGCGAAGCGTAATACCGCGCGTTCCTCCGCTGTGAAAATCTCGTCATCGGGGTCTTGGACCCGCGCCAGCTTGTCTTCCGTCATTCCTGCATGCCGACCCGCGGCATAGCGGAAGTTCAGTCAATAATGGCACCCGTTGACGGTGGCACAGCGCACCCGGACCAACTCCTTCAAGCTGGCGTCCACGCGGTCGCTCAACCAGATGCGCTCGTAGAAGGCGTTCAACCCGTCGAGCAATTCCGGGCAGTGCGAGCGAACCCGCTGCGCGTTCGGCAAATCCGGCGAGCCGGTTAAAGAGACATACGGCATGGGAATTCTCCCCGTTGATGTTGGTTGGGAAGGAGGATAGCGCGAAAGGTGGCGGATTGTATCGCGAGGCTTTCTGAGAGCGGGCTTTACGCCGTCTCAATCGCCTCGATACAGAGCTCTTCCATCATCGCGTCGCGCATTTTGAATTTTTGCGGTTTGCCGGTCACCGTCATTGGTAGCGCGCTTTGGAAGCGGACGTGGCGCGGTACTTTGTAATGGGCGATCTTGCCCCGGCAGAACGCGAGAATGTCTTCTTCCGTCGCGGTCTCGCCGCTTTTTAGCACGATCCAGGCGCAGACCTCTTCGCCGAATTTCTCGTCCGGAATGCCGAAGACCTGTACCTCTTGGACGGCAGGGTAGCGATAGAGGTATTCCTCGACTTCGGCCGGATAGACGTTCTCGCCGCCGCGCACCACCATGTCCTTCACGCGGCCGGTAATGTTGCCGTAGCCCTCTTCGTCGATGACCGCGAGGTCGCCCGAATGCATCCAGCCATCGGCATCGATGGCCTCGGCCGTGCGCTCCGGCTCGTCCCAATAACCCTTCATCACCGAATAGCCCCGGGTGCACAGCTCTCCCTGGACGCCGGGGGCCACGATTTGGCCGGTCTCGTCGACGATCTTGCATTCCACATGGGGGTGGACGCGTCCGACGGTGGAGACGCGGCGCTCCAACGGATCGCTGTCGGAGGTCTGGAACGAGACCGGGCTGGTTTCCGTCATGCCGTAGGCGATGGTGATGTCGGAGAGATTCATATCCGAGACGCATTGCTTCATCACCTCGATCGGGCAGGGGGCGCCCGCCATGATACCGGTGCGGAGTGCCGAGAAATCGAAGCTCTTGAATTCCGGGTGCTGCAACATGCCGACGAACATGGTCGGCACGCCGTAGACCGAGGTGCATTTTTCGCCCGAGATCGCCTTGAGACACGAGTCCGGGTCGAAGCCTTCGGACGGAAACACCATGGTTGAGCCGGTGGCAACGCAGCCTAGGCTCCCCATCACCATGCCGAAACAATGGTAGAGCGGTACTGGAATACAGAGCCGATCGTCAGGCCCCAAGTTTTGGGCGCCGACGACGAAGCGGCCATTATTGACGATGTTGATATGGCTGAGCGTTGCACCTTTCGGGGCGCCGGTAGTGCCGGAGGTGAATTGGATGTTGATCGCCTCGTCGGGCTCGAGGGTCGCCGAGATCGCATCGAGTGTCGCCGTCTCACCATCGCGACCCGTATCGACCACCGCATCGAAATTGAACATACCTGGTGTGGCGTCGCTGCCGGCCCGGATGATGGTCTTTAGGGTCGGAAGTTTTGCGGCGGAAAGTGCGCCCGGCGCACACTCCGCCAACTCCGGCGCTAACTCCTGCAACATGCCGACATAATCGCTCGACTTGAAATGCGCCGCTGTTACCAATGCGGCACAGCCGACCTTGTTGAGGACATACTCGACTTCCGTCACTCGGTAGGCGGGGTTGATGGTCACCAGAATCAAGCCGATGCGCGCGGTGGCGAATTGTGTGAGCAGCCATTCGTAGCGGTTCGGCGCCCAGATGCCGACCCGATCTCCCTTCGCAAGGCCAAGTTTCAGCAAGCCAAGGGCAAGGGCATCCACTTCGCGGTCGAGCTCGGCCCAACTCCAGCGCACACCTTGTTCCGGAAAGACGGCAGCTTCACGGTCGGGAAACTGACTGGCCGTCTTCTTAAAGGCGTCGGGGATGGTGCGGAGCCACAGTTCCGGTCCCGTGTCGCCGACAACGTGAGCGCCGTCCCCTTGAGGGCTGAGATCGTGTTCGGTGCCATGCGCGTTCATTGTGCTCGATCCTCTTCTTGGGAGTGAGGAGAGTTTAGTCGGGCCGACAAACTTCGCAATGCCCCCATCCTTCGACAGGCTCTGGATGAGGGCTATGGTGGGGGAGTTTCCTCAGTCGCTCGCGAGGCGCGCGTGCATACCGCCTTGTGCCTGCTTGTTCAGGTGCCGCGAGATCAGCAGGCTCAGCATTTCGCTCGACCCGTCCCCAACCTGGAACAGTTTGGTCTCTCGGTAGAAACGCTCCACCGGGTGATCCTTGTTGAGGCCGTGGCCGCCGAGGAACTGGATGCATTGCTCGGTCACCTTGGTGCTGACCTCGCCGCCGAAAAGTTTCGCCATGGAAGCGGCGACCGGTGCGTCGTCCGTCCCGGCTTCGGCCAGGGCGCAAGCATGATAGGACAATTGCCGCGCTGCCTCGATCCGCGCGTAAAGCTCCGCCGCGCGAAAGCGCAACGCCTGGAATGAGGAGAGCGGTTGGCCGAACTGCTCCCGCGTCTGCATGTAATCAAGCGCGTAGTTGAGCGCTGCCTGCGCCACCCCGGCGCAGCGCGCGCCATAGGCCGCGCGGGCTTTCGCAAACCCCACTTGCATATAACTGAAGCCGCCGCCGGGCTCTCCCAGAATACAAGAGCTCGGGACCCGACAATCGTCGAACACCAGTTCCGCGACAGGATTGGCGGTATGCGCCAGCATGTCGAACTTTTGCCCGACGGAAAACCCGGGCGTGCCCTTCTCGATCAGGAAGAGAGTGATGCCGCCGCCGCGCGGCGCGTCCTTTTCGGTCCGCGCGAACAACACGATGAGATCCGCCCGGGCCCCGTTGGTGATGTATATCTTGCGACCGTTGATGATCCAGTCATCGCCATCCTGGCGCGCGAAGGTCTGGATCGATGAGGCGTCGGAGCCCGCGTCCGGCTCGGTCAGCGCGAAGGCGTTGATGATGTCGCCGCTGGCGATGCCCGGCAAATATTTTTGCTTTTGTTCCTCCGTCCCGAAGGCGAGCAGCGGTCCGGTCAGCAAGGTCATCGAATGGGTCGCGGCCGAAAACCAAGCGGAGGATATTTCCTCGAGAATGATCGCGCAGGACAACGTGTCGAGGCCGAGCCCACCATATTCCGGCGGAATGTCGAGGCCGACATAGCCGTTCTCCGCCATCAGTTTCAAGGTCTCGCGAGACAGCTCACCACCCCGCGCTTCGACCTCAAGCGCGATCGGGCGGAGTTGGTCTTCGGCGAATCGGCGTGCGGCTTCCTTCAACTGGCGTTGCTCGTCGGTCAGGCGATAATTGCTCATATTGGATCTCTTCTAGCTGGAGAATGAAACGCCGCGTTCATCGAGCTTGTAGAGCTTGATGACGTTGTCGCGGAGGAATTTTCGTTTCGGCACTTCGCGCAGTTTCAGTTCTTCGATCTCGCGCCGTGTGCGCTCGAAATCCAGCACCGGGAAATCAGTGCCGAAAATGACCTTATCCTGGCCGTAGGTATTGATGTAATTGACGAAGCTGGCGGGCCAGTGTTTCGGCCCGTGCGCGTCGGAGCCCAAATAGACGTTCTTATGTTTCCACGCCATGGCGATGGCCTCGTCGGCCCACGGAATGCCCACATGGATTCCGACCAACTTTAGTTCGGGAAAATCGCAGGCGACCCCGTCCATGGTGATCGGTTGCCCGACCGAGCGCACTGGGTAGTCGGCGGAATAGACAAGAGACTGGCCGATCTGATGCTGGATCGGGATATCCAGCTCGCAGCATTTCGAATAGATCGGATACCAACGCGCATGATCCAACGGCAGCTCGAACCAGTGGGGATAGCCGTGTGCGCCGATATAGCCGTACTCCTCGACCACATGTTGCAGCTCGTGGACGGCTTTCATGCCCTGGGTCGGGTCGACGCCGTACATCGCGAAGAACCTGTCCGGATGTTGTTTGACCGCTTTGTTCACCACTTCGAGCGGTAGGTGATAGCAAGACGGATGGCCGAGCGGCCCACATTTCGTCGCGATCAGAAAACCGCGTTCAATCCCGGCGGCATCCATGCGGCGCAACATTTCGTCGATCTCGACCCCTTGCACGGTCTTGGCATCGGCGCCGATCTTGTCGCCGAAAAACCCGTCTTTCCAATCTGGGCGGTGGGTCAGCGCCTCCGCGTTGTAGATATTCACCACCGCGTCAATCGCGGCCACGTCGTAATTTGCCATAGTGTCGTCTCCCTCTCTACAGAAAGATAGAGCCGGACGAAGCGCCCGCAACGTGGCGCAAAATTTGTCTCCGCCCGTTGCGTTTTATGATATGATTCAAGCGACTAGGGTTAAAATTAGTATACCGGCAGCGTGAAGGATGCGTTCATGGCGAAGAAACCTGAGACGGACGAGCAGTCGAAAGACGACGAAAAACCTTTCGAGAATACGCCCTCGGAGCTCGATGATTTAACCCATCACGAGCTGCGTTTGATGTTTGACCGGTCGGCGGAAGCTGTCCTCTTCGCGAAGAACATACAGTGGCGCTCCGTCGGCTCGTCGCTGATCGTCATGGCCGTGTTCGTCGCTGTGGTGATGTTCGGCAAGCCGAGCGATGAACTCGCCAATATCGTCGGCGTGGCGACGATCATCCTCGCGGGTGGGGTGATTTTCGTGCTGACGCTCTATCAGTCATGGCAATACAATGAAATTTCTAGGATCGTTGAGCTCGAGAAACACTTCTCCTCGCTCTACCGCAAAATCCGCGACGTTAAATCCCACCGTGAAGGCAACGTCCACCGTTACACCTTGTTGATGTTTATGGTCGCGGTTGAAGTCGCGGGCGCGGGGGTGACGCTCTACGTGATCAAGCAGGTGTTGTAGGGGACCTCTCATTGGTCATTCCGGGGCGGGCTTGTCCCGAACCCGGAAGTAGTGCCAGAGCAACACCAAGTGTCACGGCTCCTGCATGTAAAACTCAGGCCCTAATTCCGGATTGCCGCCGCACTCTCCGGCACCCGTCCGTCCGGCGGCCAGGACATCACGCCGTCCTCCACCGGAATCTCCAATGTGCGCAGCAAGTTCGAGAACATGATCCAATTGGCGATGCAGACAACCATCTCGACCCGTTCCCCATCGGTGGGGACATGCTTGCAACACTCAGCCCAGGTTGGATCGGAAATCTTGCCGCCGTCCAACATCTCGTCCACCGCCTGAAGGATCGCCCGGTCGGCATCGATCAGCCGGTCCGCGTTTTGCCAATCCCGCACCGCCAGGATGTCCTCCTCCGGCACACCCGCCGTGGTGGCGACCCGCCAATGCTGCGTCCATTCATATTCGGAGCCGGTGACCCAGCCGATCCGCATGATCGCCAATTCGCGCAGCCGTGTTTCGAACGTGTTCTTGTTGAGCAAGGTGGTGAGATGGGTGAACACGCCCTCTGCCATGGTCGGAGAATTGGCGAGTGTGCGAAACGCATTCCGTGTCGCCATGACCTCCGGCGCGCCAATGGCCCGCGCGATGGCCTTCGCCTGTTCTTCCGACGCTAAATCGACCCGTCCCGCCATGATGCTCTCTCCTATTGCACGTCCCGCCTTCGCTGGAATGAGAATTGAACTAGGCTTCCTTGAAAGCAAACCCACAGCGGAGGAATGAGAAATGGCGGACGACACACAAGTTGAAGAGACCGGAGACGACCTATTGGCCCGCGCCCATGAAAGCCGTGGCTTTCACCTCGGTGTGCACGAGATCATGCACGGGGCCGACCAGGAGTATATGCAGCACTACCAGCGCTGGCTTGAATTCGCGAATATCAAGGAACGCCATCTGGACAAGAAAACAAAACAGATCGTCCACGTCGCCGTCGACATCGCCCGAAACGCCAACCCCGACCACATCAGGGCGCACATGGTCGCCGGTGTGAAAGCAGGTGTGAGCGAGGAAGAATTCTTCGAGGTCGCGACGTTGGGTTTCATCCTCGGCGGGACGACGTCGCTCCTGCTCGGCATGGAGGCCTGGCGGCGCACCTTCCGCCCGGACCAGAAACCGGCTTGGGAATTGATCGAGGAGAGCTAATAAGCCAACCGCAATATCTCCATTACCTCGTCCGGCGTTTTGATTGGCCTTGGGTTGCTGAACGTCCAATCGTCGAGCATGCAGTTCTCGGCCAAGCGCGGCAGGTCGCTTTCCTCGACGCCGGTCTCGCGGATGGAGCGGGGCATGTCCAGATTGCGGATGAAACTGTCGAGCACTTCTGAGGCCGGGGTGCCCGCGTGGCCCATGGCCGTCGCGATCTCTTTCTGGCGCTCGCCGTTCACCGCGGCGTTCCATTCCAGCACATAGGGTAACATGATGCAGCTGGTGTGGCCGTGAGGGACGCCGGCGCTGCCGCCGAGAATGTGACCGATGGCGTGGCTGGCGCCGAGGCGGGCGCCCGCGATGATGCCGGTCATCGACATCCAAGCCCCCATCAGGCATTTCAGCCTTGCGTCGAGATCGCCGGGGTCGGCTTTCACGCGCGGCAGACCCTCGCCGAGCAGGCGCAGTGCTTGCAGACAGGCACCGTCATAATAGGCGTTGGCATCGATGGAGAGATAAGTCTCCACCGCGTGATCCACGGCACGGATGCCGGTCGAGAGGAACAACCATTCCGGTGTCGGCACCGTCACCGCCGGGTCGAGGATGACCGAGATCGGGATGATCCCCGGATGCACGAAACTTTGCTTGAGGCGTAGCGCGCTGTTGGTCACCCCCGCGCGGGCGTTGAACTCGCCCGCCGAGAGCGTGGTGGGGACGACGATCTGGCGCACATCGGGGGCGCCATATTCCGGGAAGTGGCGCTTGCCGTTTTCATCGACGACGGTGCGATACGCTTCCATGCCGTCGATGTCGCTGATGCCGTGTTTCAAGCAGATGGTCACCGCCTTGCCCCCATCCGTCGTCGAGCCGCCGCCGAGACTGACGAGTAGATCGCCCTTGGCCTCGCGCATCGCATTGGCGCAGGCGACGACCGCTTCGCGCGGGGTGTGGGCGGGCATGTGATCGTGGGTCCCGCAATATTTATTACCGAGCGCTTGGCGCAGTTTCTCGACCTCGTCGGTCTCCCGGTTCAAAGTCCCACTTACCAGCAGAAACACCCGCTCCGCGCCGATACGCTGAGCCTCGGTTTGAACAGCCTCCGCGGCGGATTGCCCGAAGATAACTTTCTCCATCCGCGTGAACCCGACTTCTCCCTGCTGCATGGCGTTGCCTTTTCGTTTGATGTTAGGAGGGAGGTAGGTGTGGGGATTGCGAATGTCAGGTGCGAATTGTAATTGCGAAGCCCGTTCGTTTCCCGGAAATGCGTTAGCGTTATCCGGGATCCAGTCTTTCCCGGCATGGGCATATGTGAACTGGGTCCCGGCTCGCTGCGCGTCCGGGAAACGGGTTAGTTGCCGAGCTGCTCCCGCAGTACACGCTTCAGCACTTTGCCCGATGGATTGCGCGGTAGCTCTTCCATCACATGCAGTTCCTTCGGGCATTTGAAACCGGCGAGATGGGCCCGACAATGGGTGTCGAGCGTTGTCTGATCGATGGTTGCACCCGGTTTTGGTACAACGACGGCGGCGACACGTTCGCCCCATTGGGCATCGGGCAAGGCGATGATGGCGGCTTCCAGCACCTCCTCCATTTGATAGACGATGCGCTCGACCTCGGAGGACGCAATGTTTTCACCGCCGGAGATGATCATGTCTTTCTTGCGGTCGGTCAGGAACAGAAATCCATCGGTATCGAGGTGACCGACATCGCCGGTGCGGAACCAATCGTCGGGATGGAAGGCGGCGGCGGTGCGCTCCGGGTCTCGCCAATATCCTTCGGTAATTTTCGGGCCGCGCAGGCAAATCTCGCCGTCGGTGCCAGAAGGCATGGAGCGACCGTCATCGTCGCGGATGTCGACTTCCACATGCAGGATGGCGCGGCCGGTGGAGCCGATCTTCTCGATCTCCATCCCTGCTTCCATCAGGGTATCGCCACCGACACTCTCAGTCAGGCCGTAGGCATCGATATAGCGTGACCGACTGAAGAATTCGGTAAATTCTCGAATGCGGGTTTCGGGTGTGCGCTCGCCGCCGCCGATGCACCATTTCAGGCTGGAGACATCGTAGTTGTCGCGCGCTGGGTGGTTCAGAATCATGTTGGTCATGACCGGCGCAAACCAGACCCCGGTGATGCCCTCGTCCTGAATTGCCGCAAGGGCGGCTTCCGGCTCAAAATCGCGGTGGATGACCAGTGTGCCGCCCATCCACAAGACACCGATGCCCGGCAGATCGATACCGCCCACATGATACATCGGACCCACCACCAGCAGCTTATCCTGTGCCGATTGCTGCAAGGCCACGGATTGATCCATCGCTTTCCAATAGAAATTATCGTAGCGATGGATGACGCCTTTCGGGCGGTCTGTCGTGCCGGAGGTATAAATCAGACGGTAGAGATCGCTGCCGGTGCGGCGCACCATGTCCGGGCGATCTCCGCCGATCGCCAACGCGCGAATGTCCGTCTGTGCGGCGGCGTTGATCGTGCGCACATTGGGCAGGCCCTCGCTTAGCTCGGCCAACTCCTCGTCCGCCAGCAGTAGTTTTACCCCCGCATGGTCGTGGATATAGGCGACTTCGGGTGCGGCAAGGCGGTAGTTGATCGGCAGCAGTACGGCACCGATGTGGCTCGCCCCCAGCATCAGGTCGAGGAAGCCGGCGCTGTTCTTCATCACTAAGGCGACAATGTCTTCCGCCTCGACGCCTTGCGCGCGTAGCCATCCCGCCGCCGCAATGCCTCGGTCCAGCAGCTCAGCATAGGTAATGTGCCGACCATCATAGACGACCGCGACAGCGTCTGGGCGCTGAGTCGAATGAAATCGAATAAAGGCGGTCAGGTTATGCATGCTTGAGCCTCGAAGCCGGCGGCAAATCCGCTATATCAGAATTGGGCCGCGCCTCTGCGCCGTCCAGTTATCTAAACCTATTCGAGGGAGGCCGTTATTCTTACCGTATCCGCTGAGACATTGAGCAAGCAGATCACCGAAATCTACCGTGCTTGGGGCATGAGTGACGAGGTGATCGAGGTGACGGTGCGCAACATGATTGAGGCCGATTTACGCGGCATCGATTCGCATGGTGCCGGGATGCTGCCGACGTATAATTTGCGCCGCAAGCAAGGCATCGTTCAGCCCAAGGGCGAGCTGACCGTGGTGCGCGATTTCGCGGCAACCGCGCTCCTTGATGCCGGGAACGCGCTCGGCCATTACTCGACCACGAAAGCGATGGAGATGGCCTGCGACAAGGCCAAGCAATTCGGCGTTGGCGTGGTGACCGTGCGGCGCTCCAATCATTACGGTGCTGCCGGGGTCTACTCCACCATGGCAGCGGACCGGGGCATGATTGGGATGTGCATGACCGGTTCCAGCCAACCGGCGGTGCTGCCGACCTTTGCTAAAGAGCCGCGTTTCAGCACCAACCCCATCGCGGTTGCGGCCCCGGGGATCAAGAACGAGCATTTCTCGCTCGACATGGCGACCAGCACGGTGGCCGTCGGAAAGCTCAATATCGCGCGGCGTGCGGGCAAAGAAATCCCGCTAGGTTGGGCGTCAGACCAAGACGGTAATCCCACGACCGACCCGGTTGCGGCCCTCAACGCGGTGCCGAAGAAACTCTCGCCGGTCGGCGGTTCGCGTGAGCTCGGCTCACACAAGGGTTACGGCCTCGGTCTTGTCGTCGAAGTGCTGTGCAGCGTGCTCTCCGGCTCTTACACCGGCGCCACGGATGTGATGACGCGGGAAAAGGGTGAGACCATGAATATCGGGCATTTCTGTCTTGCCATCGATCCGGATGCGTTCCGCGAGGAGGGCGCGTTCGAAGCGCAAATGGATGCGCTGATGGACTGGATGCGGGAGACACCGCCTATCGATCCGGCGCAACCAGTGTTGGTACCGGGCGATCCCGAACACGAGGCCCGCAAGATTCGGGTGGCGGACGGCATTCCGATGACTGATACCTTGGTGAAGGAAGTGCGCGAAGTGGCGGAAGAATCCGGCGCGCCCTTATTGATCGGAAACTGACGGAGTCTTTCATGACTGAGAATTGCCCGCTCGCCGATCTGCTTGGGATCGAGACTGTCGAGGACAGCGCCGAGCGGGTGGTGGCGCGACTCACGATCCGGGAGGACCACAAAACCCCGACCGGCGTCGTCCACAGCGGGGCGATCCTTAGTCTCGCGGACAATTGTGCGACCTTCATGGCGAATCGGGCGAATAACGACGGACCGAATCCGGATGCCTTCATGGTGCTGATTGACTTGCACTCGACCATGCTCGGCAATCAATCGGAAGGCGTGCTGACGGCGGAATCACGGGTCATGCGTTGCGGGCGGCGGGTCACCGTGATCCGTACCGTCGTGACCGGCGGTAATGAGAAAACCCTCGCTGACGTCACAACCACTCATATTCCTGCTTGAGATTGGCGATGTTAGAGAATTCCGCTATTGATAGGGCAGGGAATATGTGGGGCTTTTATGATTAAGCTGTCAGGTGTCACCAAAAGCTTCGGTGCGCTCGACGTCCTGACGGGCGTCGACCTGGAACTGTCGCGTGGTGATTCGATGGTGTTGATCGGCAGCTCCGGCAGCGGGAAGTCGCTGTTGCTGAAGACGATGATCGGGCTGCTGCGCCCCGACAACGGGACCGTTGAGATCGAAGGCAAGGACGTACGACGGATGCGGGGCGCGGAGCGCCGCGCCTTCGACGACCGGTTTGGGATGTTGTTCCAATATGGCGGTCTCTTCGACGGCATGACGGTTTGGCAGAATATCGCCTTCAAGCAGTTGCAGTTGGGTGCGATTTCGGAAGCGCAGGCGCGTGAGTTGGCGGCGGATAAGCTCGCCATCGTGAACCTGGGGCCGGAAGTGGGCGACCTCTATCCAGCGGAGCTGTCGGGTGGCATGCAGAAGCGTGTCGGCTTGGCGCGGGCCATCGCGACCAATCCGGAAGTGCTGTTTCTGGACGAGCCGACGGCGGGTCTCGACCCGATTATGTGCAACATCATCTACGACATGATTCTGAAAAGTGTACATGAATTGGGGGCAACGTCCTTTGTCATCACCAGCGATATGACCGGGGCGCAACGGATATCGAACAAGATGGCGATGTTGCACGAAGGCCAGATCGCCTGGCAGGGCGCCACGTCGGAACTGCAGGATGCCGAGAATCCGGAAGTAAAACGCTTTCTGGAAGCGAAATCCGGCCGCAGTGGCGATCTCGCGGCGTAACCAAATTTGTTTCCTGGGCGCTTTAGCGATCCGGGATCCTGCGGGAACGGTCGTGCTCTAAGAGAGTGTGCGGGAGTTCATATCCGCCTGCGAGAAACGCACTAACTATTTATCTGTAAGATGCTCAAAGCAGCGGATTCTCTCCCTTGGCCGAGAGGTAGATACGAGGATGAGTGGCGACAAAATAACCGTGCTCGGTGCAGGGGCGATCGGCGTAAGCATCGCTCTTTACCTTCAGCGGGACGGCCATGACGTACGCCTGATAGATCGGGACCAACCTGGCAGTGGATGCTCGTTCGGCAACGCCGGTCTGATTCAATGTGCGAGCGTCGTCCCGGTTGCCGTCCCCGGTATTGCCAGGAAAGTGCCCCGGATGTTGCTCGATCGGAGCCAACCATTGTTCATCCAATGGCGGTATCTCGGGTCTTTGGCGCCTTACTTGCTGAGGTTTCTCGTTGAGGCTAGGGCGGATCGGTTTGCGAAGAATATCGGCGCTCTGGCGAGCCTCGTGCCCGGATCTTATGAGGCCTACAAGCCGCTGATCGATGCGGCCAATATTCAGCCACTGGTTAAACCCAGCGGAGAGTTGCACGTCTTCGAAAGCGATGCGGCTTTCAAAGATGCGCAAAAGAATTTCGACATACGTCGTGCCAATGGCGTGGATGTGGAGGTCCTTGATGCCGATGGGGTCCGGCAACTCGAGCCCGGATTGGTGCGATCGATTAAGCACGGTGTCTTCCTGCCGGGTTGTTATCAAACTACGAACCCTTTCCGGTTTGTGGACGCACTGGCTCAGCATTTCGTCGCGAATGGCGGAAGCTTCGTGAAGGCCAGTGTTGAAGACCTCTCGATGGAAGCGGACGGTTCCGCGAAAATCACGACGGACAATGGTATCCTCTCGGCGGAAAAGGTCGTGCTGGCATTTGGTGCATTCTCGAAACCCTTTGCGGAGAAATTCGGCCTTCGCGTCAATTTGGATTCCGAGCGCGGTTATCACGTGAATTTACCCAACCCGGGTGTCGTCCTAAATCGCGCCGTGATTTCCGGCGACCATTGGTTCGCTTTGGCTCCGATCGATGACGGTGTCCGGGTGGTTGGTACGGCTGAACTCGCCAAAGTCGGCGCCCCGCCGAATTATCCAAGGGCAGAGCGGCTCGTCCCATTGGCGAAGCATCTGTTGCCCGGGTTGGCCGATACGGGGCAAACGAAATGGATGGGGCATAGACCTTCTACGCCTGACAGTCTTCCCGTGATCGGCCGATCGGAAACCTATCCGAATGTATACTTCGCCTTCGGGCACAACCATTCTGGCCTGACGCTAGGCGGCATGACGGGCAAGCTCGCAGCGGATATCGTGGCGGGGAGACCTCCACCGTTCGACTTGTCACCCTTCGACCCTGAGCGGTTTCAACGCTAACGACCCGATAAAGGCAGGCAAGAGCCATGACGAACACGAACCAAAACTCGAAACATGAACATGCGTCCGTCTATCGGCGTCTCGGTGTGGAGCCAATCGTCAATTGCGGCTCGTCGCGTTCCGTCTACGGCAACAGCACGATGAGCGATCCAGTGCGGGACGCAATGGAGAGTGCGTCGCATCACCATGTGATTTTGGAAGAGCTGGCTGAAGCCGTCGGCCAACGCCTTGCCGAGCTGACGGGGGCAGAATGGGGCGTTGTGACTGCCGGATCCGCCACCGGGCTTTCGTTGGGGGCGGCGGCCTGCGTCGCGGCGAACGATCCTCTCCGCATGTTGCGCCTCCCGGGCCTGTTCAACGGTGAGCAGCGGGTCGTTCTGACACGGAAGGGTGAGCGATTTGCGTATGATCAGGGTGTGCGCCTCGTGGGTGCGGAGATCGTTGAGGTCGAAGACGTCGCCGGACTGAAAGCCGCGATTAAGGCACATAATGTCGTGGCCATCTTATTGCTGGCGGAGCGCGATGCGGATGCGACGATGAAGTTCGACCAGATCCAGCCGGAGGCCAGCGCCGCTAACGTTCCGATCATCGTGGATGCGGCGTCCGAGCCGCTGACCTTTCCCGAATACTGGACATCGCACGGCGCCGATCTGGTCGTCTACAGTGTTAGTAAGTTGATGCGCGGGCCCGCGGCATCGGGATTGTTGCTTGGCCGCAAGCCGCTGGTTCAAGCGGCATGGTACAACGGCCCGCCGCATCACAGCTTCGGCCGTGTCATGAAGATCGGCAAGGAACAGATCGTGGGAGCCATAGCCGCCGTTGAGCGCTGGTTCGCACACGATCACGCGGCCGAGCAGCAGCGTTGGCGGGAAAGGCTGGATACGGTGAGGGACCGACTACAGCCGATCAATGCGCTAAAGCTCGAGATGTACGAGCTGGCGGGCGGTATTCCCCGCCTGCAGGTCGATTGGTCCGAGTGCCAGCCGGACCTGACTTATGTCGAGCTGCGAGCAGAACTTCTATCGAGAAGTCCCCGCATCTTGATCGACGACTTCGGCGGCACCGACAAATCCAGCATGATCAACCCCTTCGCGCTCAGCGATGAGGATTCGGTACTCGTCGCCGATGCGCTGTTCGAAGCGTTGACGCAATCGCGCCCGGACATGTCCGATAATCGCTTAATTGAAAGTGACGTCTCGGGAGAATGGGCTATCACAATCGATTTTGCGACCGGACCTGAACGACATGTCTTGGCTTTGAACAGGCAGGGCGATGAGCTGGCCGGCGTGCACAAGACGCCTTACGGTGAGGGAGAGGCGACCGGCTCTATGACGGCCACCGGTTTCGATCTGCAGGTGCTCCACATGGTCGAGGGGTGTTTCGTTGGTTTCCGGTTCGTTGCCGACCACTGTACGCCGGATGCAATCTCGGGATTCGTCGAACTCGGCGCCGCCTCGAGCCATGCGAGGGGGCCCACCACGCTTGGCCAATTCGGCCGATTGCCGTTCAGTGGGAAGTCCACGTAGCGCGACCGGCATTTTAATTACTGTTTCGAGTAAAAAAGGGAGAACGACACATGGATCCCCAATACATCAATCCCAAGAACCTAAAGCACCGATCCGACGTAACCGTTTGGAATGGCGTTGCTTACGTTGCGGGAATCGTGCCCTCGGACAACACACTTTCCATCGCCGAGCAGACCAGCCAAGCGTTAGCCGTGATAGATGGGCATCTGGCGGCGGCGGGGACTGACAAGTCGAGGCTTCTCACAGCCTTAATTCACATGACGGATGTCGAACGAGACGTCGCGGCCTTCAACGACGCCTGGACCGCCTGGCTCACGCCGGGACGGCTTCCCATACGGACCTGTATCGGGGCACCTCTGCAGCAGGGAGCGTTTTTCGAGATCACCGTGACCGCAGCAATGCCGAGTTGAACCGAGAAGGAAATTCCTGACATCGTTTCCCGGACGGGAAGCGATCCGGGACCTAGCGAGCATGACGTACCGAGGGCGCTGGACCCCGGCTCCGCGGCCGGGGAACTGGGAGGTGAAATCGTTATCCGTCATCTAGCTGCCTGGGCGATTAGACAGCAATTCTTTACCTAAAATCGAAGCCCTGTTTTTTCAGCTGTTCGCGCAGGCCTTCGCGCAGTTGCGGACTGAACTTCTTATCCATGTCGTGGCTCCAGGAATCCGGGGTGGTCTCCTTGCCGATGGCCTCGTAGTGCTCTTTGAGCGCTGGGTCGTAGGCTTCGACGGCGGCGGCGGATTGCGCCGGGTCGAACCGTTCGCGATGCACGACCAAATCCTGCTGCATGCGCGGTTTTTGCGCCGGTAGCTCGTCGGGATAGCCCAAGCACATACCGAAGACGCAATAGACGAATTTGGGCAGGCCCAGTATTTCTGCGATCTTGACCGCGTCGTTCCGCACGGCGCCGATCATCACGCCCTTGATGCCGAGCGATTCGGCGGCGAGATAGGCGGACATACCGACCAATGAGGCGTCGATGGAGGAGACCAAGCCGATCTCCATATTATTGTCCTCGAGCGTGTGTCCGTGCCCTTGTAGCACGTGTTCGAGCCGCGTGAGGTCGGCACAGAATGCCAGGAAGACCGGGCAATCGATGATGTGCTTTTGGTTCCCGGTCGGTACCGACAGTTTCTGCTTCGTCTCTGGATCGCGGACCGTAATCACACTGTAGGATTGAATATTGGACGAGGTCGGCGCGCGAAAGGCGGCGCGCAGAATGGCGTCGACCTGCTCGTCCGTCACCGGTTCGTCATTGTACTTCCGTATGCTGCGGCGCTGCAGCAGGGTTTCGATGGTCTCGCTGGTCGTAAGATGCGCCTGCGTCAGCGGCGTCGATTCGTTCGGCATGTCGTCATTCCGTTGAAATTATGTTTGTCGATAGACATAGCACGTCCGATTGAAGTCTACAGGCCCACAATGCTTGCAACCGCCGGGCAGCGAATTAGCTTTAGAGAAACTCTCAGAGAGGTTCCATGCCAGACGAAAACAAGAAACCGGCCATCCCGGTACCCGCCGCCACCGTCCTGCTCATTCGAGACGGCGATGAAGGTATCGAGGTCTTCATGGTCGAACGTAATAGTCGGATGCATTTCGCCTCCGCCTTGGTCTTCCCGGGCGGTTTGGTGGATCCGGAAGACACGGATGACGCTCTCATTGCCCGTTGCGACGGTGTCGCGGGGCTATCCAAGGATGAAGCGGCGCTGCGGATTGCCGGTGTGCGCGAAACCTTTGAGGAATGCGGTGTCGTGCTGGCCCGTCATACCAGTGTGGAGACCGTGCTTGAAGGGGATGAAGCGGCGGCCTTCTACGATAAGTATCACGTGGCCTTGAATAAGGGTGATGTGGGTTGGGGCGAAATCATTGAGAAAGAGGATTTGATCCTTTGTTGCGATCGGATGGCGTATTTCGCGCATTGGATCACGCCGGAAGGGCGACCGAAGCGATTCGACACGCATTTCTTCTTGGCGCGCATGCCGCGGCGCCAACACGCGGTGCACGACGGCAACGAATCCGTGCAGTCCGTGTGGGTCCGCCCGCCAAGCGCCGTCGAAGCGGGGGAGAAGGGCGAGCGTAACGTGATGTTCCCGACGCGCCTCAACCTTGAGCTATTGGAGGTGAATGCAACCGTTGAAGCCGCCATGGAAGTGACCGCCGGGCGCGAGATCGTGACCGTCCTACCGAGGAGTAAGGAAGTCGACGGCGATGCGCATCGTATTATGATGATCCCGGAAGCGGCGGGTTACGGTTCGGGACGGTTCCTAGTGAACGGCGATAAAATTTCCCCGATCGTGGATTGAGTCTCTAACGGTCGGTTCTCGAAGACGGCGTTTCACGTATCGGAGGGCAAGCCATGACCGGTATTTCGATCACCCCTCTTGGAGAGACCATCGCCGCGCGCGTTGAAGGACTGGACCTGAGCGCGGCGCTGTCGCTTGAGGTTCGTGCTGCCGTGTTGGACGCCATCGGCAAGTATAAAGTACTCGTCTTCTCTGGCGACGCATTGGAGATCGCGGCCTTCCGCGCATTTGCCCGTGTATTTGGGCCATTGCAGGAACATGTCTTGCGGAAATACCGGCATCAGGAGTTTCCCGATCTCTCATGGTTGACCAATGTCGCGGAGGACGGCTCCATTGACGCGTTCGGTAATATACGCGCGACCACGTGGCATTCCGACGGCAGTTATACCCAAGACCCGCCGGAGCTCGGTATTCTGCACGCCTTTGAGGTGCCCTCCCAAGGTGGTGCGACGATTTTCGCCGATATGTGCAATGCCTATGACACGTTGGATGCGGACATGCAGGTGCGGGCGGCGACCTTGACTGGATTGCATCGCCACGGTGCGGGGCCCGGTGGCACGATGTACGAAAATGCCCTCGATGACGACCAGGAGGAGAAATCCAACGACGCGGTGCATCCCATTGTCACCGTGCATCCGTCGACTGGGCGCAAACACCTCTATCTGAACGAGACCCACACGCGGCGCTTCCGTGAGATGGAACCTTCGGAAAGTTTCGACCTCTTGCAAAACTTGATGGTTCATGCGACCCGTCCGGAGAACACTTATACTCATGAGTGGTCCGTCGGCGATGTGCTGATGTGGGACCAGCGGTCGACGATCCATCGGGGTGCCGGCGATTTTCCACCTGACCAACGGCGCGTGAAGATACGGGCCATTGTAGAGGAATTAGATTGAGACGATGACAGCTGATGTAGTGACAGACGTTCTCGTGGTTGGTGCCGGTGCGGCCGGTATGTATGCGGCGATTGCTGCGGCCCGCAATGGCGCCGATACGGTGCTGGTCGACAAAAGCCTGATTGGACGGGGCGGCGCCACCATCATGGCGCAGATGACCGTCGCGGCGGCGGTCGGCGAGCAGGAACCTGACCATTGGACCCATCATTTACGCGATACGCTCGACGCGGGACGTGGCCTTTGTAACGAGGAGCTGGCGGCGGTCTTGTGCGAAGAAGCGCCGATCCGCATTCGTGAGCTGGGCGATTGGAAGATCGGTTGGGCGCGCGAAGATGATCATATGAAACAGGTCATGGCGCCGGGACATCAGGTCGAGCGCTGCGTCTATGTGGATTTCCTAAACACCGGTCCAGCGGTGGCGAAGACATTGCGCACGCAAATAGGCCGCGCCGATAATTTGCGCCGCGCCGGTGAATTGACGATCACCAGCGTCGTCGTCGAGGGTGGCCGGGTGGTCGGGGCTGTTGGGATCGATATGGAAACCGGAGAACCGGTCCGCATCGACGCCAAGGCTGTCATCCTGGCGGCGGGTGGTCTCACGCGGCTTTATCGTCGCAACAGCGCGTCGGTGAATATGGGTGGCGATTCCTATGCCTTGGCGCTGCGCGCGGGTGCGGAACTCATCGATATGGAATTCGTACAGTTCTTCCCCATCGGCCATTTGGCACCGCGCATGGTCGGCATGGATCCGATCATGTGGGATCCGTTCCGTTATAAGCTAGGCGGGAAATTGTTGAACAGCGAAGGCAAAGAATTCGTCCAAAACTACGGTCATGCGGAGACCACGGATAAATACACGGCCCCGCGCGACGTCGTCTCCTTCGCGATCCTGCAGGAGGTAGCGGCCGGACGGGGATCGCCCGCAGGCGGCGCGTTTTTGAGCTTCGAACATATTCCCGAGGCGGATTTGCGCACGGCTTTCGGGCCGGTCATCGATCGCTTGGCGAAGAACGGAATCGACCTCACGAAACGCGGCATCGAAGTATCACCCATTGCGCATTATCACATGGGCGGGGTGCGGGTGGATGTCCGAATGGCGACGGCGGTGCCGGGCCTCTATGCGGCGGGTGAAGCCGTCGGCGGTGCGAATGGTGCTAATCGCTTATCGGGCAATGCGCTCTCGGAAGCTTTTGTCTTCGGCGAACGCGCTGGGCGATTCGCGGCCGAGGACGTGGCGGATCTAGAATCCGGGTGGTCCGAGGAAGCGGCTGCGGCGGCGCTGGGTGAGATCGTGGCGAGCCGAAATGTCTCCGCAACGGAATCCGGGCCCAGACTTTCAGGGATGCTGGTCGAATTGCAGGAATTGATGTGGCAGGATGTAGGTTTGGTTCGCACCCAAGGGCAACTCGACAGCGCTTTGGCACGGGTCCGCGAGATGCGAGCGGAGATCGGCGAGCATCCGGGTGAAAGCGACCATCGTTTCGCCCTGTCGATGCAGGATTGGTTTGATATGCGAAATTCGCTGATGATTGCCGAGACAATTATCATCGGCGCGCAAATTCGCACAGAGAGCCGGGGTGCCCACCAACGCGAGGATTTCCCGCTCACCGATCCGTCCCTCGAACATAATCTGGTGACGCGGCTGGACGGTGACGGCTTTGCCGTGGAGCCGGTGGCGCTCGTCGCAAAATCATACGATATGGTACCATTGGAGGCGGCGGAATGAGCCAGAATACAGCGAAGCTTCGGGTCCAACGGGGTGGCCCGGAAGACGAGCCATCCTTCGAGGAATTCGAGGTACCCCACCGTGAAGGCATGTCGGTGCTCGACGCCTTAATCTGGATTCGTGCCAATACGGATTCATCCTTGGTGATCCGCTACAGCTGCACCAATGCCAATACCTGCAAGGAATGCATGGTGAAGGTCGAAGGAAAGACGGTCTATGCCTGCACGGAGCGCCTCGGCCAGGAGCCCGTCTCGGTTGGCCCACTAACCAACAAGCGCCTGTTGCGCGATCTTGTCACTGATATCGTGCCGCCGAAGGAAAAGCTGTCATTGCTGTTGGGTCGGGACGATGGCTGAGGCCGTTCACCGTCATGGAGGTAGGTAGGCTTAGGCCATAATTCCAGGTTCAGGCTACGCCCGCGACCGGGAAATGAGTGTCATTCCGGGGCGCGCAGCGAACCTGGAATTATGGCCTGAGTGTTTGGCTTTCGAACTCTATTTCAGGACGTAGGCGACGGTAGAGCCGTCATCGGCTTCGAAGCGGACGCCGACTAAGACGTCGGCGTTGTTATACCAAAGGTCGCGTTCGAACTCTCCGGTCAGACGGAAATGCTGGGTCGTCGTTTTTTGGCCCCGTACAACGATCGTCTCTTCGCCGATATATTCGACTTGGAATGTTTTCAGGTTGCCGGAAACCGTGGTTAGAGTTTCGGTTCGATTGAGGACCAGGTGGTTCCACAGGCTGGCGGGAATGATCTCGCGGTCCACATGCAGATTTCCATCCGCACCCATCACGATGAGCGAGTCTTCCTCGCGGTGGACCTGTAATTTGACCGGCGTTCCGTTTTCGTTGGTAATGGATTCGAGCGACGTCAAACGACCATTCCGCCAAACCTCACGGGATTCATGCTCAAACGTATAGACCGGGATAGACAGCAGGCGGAAATCGATATCGGTCTTAATCCGAACCTCAGTCCGGTCGCCGCTCTTGTTGAAGCGATAGGTATGGGTACCGATGGCTTCTCCATTGCGCACGATGTCGAAGGCAAGCACGCCGCCTTCGGGTACGCCGGCGGCCAAGCCAGGTTTCCCCAATAGGAAGCCAGCCGTCAAAATTAGCGCAGCGAACGCTATACGCAGGGTTTGCATCGAAATCACCGTCTGCCCCAAACCAGTTTGATCGTGCAGAAGCTACTTAATCCCTTGCTCGTCCGTGTTCAAGTCATTGTAACATTTAGGATATGAACGCCTTGGGGCGCGAAATTTCAATTCACAAGCTTGTGGCCGCCCGGGCGGCTTGGTCGTAGAGGCCCGAAAGGGCGCGCAGCACCCGGGCCGCATCGCCGATTTCATCCGTATCGACGGTCCCGAGCGCAGTGAGTGTTTCGACGAGACAGGCATCTCGAACCTCGCGGTAGCGCTCGCAAGCGTTCCGGCCCGCGGCACTCGTCCGATAGAGCCGTTCCTTGCCCTGTCGGTCCGCTTCAACCACGCCCTGCTTCAACAGCTTCTTGAGCGCATAATTGACCGTATGGGTATCTTCTATGTTCAGAGTGAAGCAGATGTCGGCGAGTTTTTTAGGACGGTCGCGGTGATTAACCGTGTGCAGCACCATGACGTCGAGCGGGCCCAAATTCGGGACACCCGATGCCGTCATGCAGCGCACGATCCAGCGATTGAAAGCATTGGTGGCGACAAAAAGCCCATACTCGAGCTCACTCGTCTCCGCCGCGCCTTCGGCGACAAGATGGGAGGAAGAGATGATTCGGCTTTTGGTCATAGTGTCGATACCTTTACTCCGCAGCTTCCGGCGAGGGTATGACCCGTTCCGTCGCCGGGCCATAGCCGCCACCAGTGGGGGTTTGCAGGACAAAGACTTCGCCTGCGGCGACTGTGCGTTTGTCCATAGCGGTCATCTCGTCGCGGCTGCCGTCGGTGCGCTCGACCCAATTGCGCCCGCATTCGCCGGGCGCGCCACCCGCCATACCATAGGGCGGGACAATGCGGTGGTTGGAGAGGATTATCACCTCCATGTCCTCCAGGAAGCGGATGCGCCGTAAAGTGCCGGAGCCGCCCGTATGCCGGCCGACCCCACCGCTGCCGTGACGGATGCCAAAGCTTTCCAGCAGGACCGGATAACGCCATTCCAGGATTTCCGGGTCCGTCAGCCGCGTGTTGGTCATGTGGGTGTGAACGGCGGAGATACCGTCGAAATCCGGGCCCGCGCCGGAGCCACCGCAGACGGTCTCGTAGTATTGATGGCGGTCATTACCGAAGGTGACGTTGTTCATGGTGCCTTGACTTGCCGCCTGCACGCCAAGCGCTCCGAACAATGTGTCGGTGACGACTTGGCTTGTTTCGACATTGCCCGCGACCACGGCGGCGGGATATTTTGGCGCCAGCATGCAGCCTTCCGGAATGATGATTTCGATTGGTTTTAAGCATCCCTCATTCAAAGGGATCTTGTCGTCGACCAAGCAGCGGAAGACGTACAACACCGCGGACCGCGCGACGGCAGAGGGAGCGTTGTAGTTTGATGGGCGCTGATCGCTGGTCCCCGTGAAATCCACAATGGCGGAGCGGCTTTCCTTATTAAAGACAATTTTCACTTTGATTACAGCACCTTCGTCTGTCGGATAGGCGAATTCACCGTCCTGCATGACGTCGATGACACGGCGCACCTGCTCTTCCGCGTTGTCTTGTACGTGTTGCATGTACGCATGTACGACATCTAGACCGAACTGGTCGATCATCTTATGGACTTCCTGCACGCCCTTGGCCCCGGCGGCGATCTGGGCTTTCAGGTCGGCGACGTTGTGATCGGGATTGCGTGCTGGATAAGGGTGATCGGCGAGATGCGCGCGCAGTTTGTCCTCGAGGAACTCACCGCCGTCGACCAGCATGAAGTTGTCGAACAGGATGCCTTCCTCTTCGACCACTTTGCTGTTCGGCGGCATCGAGCCTGGCGTGATACCGCCAATATCTGCGTGATGGCCCCGGCTGGCGACGAAGAACAGGATATCCTGCCCTGCATCGTCGAAAATCGGGGTGATCACGGTGACGTCCGGCAAATGGGTGCCGCCGTTATAGGGCGCATTGACGGTGAACACGTCCCCCGGCTTCATTTTCCCGGCGTTTTCGCGCCGCACTGTGCGGATGCTCTCGCTCATGGAGCCCAGATGGATCGGGATATGCGGCGCGTTGGCGACCAACATACCTTCCGGATCGAAGATCGCGCAGGAGAAGTCCAACCGTTCCTTGATGTTCACGGAAAACGCTGTGTTCTCGAGGGTCAGTCCCATTTGCTCGGCGATGGACATGAACAGATTGTTGAAAACTTCCAGCATGACCGGGTCGCATTCAGTGCCGATGGCGAACTCCCGCTCCAAGGCAACGACGCGGGTCAGCACCAAATGGCCTTTTGGCGTCAGTTCAGCTTCCCAACCGGGCTCGACGATGGTAGTCGCGGTTTGTTCACGAATGACGGCGGGGCCCACGATGCGGGTGCCGGGCGCGAAGGTATCCCGGTCGTAAACCGGTGTATTGTGCTCATTGCCGGCCATGAAGGATGAGACTGTCGCGAGCACTTCGGCCTTCGCCGTGTTCGTGTTCTCCATTTCCTTCTCGTCGGTCTCGGTCATGGCTCCGACGGCCTCGACGGCGGCGGCTTCAATAATCAGCGATTTTTCCGGCATGATGAAGCCATAGCGTTGATGGTGGGAGGCTTCGAAGCTCTTTTGCATCTCCGCCGGGCTTGCGACATCGATCAAATGCGGTGTGTCGGTGCCTTCGTAGCGCAAATGGGCGCGGCGCAGCACTTCGATCTGTGCGTCGGCAATGCCCTGGCGGGTCAATTCCTTAGTTGCTTCGCCAGCCAATTCGTCGAGCGTGGTGTTGAGTGCCGCCATGGCGCCATCTTCGAGTGTCGTTTCCACCGCGCGCTCGCGCAACGCTCGGATATCGGCCAATCCCATGCCGTAGGCCGAAAGTACACCGGCGAAGGGATGAGTCAGCACCTTAGTCATGCCCAAGGCATCCGCCACGAGGCACGCATGCTGTCCGCCCGCACCGCCGAAGCAATTCAGGGTGTAGCCGGTCACGTCGTAGCCGCGTTGGACGGAGATTTTCTTGATCGCGTTGGCAATGTTTTGGACCGCGATTTTGAGATAACCGCCGGCAACTTCGACCGGGGAGCGGTGATCGCCGGTGGCCTCATGAATGTCGCGGGCCAGCGCGTCAAACTTCTCGCGGACCACATCGGCGTCGAGGGGGGCGTCCTGGTTTGCACCGAACACATTGGGGAAGAATTCGGGTTGCAGCTTGCCGAGCATGACATTGCAGTCGGTGACGGTCAGCGGGCCGCCCCGGCGATAGCAGGCCGGGCCGGGGTTAGCGCCCGCACTTTCAGGGCCGACCCGGTAGCGCGAGCCGTCGAAGAAGCAGATCGAGCCGCCACCAGCGGCGACGGTGTGGATCATCATCATCGGAGCGCGCATGCGCACACCGGCGACTAGTGTTTCAAAAGCGCGTTCGTATTCACCGTCATAATGCGCGACGTCGGTCGAGGTGCCGCCCATATCGAAGGATATGATGCGGTCGAACCCAGCCTGTTCCGCGGTCTCCACCGCGCCGACGATGCCGCCCGCTGGGCCGGACAGAATAGCGTCCTTGCCTTGGAAGAGCTGCGCGTCAGTCAGTCCGCCATTCGATTGCATGAACATCAGCCGCGTGTTGCCCAACTCCGACGCGACCTGATCCACATAGCGGCGCAGCAAGGGCGAGAGATAAGCGTCGACGACCGTGGTATCGCCCCGGCTGACGAACTTCATTAGCGGACTCGTCTCGTAGCTCGTCGATACTTGGGTGAAGCCGATCTCGCGGGCGAGGTCGGCGACTGCCAGTTCGTGTTCGGGGAAGCGATAGCCGTGCATGAACACCACTGCGACGGCGCGGATCCCATCGTGATAGGCTTTCTGCAGCCGTGGGCGGGCTGTTTCCAGATTGAGCGAGGTTTCCACAGTGCCGTCCGCGCGCACCCGTTCCTCGATCTCGACGACGCTTTCGTAGAGCATTTCCGGCAGCACGATCTTATTGGCGAACAGGTCGGGGCGCGCCTGATAGCCGATCCGCAATTGGTCACGAAATCCTTCCGTGGTGGCGAGCAGTGTGCGGTCGCCCTTGCGCTCCAACAAGGCGTTGGTGGCGACGGTCGTGCCCATTTTCACAGCGTCAATTTGGCCCGCTGGGATGGGTGCGTCCTTGGCGATGCCAAGCAAATCACGGATGCCTTGGACGGCGGCATCCCGGTAGGCTTCGGGATTTTCCGACAGCAGCTTGTGAGTGATCAATTCACCGTCTGGTTTCTTTGCGACGACATCGGTGAAGGTGCCGCCTCGGTCGATCCAGAACTGCCAACCATTTTCATAAGTATCTGTTTCTATGATATTTTCTTTACTCATGACAAGATACACCCTTGATACACTAAAAACGAGTATCTTTTGTTTTCAGTTAGTTAGTCCCACCACGGAATACACTTTTGTTACACCATAATGTAGATATTTCATCAACAAAATATCATCGTAAGGTCGCGCTCACCCATCTATCCAAGTTATGTTTATCTATATCGGTATTATATAGCTCTATATTATATTTATATTTTGTGATATTAATGCTTATTCATAATATTAATAACTTTTATTAATTAATTACATAGTAATACAAATTAATTTCATATGTAGTATGCCAATAATTTTCAGGAAAAAATTCACAGATGTTCTTTACACAAAGATGAAAACAAATGACTTACCAAGTTTTTCTTTCCAACCTACCCATCAACAACTTTCATAGACTTGCTGACTATGAAGATTGGTCAGATTTCTATTCCT
>JBMYRC010000048.1:0-27280 GCA_049601975.1 Alphaproteobacteria bacterium | reverse complement strand
GCATCGAGAATCTCGCCTAAAACTGGGACGTCGACCAATTTGCCGCCAAGCCGCTTGTCGCCTTCCGCTAATTGGGTCTCATCTCCCGTATTGAATAATCTGCCCGGCGAAGCGTCCGCATCTTGGAACCGATTGCCGACGATGCCGTGGCGTTCCGGATAGCAGCCGGTGATCATTGCCGTCTGATTAACTCGGGTTTCCGTCGGGAAAGTCGAGCGGGCCTCCGGGAAATGCGCGCTCTCCGACACGAATTTACAAAGGTTCGGCATAAGATCGGGCGTTACCATGTCCGGGCGCAACGCGTCGAAGGAGACGATGAGGACTCGAGATTTCATGAAGCTTGTCTCCAACGAGGTGTAACATTCGTCGACAGGCTCAGGGTGAGGAAATCAAGAGCGACAGATAGAGACCTCACCTTGAGCCTGTCGAAGGGCGAGGTTGGGTTCGCACCCAACTTATATCTTGTCGCGCGGCTCTCCGCCGTGGGCGCGCATCAGTGCTGCGACCTCTTCACCGGCCTTATCTAACAGGTCGGTGTCCGTGTGGCGCAACACGATGCTGGTACCGTAATTTCCCTCTCCGTAGAACGGGTAGCTACCGATATCGATTTTCGGGTAGCGATCCTGTATTTCGCCGAGTTCCTTCGCTAAATTACCTTCGCCTAAGGAACAGACTAACGTCTTCGTGCGAACTGGTTTGCCACCCTCAAGGCGTGGGGCCAGCCAGTCGATCATCGCGTGTGCTACCTGCGGCACGCCCGCCATGACATAGACGTTTTCCACCTGGAAGCCCGGCGCGACGGAAATGCCGTTCTCCACCAGGGTTGCCCCCTCCGGCGTATTGGTCATTCGCAAGCGCGCCTCGTTGATCTCCATGCCGCGTTTCTCGAACTGCGCCACCAGTCGACGATAGGCTTCCGGATGGCGGATCAGCTTGCGACCGAAGGCTTTCGCCACGCTTTCCGCGGTGATGTCATCATGGGTCGGGCCGATGCCGCCGGTGGTGAAGACATAATCGTGCTTTGTCCGCATGGCGTTTACCGCTTCGACAATTTCACCCTCGATATCCGGTACCACACGTACTTCAGCGAGGCGAATACCCGCCTCGTCGTTCAGCTTTGTTGCGATATAGGAAAGGTTCGCGTCCTGTATGCGGCCGGATAGGATTTCATTGCCGATAATAATCAGTGCCGCGGTAACGATCTTCTCTTCGCTCATGGTGTTCCTACTCATGCGCCTCGTTTGTTGCTCTGAATGATAAACCACTGCCCGGTGCCAAGAAAGCAGATGTGCTGTATTTTACATGAAACCTTTTTTCACCAGATTAGCGGCGAGGACGATCAGGATGATAAAGACCGCCGTGCGGAATTTGGTGTCCGTAATGCGGCCCCGCAGCCATTGGCCGACCGTCATGCCAGCCAAGATGGGTGGGACGGCAATCGCCGATAAGATCCAAGCTTCTCCGGTCATCGCCCCTTCGCCATATAGTGAGGCCGCCCAAACGACGGTGCCGATGAACAATGAAAGCCCCGTGGCTTGTACAAACGTATCCTTGTCCAACTTGAGGGCCTGGAGATAGACGACCAATGGCAACAAGAGCGAACCGCTGACACCGGACAGTAATCCGGAGAATAACCCGACCGGTAGGCCAAGCAGTTTTTCTCGTCCCGGCGGCAGGGTGAAATCCACATGCATCAGATTAATCGCCGCATAGATAACCACTACGCCGCCGAACAATGTGTTGATGATTACCGGGTCGATACGAAAGAGCAGCACGGTACCGCCCCAAATGCCGATGCAAGCCGTGGCGTTAAGCGCACCGAAGCGTTTGAACAGCGGCATGATTGGCCCCGGCCGCGTGAATTGCCACAGGTTCGCAAGAAAAGAGGGGACCATCAGCACAGGGATCGCTTCCCGTAATCCTAGCGCCATCCCCATAATGGCTAGGGAGATAGTCGGCAATCCCATGCCAAGTGCGCCTTTGACGACGCCGGCGATCAGGAAGGCGGAGATGACAGCAACGACTGTCTCTGTCTCAAGCGATCCCATCAGTAGTTGTCGTTCGGGACGGCCTCGAATAGCGGTTTCACACGGGCATCGACCTGGCGGTGGTTGTAGTAGTCGATGGCCGGCTTGAAGACATCGAAGACGCGGCGCAGCTCGCCTACTGGCTCTTCATGGTGGTCGACCCGCAAATCGACGCGTGGAAATTCTTTGTCGTCATAGACCAAGATCGCGGCGGAACGTTGGCCGCCGTGCTGGCCGCCTGCGTCGCGCCCGGTTTCTATGGCGCGCATCAGGCGATCTTCGAGATTGGCGCTTCGGTCCTCGTTATATCCGGCTTCAATTTCGTCCAGGACGTGTTCGCCCAGCAGAACATTGCCGAGGGCGATAAAATTATCGCGCACGTGATGGCCCGCCCAATCGCGGTTTTGCCTGCCGGTGCGCGCGGCGGCAAAACCGTCGTCATCGATCACGCCGAGCTGGCGGTATTCGCAATAAGGGTCGCCCTGGACTAGTTGTTCGATGACCGCCGGCGCCTTATAGCCGAGCTTCAAGAGACGCTGCGCCATATGCCCGAGTCGCGCATCCGCGATCGCCATGATGGCTACGGCGCCGGTTCTGGCCTGCACGAACGGCACACGAGCGCCGACGGCGAGCGAGCGCGTAGAGGTCGCAATCCCAAGCCTACCGGTCGACTCACAGCGACCGATGGCGGTAAATGTGTTGAATTCAGGTCCAGGAGGAAGCGTAGCCATGGATTCGTCGCCCCTATTTGCTATTTTCCTAACATTAGAGAGAAGCGTATCTCGGCCGTTTGGCGCGGCAAGGGAAGAGGGCCCGAAATGGGTGGTAACAAACCGGGATGATGAATGACAATGGATACCCCTGACTGGCACAAAAAGATGGCCGAATACGCCGATAAGATCGGCGGCATCACCACTCCAACAGAGGGATTCTATTTCGTCCGGCACGGCGAAACCTTCTACAACGACGCCAAGATCATTCAGCCGGTGATGGGCTCTCAATTGAACCCGAACGGCAAGGCGCAGGCCGAGAAGGCAGGACCAAAACTGAAAGACAAAGATTTCGATGCCTATTACGCCAGCGATCAGGAACGCGCCTGGATGACAGCACAAATCATCGCCGGGCATTGCGGCCGTCCCGTACATCCCAATCCGGATTTGCGAGAGCGCGACTGGGGTCGATGGGCGGGTCGCTCGAATGTCGACTTGAAGTGGGCGGAGTCACCGGAGCGCGGCGAAACTTTGGAACAATTCGTCACCCGGACCCTGCGCGGCGTAAACGCGGCGTTGGAGAATGGTAAAGTGACCGTAGTCGCGCACGGCGGCACGTTCGCCGTATTGCTGGCGGCCATCGGACACCCCTTGCGACGACCAGAAGAGTACGGCGCCCGTGTACTGGATAATGCGGCACCGATGCAGGTGACACCACCTAATGGTAGCGGCGAGTGGACGGTCGAGGCGTTGTAGTTCATCTATCTCATTTTCATGCGGGTTGTGGCGTGAGTCTCGATGGATGCTGGAAAGGTGGTGGCAATGCTCACATCAACTGAACGTTTCCAATACACCAGTGATGGATACGTCATTCCCGCAGGGTTTCGCCTAGATGAGAATATCCTTTACGAACTACGCATTGCCTTGGATGAGGTCCTTTCAGGCAATCCGGAGATCATGCCCGACCGGATGATCAATCCGCATCTCAATGGCGGACGGCCCTACGGCGTGAAAGGGCATGCGGCGTTCGACAAAATTGCGCGCGACGCGCGAATCTTGGAAATGGTTGAAGCCGTTATCGGGCCTGATATTATCCTTTGGCTGACGCATTTGTTCTGTAAATTGCCAGAGACCGCTCGCGAAGTACCATGGCATCAGGATGGCCAATATTGGCCGATCCGACCTTGGGCAACCTGCACCGTTTGGCTGGCGCTCGATAAGGTGGACAAAGCGAACGGTGCAATGAAGGTCATCCCAGGCTCGCACAATCGCCAGGATTGGCGCCATCATGGGGACGACAACCCCAATCTAACTCTCAACCAAGTCATCGGCGAAGAACAAATCGCGGCAGAGGACACCCGTTTATAGAATTGGAGCCGGGGCAGTGTTCAATTCATGACGTCGGAATTGTCCACGGCTCTGAGGCCAACACATCTGGTCGGCGGCGGGCTGGTCTGGCACTTCGCTATATGCCGGCGACTTCCGGTCTTTTCCGAGATGACGATTTGCCGCTGAGCAAGTTTGACTGGAGCACTTTGCCCGTCGCGCTAATGCGGGGTGTAAACCGCAAGGTGGTGAATGACTTTACGATCGGCCACGATAGTCCGAGCTGGTAGACGTTACTCTGAAACCTTGCGCCGCATCATTGGGGCGGACCCGGGGACCGGAGCCTCGCGGCTTGGACCGCTGGATTTGGCTTCTGTCTTCGCGAGCTTCAGTTTCTTTCGTTTTTTGGCCTTGAGCTTCTTTTCCGGTTTATTCTTTGTCTCCGACTTACTCTTTATTTTTGGTTTGGGCTTTGGTCGTGCGTTCGAAAACTTTTCCGCAGCCGCAGGAGCGTCTTCGGTGGTCGCGGAACGGCTCGGTCGTGTTTTATATGATTTTTTTCGGCCTGGTCCGTCGGCTCTCGCGTTTCGGTCGCTGCGGTTGAAACGGTCCTCGCGGTGCGGTCGCGAGGGGCGCTCCGATCGTGCCGGGCGCGCGGAGCGGGGTGGATTGTCCATCCGGGTAATCTTGATCGTATCCTCGACCAACATTTCCGGCCCGACGGTTTTGAGAAATCCATCAACACTCGCAGCGGTCAGTTCCACGAGGGTCTCATCTTGCTCGATATTGATCTTGCCGATTTCGTTCTTCGTTATTCCCCCGACGCGGCAAAGCATCGGCAGTATCCAGCGTGCTTCAACGTTCTGCGAACGGCCGATGGTGAGCGAGAACCAAACGCTTTCTCGGAAGGCTTCGTGGCGTTTCGGGCGTTCCTCGTCAGGGCCGGTATCCATTAGATCCTCGGGTGCGGATTGCCCGGCGCGATGTTGACGCACGTAGGCGGCGGCGACTTGCTCTGGGCTTTGTTGTGCCAGAAGCTTCTCAATAATGGATTTCTCATTGTCTTCGATGGGACTGGTGAGCGTTGAGTCGGCGAGCAGTCGCTCGTCATCTCGGCTCATGACGTCATCGACCGAAGGCGGCTTCGCCCATGTGGCATCGATATTCACTTCACGGAACATGCGTTCTACGCGTTTGTGCCAGTTATGCGGCACGATCAAGGCGCTCACACCTTTGCGTCCAGCCCGGCCCGTGCGGCCGCTGCGATGGAGCATGGTTTGGGCGTTGGTCGGCAGGTCGGCGTGGATGACCAATTCCACATTCGGCAGATCGAGGCCGCGCGCGGCGACATCGGTCGCAATACAGACACGTGCCCGCCCATTGCGGAGTGCTTGTAGCGCGTGTGTGCGCTCATTTTGACTGAGCTCACCCGATAGGGCTACGACCGAGAAGCCCCGATTGTTGAATCGGCTGGTCATACGGTTGACCGCCGCTCGCGTACCGCAGAACACGATGGAATTCTTAGCTTCGAAATACCGCAGCAGATTGATAATCGCGTTCTCGCGGTCATTAGGGGCGACGGCAATGGCGCGGTATTCAATGTCGCCGTGTTGTTCACGCTCGGACGTCGTCGTCACCCGCACGGCGTTTTGCTGGTAACGCTTGGCCAATCGGACGATGGGGCGGGGCACCGTGGCCGAAAACATTAGTGTTCGACGTTCGGTGGGGGCTGAACCTAGGATGAATTCCAGGTCGTCGCGAAAGCCCATATCGAGCATCTCATCGGCTTCATCAAGGATGACGGCTTTCAATTTACTGAGGTCAAGCGATTTGCGTTCAATATGATCCCGCAAACGGCCCGGTGTGCCGACCACGATATGGGCGCCCCGGTCCAGGACGCGTCGTTCGGTCCGCATATCCATGCCGCCGACACAGGAGGCAACCGACGCGCCTGTCATCTCATAGAGCCATTCGAGTTCTAATTTCACCTGCAACGCCAATTCACGCGTCGGTGCGACCGCCAGCGCCAGTGGTGCGCGCGCATGCTGGAACCGCTCGGCATCGCCCAACAGCGTCGGCGCGATGGACATACCGAACGCCACCGTCTTACCAGAACCGGTTTGCGCGGAGACCAATGTGTCTGCATCCTTCAATTCCGGCACCAGGACGGCTTTTTGCACGGGTGTCAAAACGTGATAGCCGCGCTTGTCCAATGCTGCACGCAACGGCGGGACGACGCCTTCGAATTCGGTCATTAGTGTCTCTTTCAGAAATCGAGTTTTGCGCGCCGGATCTCTCGGTTTCGTTCGATAGCGGCGCACGGTGCCGCTCTGCATCGAGCAGCAAAAATTCTACAATCCGTCGTGTTGTACTGCCTGCGGTTACGGTTGCAAAGCCCGTGGTCGGACTTTAGTGAAGGTAAATTGTACTTTGATGCTCCGATCAGGACCAATTTGATGATCATTTTCGCCACTCTTGGCCCCACCAGCAGCAATCATGAGCTGGTCACAGAGCGATATCTCGCGCTGCACGGTCTCGATGATGTGAAGATCGTACTTGTTGAAAATTTCAATGATGCCTTGCGCCGGATGGAAGCGGGGGAGTTTGATTTCATCATGCAAGTTGCTGTGCATCCATCGGCGACAGAGACAGTGGCGGCGGCGCATTTCGAGCATGGTATTTATGTCATCGACGCCTTTATCTCGCCATGTCGCCCCTTGGCCGTGCTCACGCGGGCGGATGTCGAGATGCCGCGAACACTTGGCTTGCAGCCGGCGACCGAGCGGTATGTCGATGCGTCCCGGTGGGCAGAGCTGGTGCCGGAGATTTCGATCGCGACCGTGGCAGAAGGCCTGTTGGCCGGGCGGTTCGACAGCGGCATCACTGCGCTCGACGTCGCGTCGGAACATCCCGGCGTCTTCAAGGTGGACCAGGAATTGGGCAGCGTCGACGATCCTTGGATCGTCTATGGCCGCGAGCGCGCCTCCGATGGCGGTGTTGTGGCGTGGCTGGATAGCCCTGCTTCCCGGACGTATCACCAAGGCCTGTCACGTTGATGGTTTCGGCCCACCCTCCATGGCAATTTTAAAGGACGCATGATGGAAGTTTTGGCGGCAATCCTTGGGCCGATTTCTGGCCCAACATTGGCGATGTCGCTAGCCGCGGTGTTCGTTGCCGGTTTCGTACGTGGTTTCGTCGGCTTCGGTGCAGCGATGATCCTTATTATGGCATTGAGTATCTTTCTCGGCCCTCGCGCGGCTGTCGCCATCGCCAGTATCGCCGGTATCATGACGACGATACAGCTGCTGCCGGATGCAATTCGCTTTTCCGATCGGTCGTTCGCCGTGCCGTTCGGGTTGGCGAGCTTCGTTGCCGCACCGATCGGGACTTTGATCTTGGTGACCGTCGACGCGGATATCATGAAGATGGCGATTTCTGCCTTTGTCTTGATCATGGTCGTGATGATGTATCGCGGCTGGCAATTTGGCAGTGGCACCCACCCGGCGACGATCATCGGCACGGGGTTCGCGTCGGGATTTGTGCAAGGATCGGCGGGGATCGGCGGGCCTTTAGCGGTCTCGGTAGCTCTGTCGCGGCCCGGCTCGCCTCAATTACAGCGCGCGAATGTGATCGGTGGCGTCACCGCATTGACGTTCTGCGGGATGATTCCCTTGTGGTATCACGGGCTGTTCACCCGTGACGTCATCGTCGTTGGCTGTCTGATCATGCCCCCCTATATGCTCTCGACTTGGCTCGGGCAGCGCTACTTCTCGAAACAAGGCCAGCATATATTCCGCGCGGCGGCACTCTGGGTTCTCGCCGTCATGGGCGTGGCGACCCTTGGCCTGGCGGTACGGGACTATATGGCGCTCTGACGCCCTACCATGTATCCACCCACGGGCGTTTCTTTTCCGTCCGCACCGGTTTTGGCGGTTGCGCCTTGAGACCGCCGACGATCCAGCGCCGTGTGTCTGCTGGGTCGATGACGTCGTCGAGCTCGAACATCGAAGCCGTATTGGTGGCCTTGCCCTGTTCGTACATCTTCGCCACCATTTCCTCGTACTTCTCGCGCCGTTCATCGATATCCTCGATCGCCGCCAGGACATCGCGGTAGCCGAGTTTGACGGCGCCTTCGAGGCCCATGCCGCCGAACTCTCCCGTCGGCCAGGCGATCGTAAAGAACGGTGCGTGGAAACCGCCGCCGGCCATGGCCTGAGCGCCCAACCCGTAACCCTTACGCAGCACCACCGTGAAAATGGGGACAGTCACATTTGCGCCGATGACATAGAGACGGCCGCAATGGCGCACCAAAGCTTCTTTCTCGTATTCCGGGCCAACCATATTGCCGGGCGTGTCGCACAGCGAGAGAATGGGCAGGTCGAAGGCGTCGCAAAGCTGCATGAAGCGCGCGGCTTTGTCGGCGGCGTCCGAATCGATGGCGCCGCCCAAATGTTTCGGATTGTTCGCGATGATGCCGACCGGGCGGCCTTCGAAACGGGCGAGACAAGTGATGATGCCGATCCCGAAGTCGCGCCGAAGCTCCAAAACCGAGTCCGTATCCGCCATCAGATTGATCGCGTTTCTGATCTCGTAGATGCGAAGACGGTTTTCAGGAACGACATGTCGAAGACGTCGCTGATCGGCGCAATCCCAGTCTTTGATGGGCCCTTGGAAGTAGGAGATGTATTTCTTCGCGACGGCCACTGCCTCTGCCTCGTCCTCGACGGCGATGTCGACGACGCCGTTTTTCTTCATGACGGACATCGGGCCGACTTCTTCCGGGCGATAGATGCCAAGGCCACCGCCCTCGATCATTGCTGGGCCGCCCATGCCGATTGTCGCATTGGCGGTCGCGATCACCGTGTCGCAGCAGCCGAGGATCACGGCGTTACCGGCGAAACACCGTCCGGACACGATACCGATCATCGGTGCATTGCCGCTCAACTTGCCCCACAGATTGAAGGCGGGTGTATGAAGGTTCGCTGCGAATTCGACATCGGTGTCGCCCGGCCGTCCGCCGCCGCCTTCCGCGAAGAAGACGACGGGCAGGCGGGATTTCTCCGCGATGCGGAACATCCGGTCTTTCTTTTGATGATTCTTTTTGCCCTGAGTACCCGCGAGAACAGCGTAGTCGTAGGACATCACCATGCAGCGCGCGTCTTCTTCGGGGAATAGATCACCGTTTATCTCGCCGATGCCGCCGATTAATCCGTCGGCCGGGGTGCGTGTGATTAATTCATCGAGTGGCGTGCGTCGACGACGCGCCGCGATCACCATCGGTCCGTACTCGATGAAGGAGCCCTCATCGACGAGGTCGTTCACGTTCTCACGCGCCGTGCGTTGGTTGGTCTTGCGCCGTCGCCCGGTCGCCTCGTCTCGATTCTCGTCATAGCCCTTGGCCCGGCGTTCCTCGACCTCGGCTAGGTCCGGGCGGATATAATCGAGATCGATTTCTTCGCCCGCGTCGCCTTCGTCCGCCGCGACGTCCGCTTCCTCGATCAGGAGCAAGGGACTGCCTTCGAAGACCGTGTCGCCAGGGGCGATATCAATCCGGCGGACGATGCCGGAGGTCTCTGCGGCCACTTCGTGTTCCATTTTCATGGAATCCATGACCAGAAGGATTTTTCCTTCCCAAACTTCGTCCCCCATCTCGACAGCCAAGCTGACAATGGCGCCTTGCATGGGGGCCCGCAGGACATGGCCGTCCTCATCGCTGTCGGATTGGACGCTGGTTGACGTATGCTCAGCCTTGCCATGGTCGAGGACCGCCAGCGGGTCCACCGCATCGATCTTGGCACCCGCCAATTGCGCGCCTCTCGCGGCAGATGGTGTCTCGGGCGCAAAGAAATTTCGCGGCATGTTGCTCGCGGTGTCGACAAGGGCGGGTGCTTCCCGCTCGACGAATTCGACATCGAAAGCGTAGTCCGCCCATTCGGATCGTTTTAACAGGGCTTGCAGGAACGCGATATTCGAGGCCGCCCCTTCAAGGCGGAATTCTGCGAGGGCGCGCGCTGTCGCCACGGCTGCGGTCGGCATCTCTCCCATGGCCGTATGGACGATGACTTTCGCCAGTATCGAATCGTAACGCGGGCTGGTTTGGTATCCGGCATAGCCGAAATGATCGACGCGGACACCGGGCCCGGCGGGAGGTTCGAACGCCGTGAGAATGCCGCCGCTGGGGCGTGCCGAGCCGTCCGGCTCCATTGTTTCCAGATTGACCCGAGCTTGAATGGCGGAACCGCGCGCCTCGGGAACGGTGATATCCGCAAGGCCGGCACCGTTCGCGATGTCGAACTGCATACGCACGAGATCAAGGCCGGTGACCGCTTCCGTCACCGTATGTTCCACCTGTAAGCGGGCATTAAATTCGATAAAGGCGATGGCACCGTCACCGCCAAGCAAAAACTCAACGGTGCCGAGGCCGGTATAGTTGGCGGTCTTCGTCAGTGTCGCCGCGTGCGACCACAGGGTGTCCCGCTGTTCAGTCGAGAGTCCGGGTGCGGGAGCCACTTCGATGATCTTTTGCCGTCGCCTCTGCAAACTGCAGTCCCGGTCGCCGAGGACGACGACATTACCGTTTTGGTCCGCCGCGACCTGAATTTCGACATGGCGCGCCGCCTTGATCAGCTGTTCAACATATACGCCGCCGTCGCCAAATGCGGCCTCCGCTTCCGATTGGCATCGCGTCATGGCCTCTTCAAGGTCGGCCAAATCCGTGACGGGTCGCATGCCGCGCCCACCACCACCCGCGATGGCCTTCACCATGACGGCAGCGTCCGAGCCGAGGGATTGGAAGAACGTGGTGGCGCCGGCCACATCCGTCGGGCCGTCCGTGCCGCCGACAATGGGTACCCCGGAGTTTGCTGCCAAGGTGCGGGCCTGGGCTTTGTCGCCGAAGGTCGCCAAGGCATTCGGTGAGGGGCCGATATAGGTGAGGCCAGCATCGACGACTGCTTCGGCGAATGCGGCGTTTTCGCTCAAGAATCCGTATCCCGGATGGATCGCGTCTGCGCCGCAGTCCTTCGCGGCTGCCACCACATTGGCGATGTTGAGGTACGCTGCAGGTCCGACGCCGGGCAACTCGACGGCGTTATCCGTCCTGTGGACATGCAGGGATGCGTTATCGTCTTTTGCATAGACGGCGGTTGTCGCGATGCCGGCTTCCGCCGCTGCGCGGGCGATGCGGATGGAGATCTCGCCTCGGTTGGCGATCAATACATGTTTCAAGGGTGAAGTCTGGGCCATGATATCAATACACGTCTGCTGTGGGCGTCTTCGGATGATCTAGGTTGGTGTGGCGGCGCGGCGATATCGCGCCGTAGTGGCGCTGTCCGTCCAGCGGCGCTATAACCCGCCCATGACTGAAAGCGCATCTAAAATTGGCATTGTTAGTCTTGGTTGTCCCAAGGCATTGGTGGATTCCGAACGCATTCTCTCGAAGCTGCGAGCCGAGGGCTACGAGCTGTCGGGCGAATACGCCGGAGCAGACCTCGTCATCGTGAACACCTGCGGTTTCCTCGATACTGCGAAGGCGGAATCTCTCGACGCTATCGGTGAGGCCATTCAGGAAAACGGCCGTGTGATCGTCACTGGTTGCCTTGGCGTGGAAGAGGATCGCATCCGCGAAACGCACCCCGCGGTTTTCGCCGTCACGGGGCCTCACCAGTATGAGGAAGTCGTGAGCGCGGTGCATGACGCGTTGCCGCAGCCGCAGAACCCATTTGAAGACCTGGTGCCGCCCGAGGGTATCAAACTCACACCCCGTCATTATGCATATCTGAAAATATCCGAAGGCTGCAACAACCGCTGCAGTTTCTGCATAATCCCACAATTGCGCGGCAATTTGCGCAGCCGCGTGGCCAACGATGTAATGTACGAAGCTGAACGCCTGGCGAATGCTGGCGTGAAGGAATTACTGGTGATCTCGCAGGACACCAGCGCCTATGGCGTTGATCTGAAATACGCTGAAAGTAAATGGCGAGACCGCGACGTGAAGGCACGGATGACCGAGCTGGCAGACGCCTTGAGCGAACTCGGCGTTTGGGTGCGCCTCCACTACGTCTATCCTTATCCCAGCGTGGACGAGATCATGCCGCTCATGGCGAGTGGTAAAATTCTCCCTTATCTTGATATTCCCTTTCAACACGCAAACCCGCGCGTGTTGAAAGCCATGCGCCGTCCAGCGAACCAAGAGAAGGTCTTGGAGCGGATCGGACGCTGGCGTGCGGAAGTACCTGACTTGGCGTTGCGTTCCACCTTTATCGTCGGATTTCCGGGAGAGACAGAAGAGGATTTCGAGGAGTTGCTAGGCTGGCTTGAAGAGGCTCAATTGGACCGGGTCGGATGCTTTAAGTATGAGCCGGTCGAGGGTGCACCCGCGAATGAGATTGCGAAAGTGGTCCCCGATGAGGTCAAGGACGAGCGCTGGCACCGCTTCATGGAATGGCAGCGTGGCATCAGCGAAAAGCGCATGGCGGCCAAAGTTGGGCGCACCATCGAGGTCATTATCGATGAAGTAGACGAGGAGGGCGCGATCGGCCGCTCTCATTGGGATGCACCGGAAATTGACGGCAGCGTGTTCCTAAACGGCGATAACGAGCTTGCCCCTGGTGATATCGTCTCCGCCAAAGTTGATCACGCGGACGATTACGACCTTTGGGCCGATCGAGTGTTGGAAAATTGACCCGATGGCGGGTTTCCTAACCACCAAGGAAGTCGCCGATTTGCTCCGCATTAAGGAGCGCACGGTCTACGATCTGGTAAAGGAAGGCTCGATCCCGGTCAGCCGGGTCACCGGAAAACTATTGTTTCCCCGCGAATTGGTCGAGGCCTGGGTGCGCCGCAACGCGCAGACGCAATCCGGTATCGATAGCGTCCTGCAACCGCCCTTGGTTCTGGCGGGAAGTCACGACCCTCTCCTCGATTGGGCTTTACGGGAATCCGGTAGCGGAATTGCGACATTTTTCGACGGCAGTTTGGACGGGTTGACGCGTCTCGGCGAAGGGAAGGCCGTCGCTTGCGGGATGCATGTTTTCGAATCGGAGCGCGACGATTGGAATGTCGGGCATGTGGCGCAAGTGCTCCACGGCATGCCGGTCGTGCTGATCGAATGGGCGACCCGTCAGCAGGGATTGATCGTTGCGCCTGGAAATCCAAAGAACATCAAGGGAATTGCCGATCTAGGGCAGGGGAAATTCATTCCGAGACAGAAACAAGCGGGTTCCTATATCTTGCTCAGCCATCTCATGGCGCGAGAGGGGTTGGATCCTGCGACACTCGATATGCTGGAAACGCCAGCCCGAAGCGAAATCGATGTCGCCATAGCGGTGGCCGAAGGCAAGGGCGATGCTGGGCTCGGAATCGAGGCGGTCGCCCGTCAGCAGCGGCTTGGCTTCGAGGCACTGTTTCGAGAGCGGTATGATTTGGCGATCTGGCGTCGCGACTATTTCGAAGAGCCTGTCCAGGCGCTGTTGTCCTTCGCCGCGACGGAAGCTTTCCGAGTCCGTGCGGCGGAAATGGGCGGCTATGATATCGGTTCGCTCGGTAAAGTGAGGATGAACGGCGCGTAAGGTGACGTTGTTCAGGTTTTGGCACTGTCATCCTTCGACAAGCTCAGGATGAGGCGATTTTGGTTATAGAATATTCTCAGTACCCCTCATCTTGAGCCTGTCAAAGGATGCCTTACCGGATATTATCTCGGCGCTGCATTCGGGAAAAAGAGCTGTTTTCCGAGCAATTTATGCCCAGCAATAGCACGTTGACCCTTTGGGCTCAGAATCCAGTCGATGAACCTCTGTCCAGCACCAGCCTTCACGCGGGGATGAATGGTGGGATTAGTTAATACGATACCGTATTGATTAAAAAGAAATTTGTCGCCTTGGATATGAATCCTGAAATCTTTTTTGTTTCCAAAGCTTAGCCAGGTCGCACGGTCCGTCAGGACATATGCTCCCATGCCAACACCGACATTTAGTGTCGCCCCCATGCCGGAGCCGGTTTCGCGATACCAGGTCCCGCTTTCTTTACTTGGATCGACGTTGGCCGCGGCCCAAAGCCGCAATTCTTTCTTATGGGTGCCCGAATCGTCGCCACGTGAGGCAAAGAGCGCCCGGGTAGAAGCGATTTTGCGTAAGGCATCCTTGGCATTGGCGAGACCTGCGATTTTGGCCGGATCGGTGGGCGGGCCGACGATGATGAAGTCGTTGTACATCACATTGAAACGTTTTACCCCGAAGCCGTCGGCGACGAACTTCTCTTCGGCCTCTTTCGCATGTACCAGGAGCACGTCTCCATCGCCGTTCCGGGCGTTTCGTATCGCTTGCCCGGTGCCGACGGCGACCACGTGAACCTTAATACCGGTCTCATCCTCGAATACTGGCAACAGATGATCGTATAGGCCCGAATTGGCGGTTGAGGTCGTCGATTGCAGGGTGAGAGAGCGTTCCGTTGCGTCGGCATCGCCTGGAATTCCAAGTCCAAGCGTCCAAATCGCAAGGAAAGCGAATATCGATCGGACCATCAAAGGACGAGTTCTCCCGCCAGAAAGTGCTTAGCCTCCGGCGATACTGGGGTCTCGAAAAATTGGGCGGCCGGTGTCTGTTCCAGAATGCGGCCGCGATGCATGAAAACCACTTCGTCGGCCAGACGGCGTGCTTGTCCGATATCGTGACTGACGAAAACGATCTTAGTGCCCACGCGATGAGCTTCCCGGACGATATCTTCGATTGCGGCTGTCGATGCCGGGTCCAGATGTGCGGTCGGCTCGTCCAAGAACAGCACGTCTGGCTCCGTTGCCAGCGCTCGGGCGAGGGAGAGGCGTTGCTGTTCGCCACCTGAAAGCAGACGCGCCGGTTGTTTGGTACGGTCCTCCAGACCGACGGTCGACAGAATATGGTTTCGGGTCTCAATGTTCCGCTCGCCGCGCAATTTGAGTGCAAAATCGATATTGGCGGCGACGGACCGGCGCAACATGACCGGTCGTTGAAAGACCATGGCTTGCTGATACCGGGTATCTTCGCTGGGCGTGCGTGTTCCCCATTGAATGTCTCCCGCCGACGGTACGATCAATCCATGAAGCAAGCGCAGTAATAGGCTCTTACCGGCGCCGTTCGGCCCCATGATCATCGTGATCGCGCCCGGCTGCAGCTCAAGATGCGCGTCGTCGATCAAACGGCGGCCGCTGGCTTCAAAGGTCAATCCGGAAATGCTTGCCGGCAGGAGGGCTTCACGCATCGGCATGACGCTCCGATGCACCACGGAGAATTGCCACGGCGGCATTCACCGCGAGCGCCAGAACAATAAGGATGAAGCCGAGAGCCAAGGCTAAGGCGAGGTTTCCTCTCGACGTTTCCAGCGCGATGGCTGTCGTCATGACGCGGGTTAGATGATCGATATTACCGCCGACGATGATGACCGCGCCGACTTCAGCAATGGCCCTCCCGAACCCAGCCAGCGCCACGGTGGCCAGGCTGTGCCGGGCATCCCACAGCATTGCTGCGACAGCGGTGCGTGTCGGCACGGAAAGGGATCGGAATTGCTCCGCGTATTCAGCGTGAAGATCGGCGACCACCTGGCGGGAAAGCGCGGCCACGATGGGTGCCACCAAAATGGTTTGCGCGATGATCATCGCTGTTGGAGAGTACAATATTTCCATCCAACCGAGCGGCCCGGCATTCGACAGAAACAGATAGACGATCAATCCGACGACAACAGGCGGCAGTCCCATGAGGGCATTGACGCAGACAATGAGCGTTTGGCGCCCGGGAAAGCGGCCAATTCCGAGGGCTGCGCCGATGGGAAACCCGATCAGGCAGGAGAGTATGACGGCGGAGAGGCTGACGCGTAGAGAAAGGCCGACGATCTCCAGCAAATCGCTGTCGGCGCGTGCAAGTAAATTGAAAGCCTCGATAAAGGCCGCCGCGAAATCCTGCATGACGGAGGTTCCTCTTAACTGACGTAATTCAGCGGAGGATTAGAGACGAAGTCCAATGAGTATTCATAATATTCAGACAAATGCATAAAAACACATGAATATGCAAACTATTGCTCGGTGAATATTAGGTCCCGCTTCTCTGCGAAGGCGGCGAGACCTTCGAGGCAATCGGTGGTTCCAATAAGGGTGCGTCGAATGGCTTCGGCGGATTCCATCGCATCCGCAGTTTTTCCCATTGCCAAGGTGCGCTTCACCTTCTTTGCCGCGTGTAAGGCCAAGGGTGCGTTCTGCGCGATCTGCCGTGCTAATACATCCGTCCGATCCATGAGCTGCGGCACATCATCGGACACTTGTTGGATTAAGCCCATCTCCAGCATTTGCGCGGCGCTGAAACGGCCTGCGGTATATGTGAGCAGCGAGTTGAGCGCATCGTATCCATCGCGGAGCAGGCGCACGATACTGCCGGTCGGGATGATGCCGATGCCGATGCCGGTCTCGGTGAGGCCGAAATCCGCGTGTTTTACGGCGAGACGAATATCGCAGCCGAGTGCCAGCTCTGTACCGCCGCCGAGCGCATGATCGCTTACGGCGGAAATGACCGGTACAGGGATCTTCTCGATATTGAGCAATGCCCGGTCGACAAGCTCCACGTGATCCCATCGTGCGGTCTCGTCTCCCCCCTTGCGTTCCTTGAGGTCGGTGCCGGAACAAAAGCCTTCGCCGGCACCGGTGATCACCACGCAGCGGAATCCATATCGGCTTCCACCTGTGCCGGGAGATCGATTAAGCCGTGACATATGGGCGTCGAAAGGGCGTTTCGGCGCTCGGGACGGTTTAAGGTGACCCGTAGAATGTGGCCATCTTTCTGGATCTTCAAAAACTCAGTCATATCGTTCCCCCATAGTGTGTCGACATCCGCGCCCCGCATGATAGTTCAATTGAGCAATAGGAGGGTGGGGAATGCTTGAAAATATGCAAACGCGCGTTAACGCCGACACCGCATTGGTTCGGCGCGGCCGTTGGGTCAATCTCAGTTTCCTTTTGGGAATCGACGCCGAGGATTATGTGGTCACGATTGCCGAAGGAAAAGTGGCGGCCGTAGCACCGCGCGGCTTGGCGACTGACACGGGTTGTTTCACGATTCGCGCCGCGCGGGAGACCTGGGCGGAGCATTGGTCACCGATGCCGAAGCGCGACTATCACGATATTTGGAGCATGCTGCCCAAGGGGTTGGCGAAGATCGACGGTGATCTGCTGCCGTTGATGCAAAACCTTCAGTATTTCAAGGATGTCATCGCCAGTCCGCGCCGGAAGGAAACCTGAATCATGCCGGAATTCGAGCCGATCACCGGGCGCTATTTCACCATGGAAGTAGACGGCAAACTTTGCCGGATATATGTAGAGGAAGCAGGGTCGGGCATTCCACTGGTTTGCCTGCACACGGCGGGCTCCGACGCGCGCCAATACCGCCATCTTCTGTGCGACAAGTCGATTACGGACCACTACCGGGTCATTGCCTTCGATTTACCCTGGCACGGTAAATCCAACCCGCCTCCGGGCTTTCGGGAGGGCGAGTACAAGCTGAGCACTGATCTCTACAAGGAGACGGTGATGGCATTCTGCGACGCCTATGAGTTGGTCGACCCCGTCGTCATGGGTTGTTCGATGGGCGGGCGTGTGGTTCTGCACTTGGCCTTGGAACAGGCGGGATACTTCAAGGCGGTGATCGCACTTGAAGGGTCGGACAAGTTGAACGCCTATTACGATCTCGAATGGCTCCACCGTCCTGACGTAAACGGCGGCGAGATTGCCTCGGCTTTCGTCTCCGCACAGGTGGCGCCGCAGAGCCCGGATGAATACCGCTGGGAGACGCTTTGGCATTATATGCAGGGTGGCCCCGGTATCTTTAAGGGCGACTTGTTCTTCTATTGGCACGACGGCGATTTCGACGACCGCTCGCCGCTGATCGATACGGAGAAATGCCCGGTCTATCTCTTGTCGGGCGAATACGATTCCTCCTGCACACCGGAGCGCACTGAAGCGACTGCTGCACGAATCAAGGGTTCGCAGGTGACCGTCATGGAAGGTATCGGTCATTTCCCGATGTCAGAAAACCCGGATTTGTTCCGTAGTTTCATCCTGCCGGTTCTGGAAAAAATACGAGAGAGCTAAGGGGTGAGTTATCGTTAGTCCGCTATCTCGAACTCACCGTTGATCTCGACCACGATGTCGTGGGGAAGGCCGCCGGCGCCGATGGCGGTGCGGGCGTGTTGGCCAAATTCAGGACCCCAGAGCTCGTAGACGAAATCCGAGGCACCGTCGATCACCTTTGGATAATCCCGGAAGTCGGGTCCGCCATTGACCATACCGTAGAGCCGCACGACACGTTTTACTCGATCCAGATCGCCGGTGAATTGCTTCAGCGAGGCGACGATCATCAGCATGACGGCCCGCGCGGTGGCGTAACCTTCCTCGACCGTGACGTCGAGGCCGACTTTGCCCTTATGGCGAACGTCTGGAAGATCGGGAAAACCCGGCCCGTGGCCCGACACATAGAGGATCGGGCCAACTTGCACGACCGCCGTGCGGTTCGGGCTTGGATAGGGCCAGGGCTCCGGCAATTCGAAGCCCATCTCCGCGAGTTTGGCCTCGATCCGGCTCACGAAGCGGGTGGGGCCAAGACGTTCATGCCTTTGTCGACAGCCGGGCGGGCGCTTAATTCGTCGAACCAGCGCTTCACATTCGGGAAGTCCGTCAAGTCTATATTCTGCCAGTCGTAGCGCGCGACCCAGGGATACGTTGCGATATCGGCGATGGTGTATTCATCGCACCCGAGATACTTCGATTCGGCCAGCCTCCGGTCCATGACACCATAGAGGCGGCGGGCTTCGTCGCCGTAGCGTTTCTTGCCGTAGGGCACGTCTTCCTTGGCGGCACGCTCGAAGTGATGGACCTGGCCGAACATCGGACCAACCCCGCCCATCTGCCACATCAGCCAGACCAAGGTTTCATAGCGTTTGACTTCGTCCGTCGGATAGAACTTTCCGAATTTTTCGGCGAGGTAGATCAACATCGCGCCGGATTCGAACATCGAGTAGGGCTTTCCACCAGGGCCGTCACTGTCGACGATGGCGGGAATGCGGTTGTTCGGGCTGACCTTCAGGAAGTCCGGCGCAAACTGCTCGTCCTTGCCGATATTGATCAGGTGGAAGTTATAATCGACACCCAGTTCCTCGAGCATGATCGAGATTTTGCGTCCGTTTGATGTATTCCAAGCGTAAAGATCGAGTGTCATTTCGCGTCCTTCCAGGTTGGGCGGCCCGACACGAAAATGCGCGCACGGGCTTGCAATTTTGGCCGGAATGCTAGACTCCATCCCGGACGTTGGCAAACCGAACGGGGGAGAAGACATGCCGGCTTATCTGATCGCCGATATTGAAGTGACCAATCCCGAAGGGTTCAAGAAATACCAAGAAGCGGTACCCGCGACGATCGAGAAACATGGCGGCAAGTACATGGTGCGCGGCGGCGACGTTGAGCCCATGGAAGGGGAATGGGCACCGAAGCGCATGGTCGTCTTGGAGTTTCCGAACATGACCACCTTGAAGAAGTGGTACAATTCGGCCGACTACCAGAACATCATCAAGGACCGGACCGACAATTCGCTCGGCAATATGGTATTCGTCGAGGGATATTGAGCGGCACCTACGATATTTACGAGCGCCTGGAGGCCTCTTGCGAGCGGATCAATCTTCCGGTCGCCGAAGACGCTAGCACCCACACCGTTTGGCGCTGCTGGGGCGATGGCCCGCCGATCGTCCTACTGCACGGCGATTGGGGGTCGTGGACGCATTTTATCCGGAACATCGATGTCTTAGCCGCGCGCTATCGCGTATTGGTGCCGGATATGCCGGGATACGGCGATTCTGGGTTCCCGCCGCTCGATGACGTTGTCGTCGACAGCGCCGTTATTATGACTGCCGACATCGACAAACTCATTGGGAAGAATGTCGACTACGATATTGTCGGCTTCTCCTACGGTGGTATCCACGCGGGTCACATGGCGGCGTTACACAGCGGCCGTGTAGGCAAGGTCGTATTGATCGGCGCCGGCGGTATGGGGATCGATGCACCGGTGCTCTATAAACGGCCGATGCAACGGTTGTCGCGCGCCATGGATTGGCCGACGCGGAAAGCCGTCCATCGGAACAATCTCGGCGGCGTCATGTTCCACGACGAAGCGGTCGTCGACGAGTTATCGCTTCGTCTCCAAGACGAGAATACGTCGCGGACCCGCATCCGGGCCAAGGGCGTTCCTGAAAGCGATATTCTGCTCCGGGCACTTCCCGACTGTACCGCGCGATTTTACGGCATTTGGGGTGTCGAGGATGTTTACTCCCTCGGCGATGTGCCGGCACGGGAAGCGATCCTGCGGGATTACCTTCCAGATATCGATTTCCGGGTTCTGAAGGATGTCGGTCATTGGGTAATGTATGAGGCTCCTGACCAGGTAAACGGCATGCTCCTGGAAATGCTCGGCTGAGGCTCTAACGGCCGATCATTTCGGATATATGGTCATTCCGATTGGCGAGAAATGTCGCCAGCCGTTCGGGATACTCGTCGTCGACGGCTGCGATCACGGACGCGCGACCGGAGAGGGCGCGACGCCACCCACCGACATTCGCGAACCGAGATAATAGATCGAGCTCGCATGACGCCTCGAAAGTGTCGAAATATCGAAACACCGGCCCGAAGGCTGCATCGACCATGGAGAAATTTGCGCCGTCGAAATGGGGCGATGCGTCCAATTGTTGCTCGAACCACTCGAAAGGAGTGGACAGTTTATCTTGCTTTTGACGGAATGCGCCCGAGTCAGCGGCGTTATAAAATCCAGCGATATCGTTGAGAATGTTAGAGGCAAACTCAATCCAGGCGCGGTGACGTGCCTTTTGCAATGGGTCGTCTGTATGCAGAGAGCCGGGCGTGATCTCGTCCAGATATTCGCAAATGACCGCTGATTCAAAAATCACCGCGCCGTCAATTTTTAGTAACCGCACCTTTCCCAACGGGGATATCTCGAGAAACCAATCAGGCTTGTCGGCAAGATCGATGTAACGGCGTTCATGGGGAATGGACTTTTCGTCGAGCACGATACGCGCGCGTTGGACGTAGGGGCAAAGGTTGTGACTGATCAAGGTGAGATTGGGCATAACGCATTCCTCTGTTGTGGGCCCCAATGCCTATCTCAAAGGTACTTCTTTTGTGATTGCTGAATTGTGCAAACCCCGTTTGCGCATTTGCCACCACCGGCCGGGAATCGCATCATGGGAGATCATCAAGCAGAGGGCGGGCGATATGAATTTGAAGGATAGGATCGGTGTTGATTTGGGGCGCCGGGTGTCATTGGAAGAAGGTGTCGCTTGGGCCGCGAAGCGCGAGGTCAAATATATCGATGCGCAGCTTGATATTACGCCGAACGGTCTCACTACCTTCGATGCTGTAAGATGCGATGCCATTCGCGAAGCCGCGGCGGCGGCGGGTATTCATCTCGGCCTGCACACGCTCTCCGGCGTCAATATCGCCGAGTATTCGCCCTTTCTGTCGGAAGCCGTTGACGACTATCTCAAAGCCTATATCGATGTCGCCGTGCGGCTGAAAGCGGAATGGGTCGTGGTGCATCCAGGGCATCATTTCGGCGATAAGGAAGAGCGCATGGAAGCGGCGGTCGATCATATCGCCAAGGCTTCGGCCTACGCGGAGGAAGTTGGCGCGACGCTGTTTCTGGAGAATATGAATTGGGAGCCGGATTTGGCCGAAGTCCACTATCTCGCTCATACAGTGGAAGAAGCCCAATACTATTTCGAACGGCTGACCTCGCCCAATTTAAAATGGTCTTTCACGGTCAATCACGCGCATCTCGTGCCCGATGGAATCGACGGATTTATCGATGGGCTGGACATGAGCCGCCTCGGGGAAGTGCGGATCGCGGACTGCACCGGCGATTACGAAATCCACATGAAGCCAGGTGAAGGCAATGTTGATTTCGGGCATATGTTCGAACGCATCGAAGCCAGCGGTTTTAAAGGTCATTACATGAACGCGTTCGGCAGTCTGGAAGATATGAACGATGCGCGAGATTATCTGACGGAACGCGCTGTCATGGCCGGTGTAGATGCTCACTAACGGGCTCACGGAATCGGCTCGAGAATATAAGTAAACTTTAATTAACGTTAATGTGACTGCATGTGCGGGCCTCGTGCGGATAGACTTCGTCGCTATTGGTAGGAATGAGAGGAACGGTGGATGCGAAGATATTTCGGGATGATGGTCGGCGCGCTTGCAGCAGTGATGATGTTGGTCGGCAGTGCCGATGCGGCGACGTAGAAAAGAGTCAAGGTGACGGGTAAAATCATCGATACGTGGTGCTACATCACGGAAATCATGTATGCCCAGGGCTCGGCACATCATCGATGCGCGATCTGGTGCGCGGTTGGCGGGATCCCGGTCTCGACCGCGGGTAAGGATGGCAACACCTATATGGTCCTGAAAGTCGAAGGGGATTCCCAAAACGTTGCCAACCCATCGGTCCTCAAAATTCAAAGCCACGAAGTCAGCGTCGAAGGTGATCTCTACGAGCGCGACAGCGTGAAGTACTTGATCGTGACGCAAGTGCATGACGATAAAGGCGTCGTCAATTTGACCCACAAAGAACATGGGGTGCAGCCATGAATCGTCCTCTGAAACTGATCGCGACGGTGGGCGCAATTGCGGTGCTGTCCGCGTTTCTTCACTAGCGCAAGCCGCCGATGAGTGGGGAATCGAAGACGAAAAAGAAGTCCGGTACGACGCTAAGGTTGTCGATATCCTGTGCGAGCTCAGCTGCGATTGCCCGGCCAATTGCGGTGGCGGTAAACGCCAGTTGGGGCTGCTGAAAGACGATGGAACTTTGTGGCCGGTGGTTAAGGACAACGATCCGTTTGCGGGCGCGGTTGATGATTTAATCGAGTATTGCGGCAAGAAAATCACCGCTGATGGGCTCGAGATTCACAATGCCAAAATGAAGATCTTTCAATTACAATTCAAGCACTTGGCACCGGACGGGAAATGGAGCCGGGCGAATTGGTCTACTCGCAATTGGTCGAAGCGAAATGGCGGCGAAGACGGCGGTGGTTGGATCTGGGAAGATAAAACGGTCCAGGCATTTATCGCTAAAGACGGCGTCCTGGGCGTGCCGGGAATGAAGCCGCCGAAAGAATGATTTTGTCGCGCCGGTGGGGAGCGGCGATTTTCGGGGCGCTGCTCCTAATATCCTCTCCCATTACGGCCTCTGCCACCGATTCTCCGTTCTCGTTCAAGATCGGTGGGCCGTTCAGTCTGGCAGACCACGACGGCAATAGTGTCACGGATGGAGATTTCCGGGGCCGGTTTATGCTGATCTATTTCGGCTATACCTATTGCCCGGATATTTGCCCCACCAATCTGCAGGTCATGGGTACGGCATTGAGCGCGCTTGGGGCAAAGGACCCGAAAGCCGCGTTGCGGGTGACGCCAGTATTCGTCACCATCGACCCCGAGCGCGACACAAGTGAATTGTTAAAGGAATACGTTGCGAATTTTCATCCTAATATGGTCGGGTTGCGGGGTGATGCTTTGCAAACGAAGGCGATGGCGGATGCGTATCGAATGCATTTCCTCAAGGTCGTGCCGGAAGGGTCGGAACCCGAAGACTATCTGATGAACCACAGCTCCATCACGTTCCTGATGGGGCCGGAGGGCGAACTGGTCACATTGTTCCCGCATGACACAACGCCGGAGAAGATGGAGGTGGTGCTGGGGAAATATTTGTCGAATTCGGGCTCTTAACCGAATATCACCAGCAATACGATTCCGATGGCGACCAGAGCGATGCCGCAGAGTTCCTTCGGTGTGCTGCGTTCCTTGAAGAACCAGTATGAGACGGCCAAGGTGAAAATGAATTCCACCTGCGCCAGGGATTTGACGTAAGCGGCCTGTTCCAAAGTAAAGGCCGTCGCCCAACCGATTGTTCCCATCACGCTGGTGATCCCCACCAACAGACAGACTTTCCAATTTTGCCAAATGATCCGGTATTGCCCTGGATTCGTGACCGCAACGTAGAGGCACATGATCACGGTTTGCATGCTCAGCATGAAGATCATGGTGAGACCGGCGCGATACAGGAAATCTTCGACCCCTAAGATGAGGCTGGCTTTCCGCATCGTGAGCGACGCCATTGCGAAGAAGAGCCCGGCCGTGACGCCAATCCATGCCGCCTTGTCGAAGAATAGGCTTATCAACTGTCCCCCCTTCAATCCGGTCTTGGCAACGGTGATGAGAATGACACCGGCGACGCAGATCAGGATCGCCCCCCAGCCATAGAGGACGATGGTTTCTCCAAAGAAGAGAACGCCGAGAATAGCGGTTAGGATTGCTTCGGTTCTGGCATAGGCAGTACCAACCGCGAAATTTCGCAGCGAGAACAGATAGACGAGGAGGGCGGTCGCGATGATCTGCGACGCTCCGGCAACCGCCGTTAAAGCCCAGAAACTTCCGCTGATCTCGGGAAAGCTTTCGGTTGTGCGATTGTGCAGGAACCAGACGTAGAGAAGCCCGAACGGAAGCCCGAACAAAAACCGTACCATGGTCACGGAAATGGTCGTCAATTCCGATGTCAGATGCTTCTGCGCCGCCGAACGAATGTTTTGAACGAAAGCGGCGAAGATCGTGATCGGTATCCAAAGCCAGGGCAAGACGATCATCGGCGGAACCTCGGAATGCCATTCAGGACATTGAATGGGTAGATTGAGTTGAATACTGCTAAAATTGGCAGTCCGGTCGTAATTTAGGAAATACCGCCGATCCACTGGTCTGGCAAAAGATAATCCTTCACAATTGCTGTGAGTTTAATTCACAGGAACGTGCGCCATGTCCCGTCTTCCGCGGCTCAACGCCTTGCGTACATTCGAGGTTGCCGCACGTCGGTTGAATTTCAGTCATGACGCCGATGAATTGAACGTAACCCCGTCGGCGGTCAGTCACCAGATCAAGGATTTGGAAGCACATTTGGGTGTCGTGTTGTTCCATCGAATGCACCGAGGGCTATCGTTAACGGCGGCAGGCGAATTGATGTTGCCGGGGGTTCGTTCTGGATTGGCCGCCTTCGAGCAAGCGGTGGACGGGCTTGAGACACGGTTTCGCTCGACCGCGCTGACGGTGTCGGTCCCTCCTTCAGTGGCGATGAAATGGCTGGTGCCACGCCTTGGCGCTTTCAAAGTGACGTATCCGGAGATCGATGTACGGCTCTCCTCCGATGTGGAATTGCCAAGCTTCCGGCGTGAGGATGTCGATATCGCAATCCATAATGGGTATGGCGATTATCCGGGCCTCGTGGCGGAGCGGTTAGCGTCCAACTTCGTGGCGCCGATGTGCAGTCCGCTACTGCTAAAGGGCCGCCAACCTTTAGAGGAACCATCGGACCTTCGCCATTTCACCTTGCTGCACGACACCGGCCCGTCTGAAGCGGACGATGCCAGCTATGATTGGGACCGCTGGTTGCACGATCACGGAGTGGAGGGCGTCGACGCGTCACTAGGTCTACGGTTTGGGGCGTCGGCGGATGTGCTCAATGCGGCCGTTGCCGGCGCAGGTGTCGCGATTGGTAAGACCGCACTTGCCATCGACGATCTTAAGGCGGGGCGGTTGGTTTGTTTGTTTGATTCTGTGGTGCCGGAAGAAATGGCTTACTACGCCGTCTATCAACCGGACGCCTTGGATCAATCGAAGGTCAGAACATTCAGGGATTGGCTGTTCCGCGAGTTCGCCGAAGATTGAACGGCGGGTCAGCCGTTGGGCCGGTCGCCGGGTAGTTCTTTCGGCTTGAGGATACGGAGCGCGATGGGGCCGATCATCATCACGACGGCAATATGACCGAAGGCGATACCCCAATTCAACACGGTTTCTCCGCCAAGTGTATCGAGTAGTATGCCGAGTGTCAGCGGTCCGACGAAACCGCCGCCATAACCCAGCATGGCGTGGATCGCGAGAGTGGCGCCGCGACGACCCGGCTCCGCGCTGCCGACGGTCCCCGCGGTTAAAGACGATGAATCCGCATAGATGATCGCGTTGTAAATCAGACAGACCAGTGCCGCGACACCGTATCCGAGACCCGAGGTGAAGCCGATGGCGAGCGAAAATGCCATTGAAACGGTCATTATCATAAAAATCCAACGGCGTCGGCCGATCCGGATCGCGACTTCGTTGCCGACGATGCTGGTCGTTGTGCCGATAAGTTCCATCATCATGGCGATGACGGTTGGAATGAAGAAATTCGGCTCGTCTCCTTGCGCGGCGGTAAACACAAGGAAGGCGACGACCCAGGATCGCAGGGTGAACATTTCCCAGGTATGGACGCAGTAACCGATGGCATAGGCCATGACGGATTTGTTCTTAAAGACCGGCAGGAAATCGAACGGGTGGGTTTTATCTTCCCGTGGCGGTGGGGTGCGCGACGGCACGAATGCGATCATGATGATCAAGGCAAGAAAACTGCCCATGGCAGAGATGGTGAAGGCCGCGTGCCAGTCTAAGTGTTCAGCTGTCCATCCGGCGATGACGAAGGACAGCGACCCGCCCATGCCGATGCTGCCCGCATGAAAGGCGACGGCACGTGATTGCTTCGGTCCTTCGATTAAATCAGCGAGGGCCTTGAGGCCAACCATATAGGTGCCACCCCAACCGATTCCGGCCAAAATGCGGAAGAGCATGCCGCTCCAAAATCCGTCGGCAATATAGGCCATGCCGAGATGGGAGAGGCAGGTGAGCGAGACAAAACAGATATAAACCCGCCGAGGGTCCACTCGATCGGTGATCGGCAGAATGAACGGCACCGAGAGGGCGTAAGCCAGGAAGATAACGCCGGAAAGCCAACCGGCCTCCGTATGGCTGATACCCCATTCCTCGAAGAAAGTCGGCAGCAATGCGGAAAACGTAAAGGAGCCGATCTGCGTAAACGCCTGGGCGCTGCAGACGGTTGCGATGAGGAAGACGGCTGATGAGCGGAGCGCGGACATGATGATATCTGCCAGCGTAGTGGAAGGCGATATTTATTGCCATAGCGTCCCTTAATGCCGTCGGCACCATTTCTTTTATACGGGGACGGTACCGCTCAAGACGGTGCGATGAAGAAGCCGTCGCTCGTTCTTCATATCGAACTCGGTCGAAGCACAATGCATCAGACAGCGATTGTCCCACATCACCAGATCGCGGGG
>JBMYRC010000047.1:0-27535 GCA_049601975.1 Alphaproteobacteria bacterium | reverse complement strand
ATGCGCCGATAACTCGTCGAGCAGAGCACGGCCCTCGGCACTCTCCATCCCCTCCACTCCGTAGGTCTGCAACGGGTCGAGATACAATCCCTTCCGCCCACTGCCGGGCTGGGTCAGCACCATTGGATGGACGACATCCGGCGTCTTCTCGCGAATATCCTTCACGTCGCCATACTCGACGATGTCCACATCGAAAATGTTATAGGCGTATTCACCGCGCCGTCCCTCGACCCGCGCGCGCTGCTCGTCGGAAAGAGCGTCATAAGCGAGCTGCGTATTCGCCCAAGCGGTCTTACCGCCATCCTCCGGCACCTCGAGCGCATAGAGCAGCGAGCCCGTATCCGGCTTCGGCTTATAACAGCTGTCCGTGTGCCACTTCGCCTCGCCGCTGGCGAGGGCCCCGATATTGTCGCCGTTCTCGAGCCGCAGGTTCGAGACCATCACCACTTCTGGATGAGAGCGCGAACGAATGTCCGTGCGCACATGAATATTGATCTCGCCAAGCCGAGAGCTGAACGCGATCTGCTGCGCCTCGTCGAGCAATTGGTCGCGGATCAACAACACCGGATGCTCAACCCAGAGCGCATCAATCCCAGCGATCAGCTCGTCGGTGGGCGCGCGGAGATCAACATCGAGAATTTCGAGCCCGAAGGCGGGTGTGAGCGGACGGGTAGTGAGGGGCATCGGCGTTGTTACTCCGTTTCCATCGCCGCCAGCATCGGCCGCACGACTTTCCCCATCAGATCAATACCCACGCCGCACTTACACCCCGCGCAATCCCAACATGTCTCCAGCCCCAGTTCCTGGGCATTCGCAAGCGCCTGTTCCCGTCCCGCTCCCGTATTCAGCGGGTCGAGGCGGAGGATTTGGAGCTTCAATAAGGAGAACGGGTTGCCGTATTGGTAGCCGTCAGATGCATCCGTGTCCGCGCCATTCTCAAAGTTTTTCGCGTGCATCGGGCAGTTTTGTAAGCATGCATAGCATTCGATGCACGCCGTCAGCGCATGGTAGTCTTCAGGCGGGTCTTTGTTGAGGTCATTGCCTTGGGCCACGCTGGTCAAGCGGTCGCGCATTTGCCGGGCGACGCCGTCGCGGCGCACCACCAGGTCAGCGAGGACCGGGAGCGTGTTGACCGGGCTGATACGGTCACCTTCCCGCACGCGGGCGCGGCAGGCGACACGGGGACGGCCGTTGATGTCGACGGTACATACACCGCAATTGCGCGCCCGGCAGCCATAGCGGAAGGCCAGGTCCGGCATCGTAGTAGCCTGCGCCTGAAGCAGGACGTCGAGGATCATTGGTTTCTCCGCGGGTTCGCGGAGCGCGTAGTCGTATTCGACGATCTCACTTTCGCTGTCGCGGTGGAGCTCTATTTCGACCTTCATGCCGCGCGCTTCTCCGCAACCGCCGCGTCGTCCGAGCCGGGCTCGATCTCCGGCGCGGCGCCCGCGGGGCTGCCCATGATAGCCTGGTAGCGGGCTTCCAGCTTCTTGTCCTTGATCGAGGCGGGTAGGAAGCGGAACCATTTCGACTGGAAACGCCGCCAGTTCTCTTCCGCCTTATAGGCGAGCAATTGCTTGAGCGGCGTCTTCGGGCGCATCACCCGGCGCACGCCGTAGCTACCATCTGCATCGCGGTGGACTACAGTTGAATAGGGCTCGGCGAAGACGGAAATTTCCCCCTTGTCGAGACGGACATGGCCGCCGAGGCTCCCGTCCCGCTCTCCCGCGGCCGCCGCGACGGCCTTGGCCGTCTCCAGCAGATTGCGCAGTTCCTCGAACTCGATGAAAGACTGGTTGTAGGTCGCGTAAGCCGGGATGGCGACGGTGTCGAGCCGCTCGGTCAGCGAAGCAATCAGGCTGGCAATCCCGGCGATGCCATCTCCGGTGCGGGCCGGGCCGATGGCGTCCCAAGCTTGCTTTTGTAATTCCAATTTCAGGGTCGCGGCGGCGACATCGCCTTGTTGGCCGAAGCGGGCTGCGGTTGCCTCGATCAGCGGCGCGAAGGCCGCGTCATCGATCTTGCCCTTGAAGCCGCGAGCCAATTGCGTCGCCGCGCGTCCGGCGCGGGAACCGAAGACGGAGACCTCGGTCAGCGCGGTGGAGCCTAAGCGGTTGGCACCGAAAACGCCGCCCATGGCTTGACCGGCGGCGAACAATCCCGCGATGCCGAGCGCACGTTCGCCCGAACCGTCACCCTTGACGGAGGCACCCTCGTCGTCAGCACGTAGCCCACCCATATGGTAATGGGCGCTGGGCCGAACTTCCCAGGGCTCTTCGCATTTCGCGATCGGCTTGCTGAAGGCTTGGCGAGCGTTGCGGTAGGCCCCTGGCAGGCATGTCTCCAGGTATCGCATGAAATACGGGCCGGAGCGCGGCAATACTTTGTTGCCGGTCATATCGAGATAGGCGCCGCCATTGGGGCTACCACGACCGTCGGCCACCGCGCGCATGATGGCGGCGGAGCATTCGGCGCGGGTGCGTTGATAGACGCTGTCGAGGATCACAGTCCCGTTCTTGTCGCGGAGCACGCCGAGGAAACTCGCACTCGCCGGCTCACCGACCAGCAACCCTTCATAGGAGGGCGGAGAGGCAATACAGAAAGGCAGGAACTGACACTGTTCCATATCCGCCAGTTCGGCTCCAGCGCGGGCGGCAATGGCATAGCTGTCACCGGTATTACCGCGCATGGTGTCGGTCTTCGGGAAGAACAGCGTGGAAAGGCCACCCGCCGCGATGATGATCGCGGGCGCGCGGACGGCGATCAGCTTGCCGCCGGACGCGTCGTAGATCAGACCGCCGACAATATAGGTTTTACCGTCTTCGCCCTTGTCCGTCACCAGATCGAGGAACCAGGCGTCTTCGAGATAATCGACCCCGTTGCCTTGAACGACTGCGTTCCAATTCGCATGACCGAAGGAGATGCCGTGATTTGGCAAGCCGACGGAGCGCCGCCGATTGTGTCCACCGAATGCCATGGGGGCGGCTTTGGGGCCGTCGCGTTTGTGGTCGATCGCAGGGCGCAAACCTTGCGCGCGGAATAGATCGAAGCCGGACTGGCTGTCCTTGGCGAAGGCGTCGGTAATCTCCTTTACAGGTAGATTGCCGCCCGCCATGCGCAGATTCTCCGAGAGATTTTCTTCCGAGTCATCGTCGGTCGCCACGGAACGCACAGTGGCATTGCCCTCGGAGATTTTGGTGTCGGAGCAGCCGACCGGATCCTTCGAGACCACGAGCACCCGCGCGCCCTCGTCCGCCGCCACCCGCGCCGCCAAACTCCCGGCTCCGCCGGAGCCGACGACCACCACGTCGTAATCGCGCCATTCGGTTTCGATTGTCATGCCTTTTCCCCACCGCGTGATCTGTAAGCGAAATGGCATAACGAGGCCGATGGATCAAGACCCCCTCTCCCCCGGCCGGAGAGGGTTGGGGTGAGGAGGCTTAGACCCCGTCGTCGACCTCAACACCGCAAGCATTCAGCGCCATCGCCAGCGTCATGTAATTTCCGGCCGTAAAAATTATGTCCAAGACCTGCTGATCGTTGAAATGTTTGGTGACCGCGGCCCAACCCGCATCGTTGAGTGTTCGCGTCTCCAGCAATTCGTCGACGGCGGCAAGCAAAGCGTGTTCGCTGTCGCTCCAGCCAGCTGCACTCGCGCCTTCTTTTACCCGCTCGATTTCCTCTTGAGAAAGACCAGCCTCAAGCCCGATGCGATTATGCTGCGCCCATTCGTATGCGGATTGGCTGACCCATCCAGCACGCAAGATCACCAGCTCGCGGTCGCGCGGCGGCAGGCTTGATTTCAGCAGGCAGTGATTGGCGAAGACCATCCAGCGCTTAAGTAGCTTCGGGTGCCGGCCCAGTGTGGTAAAGATATTAAACACCCGCCCGAAAGTTTTGATCGTCGGCGTGAACATCTCACGCATCTCGTCGGTCCATTGGGCTTCGGGAAGCGGCGCGAGGCGCGGCGGGGGCTGATCGGACATATGATTGTACTCGTTTAGTTGGGACGTTGAGATTTGCGGACGCGCTCGCTCTCGGTCTTGAGCTGGCCGCAGGCCGCCATTATGTCGGTGCCGCGCGGCGTGCGCACCGTGGCGACATAGCCGGCACGTTCGATAACACGGGCAAATCTCCGAATCGCATTGCCGGAAGAGCATTCATAGGTGCTACCGGGCCATGGATTGAACGGGATCATGTTCACCTTGGCCGGAATACCTTCGATCAGGCGGCACAACTCACGGGCGTCGGCCTCAGAATCGTTGATGCCTTTTAGCATGACGTATTCGAAGGTGATGCGCCGAGCGTTCTTAGCGGCGGGATAAGCGCGGCAGGCGCGCAGCAACTCTTCAATCGGATATTTTTTATTGATCGGCACCAGCTTGTCGCGCACGTCGTCAGTCACCGCGTGCAGGGAGATCGCCAACATCACGCCGAGCTCCTCGCCGCATTGCTCGATCATCGGTACCACACCGGAGGTCGAGAGCGTGATTCGGCGCCTTGAGATCGAAACGCCATCGCCGTCCATAGCGATCTGTAGCGCTTTCTTGACATTTTCGTAATTATAGAGCGGCTCACCCATCCCCATCATGACGATGTTGGTGATGCGGTTCTCTTCCTTGCTCGATGGCCATTCTTCCAGATGATCACGGGCCAGCATAATCTGGCCGACGATCTCACCCGGCTCCAGATTGCGCACCAGACGCTGCGTTCCGGTGTGGCAGAAGGAACAGGTGAGCGTACAGCCGACCTGGCTCGAGACGCAGAGTGTGCCTCGGCCCGGCTCCGGGATATAGACCGTCTCGGCGGCGTTCTTATCCTCGAAATCGAGCAACCATTTCCGCGTGCCATCGACGGATTGTTGGTCGACAGAAACGCCTGGTCGCTCGATCCGGAAGGCTTCCGGCAAGCGCGCCCGTAAATCCTTCGAGAGGTTGGTCATCGCATCGAAGTCACGCGCACCCTTAGCGTAGACCCAACTGTATATTTGGTCGGCCCGGTAACGCTCGACGTCGAAAGCCGCCAAGGCCTCGAGAATCTCCATGTGCGACATGCCCACGAGATTCTGGCGCGTATCTTTCGAGGGCATGGGTACGTCGGAATTGATCCCGATCATGGCGGCGGTGTCAGTCATAGAGTGGGATATACGGCAGAACGGCACCGTACGCCAAGGGAGAACGACCATGAGCTTTGAGAACCTGACCGCCGAATTGTCACTGCTGGTAGACGAAATGGAGGGAGATCAGGGCGACCGCAACGAAATTTACCTCCGCATTCGCGAGAAAATAGGAGAGCTGAAGGGCATGCCATTGCCAGAAGACCTTGTCCGGTTGGAGCGAAACCTCGAAGCCGAGTTCGATACGGATATGGGATATATTCTGTGATGCGTGACAGAGATGAAAGAAATGTTGAGCTCTTCTCCCGTTGAACTGCGTTCGAGGAACCGCTCAGGCCATAATTCCGGGTCCGCCTCGCGTCCCAGAATGACAGTTCCAGAAATAATTAGTCATTCCGGAACGACCAAAGGTCAAAGCCGGAACTAGGACCTGCGCCTCACAATGATGATAGAACAGTGCCCGACGTTAAGGTGTCATTACCTATTTAATACCGCAGGCCTTCTTCATCTCGGCATAAGCTTTGGTGAAGCCCTTTAGGGAAAAGACATCCCTCGTCTTAGTGCCGCGTCCGGACACGCCACTGGCGGTCATTGTCACCCCGGCCCGCATCGCCTTGACCATCCGCCCGTCATCCTTTGGTTTTGCGTTCCAGGCGGTGTCGCCATCCGTGAACATCGAAAATTTCGATTTTCCCACTGAAACACTAAGCGCGCTTTCTTTCATGAACGGATAGCCGATAGAAATGCTAACTTCGCTCAACCGTTTTTTCGACGGGCGCTGCGTCACATAGGTATAGACATCGCCGCGGCGGGTATAGTTGCCTTGGGATTTAGTCGGTTGACCCCACATCAAACAGACCTGGCCCCCACCCTCGTCATAGGTTTGGACGTGCCAATCGCCGAACGTGCCGACGAAACCGTCTGCCTGGGCGACACTAGCCGCCGACAGGGCGCAAGCGAAAAATATAAATCCGTATTTCATCCCTACTAGATACGGAAGCGCGCCCGCGCGTTCAACCCGGAGAATCGCCGCATTGCGTAAAACAATGACAAACCTTGGGGTCGCGCTAGTCTCGTTGTGAAATGAAAATGAACCCCAATGGCGCATGCGTCATCGATAAGGGCGAGGGATGGACCCAATCTGCATTTCGTCCAATGACGCGATAACATGACCGCGGCCACCTTACCAAATACGACGGCCGATGATACACGGCGTTATTGGGTTCTCGCGACCGTCACCTTAGCGACGCTGCTGTTCGCCATGACGGTGACGATTTCCTATGTCGTCCTGCCGCAGATGCAGGGTTCGCTCTCAGCTACCCAAGACCAAATCGCCTGGTCGGTTACATTCAATCTGGTCGCGACTGCGGTCGGCACACCTGCGTCCGGTTGGCTCGCCAACCGGTTCGGGCGGCGTGCGCTGATGATCTGGTGTGTCACCGGGTTTTCCGCCGCCTCTCTGCTCTGCGGTACCGCGACGACATTGGAGGAGCTGGTCACCTACCGGGTCATTCAGGGGATCATGGGTGCGCCAATTACCCCGGTCGCACAGGCAATCATCCTCGGTACCTTTCCACGCCGCCAGCACGGCCTCGCCACCGCAGTCTGGGGTATGGGCGTGGTCTGCGGGCCAATCATCGGCCCGACCATCGGTGGCTTTATCGCCGAGGCTTATGACTGGCGTTGGGTATTCTTCATGACGTTTCCGGTCTGCGTCGTCTCCATTCTCATGGTGTTCATATTCATCACCGACCGCAGCCGCAACAGCGACATCCGCCTCGATTGGACCGGGTTTCTCGCCCTCTCCATCGCCGTCGCCAGTTTCCAATTGATGCTTGATCGCGGCGAACGGCTCGATTGGTTCGACGCCACGGAAATCGTCATCGAGGCCTGTTTCGCGGGGCTCGGCCTTTATCTGTTCGCGGTTCACAGCCTGATGGCGCAGAAACCCTTCCTCGACCCGAAACTGCTGCTCGACCGAAATTTCGCACTCGGATTGTTCTTCGCCTTTGCCTTTGGCGGCCTCGCTTTCGTGCCAATGGTGTTGTTGCCGACGATGCTGCAGGACCTGCAAGGATTCCCGGATTCCATTATTGGTCTTATTCTCGCCGCGCGCGGGGTGGGCAGCATGATCGGTAATTTCGCCGTCGTCGCAATGAGCCGCTTCGATCCCCGCATCGGCCTCGTGATCGGCTATACCAGCCAATCGATGAGCGGTTATATGATGGCGCAATTCGATCTCAACGTCTCCATGGCCGATGTGATGTTCACCAGCGCGTTCCAAGGATTCGGCAACAGTTTCCTGTGGGTCCCGCTGACGGTAATTGCCTTCGGGACGCTTCCTACCCATCGGCTCGGCGAAGCGACGGCGGTCTTTCACCTGATCCGCAATCTTGGTAGCGCCATTGTCATTTCGGTCTGCGTCGGCGTCGTCATTCACTCCGCCGGCGTCAGCTACAGCGTGATTTCAGAGAACATCAATCCGTTCAACGAAGCCTTCGGTATCGCTTCCGCGACCGGCGGTTGGTCGCTTGATAGCCTGACTGGATTGGCGAAACTGAGCAATGAAGTCGACCGACAATCCTCGATGATCGGCTATATTAATGCGTTCTATGTGTTCTCGGCCTTCGCCATTTCGATCGTCCCCTTTATCCTTTTTCTAAAGAAGCCGGAGAGAGATTAATGAAGTTCGGTATATTCGGTGGCGCACGCCAGAAACGAGGACTGGCGGATACGGACAGCCCAACCGGTTACCGGGATTGGATCGAATACAATATCGAAGCGGAGGCACTCGGCTACCACAGCACGTTCACGACCGAGCATCATTTCACTGGCCTCGGACAAGTCTCCGCATCACTCCATCTGCTGACTTATTTAGCGGCGAAAACCACGACATTGCGGCTCGGCACAGCGGTGATGACCTTGCCGTGGCACAATCCAATCTTGCTGGCGGAGCAAGCAGCTACCCTCGATTTGGTTTCCGATGGGCGCCTCGATTTCGGCATCGGCAAGGGCTACCGCTATAACGAGTTTAACGGGTTCGACATCGATATGGCGGACGCGGATACAATCTTCGAGGAAGCCTTCGGTCTGATCTTGAAGGCGTGGCAGAAGGAGGAACGGTGGAGCCATCAAGGCGCCTGCTGGAAGTTCAACGACATCCTGGTCGAACCACCGGTGGTCCAAAAGCCGCATCCGCCAATTTGGCTCGCGGCCGGGCGGCCGGAATCCATCCGTGCCGCCGCCCGCAGCGGCGCACATCTATTGCTCGACCAATACTCACCGCTCACGGCGGCCCTCAAACGCGCCGATATCTTTCGCGATGAATTAACGACGATGGGAGTCGATCCGACAACGCGGCAAATCGCGTTGGCGCGCGGCCTCTTCATCGCAAAGGATCAGATGGAGAAAGATTTGGTCATCGAGCGGCGCACTAAATCACGCGGTCTGGTGGATGAGTTGGCGCAAACACCCAAGGGCGACAACAGCGCCAGCATCATGCAATTCAAGGGGCCGGAAGAAGCCATCGACGGAGCTCTTATTGGGACACTAGATGAAGTTCAGGAACGTTTGGACGCGATCCGCGCGGGCGGAATCGAATATGTTCTGCTCTCGAATGCGGGTGGCGGAATCGAAGGATTGCGCGCTTTCTCGCGGGAATTTCTTTAATCTCGCCCACCGTGGAAATGCGGCGGCAACTCTTCCGTGGGACCGCCCGCCGCAACGGGCCGGGGCGCGAAACGGCCCTTGGTCAGCCAACGGTCGTATATCAGGATGGCTCCGGCGACACCGACATTAACGCAGAATTTGGTCGGAATTTTCACCACGTGGTCGCAACGTGCGACAACTTCAGGCGACAGCTCACCCTTTTCCGGACCTAGGATATAGGCGGCCTGTTCCGGGTGAGTGAAGCTCGGCAGGTCGTGCGCACCATCGAGCAATTCGACGCCGACCAACTGGCAGCCTTTCGGCAAGGTTAGATCCTTCGGTGTCGGGAATTCGTAGACCGGCATGTGCCGGTGCGTCTTCGAAGTGTCCGACCGGTCGACTTGTTTAAGGTCGATTGCCGGCGCGATGGCGAAAAAGAAATCCGCCCCGAACGCATGCGCGGAGCGAATCAAATTACCGACATTCATCGGTTTCGAAATACTCTCAACGCCTATGCCAAAATATCCTCGCATGGCGCGGGACATTGCCCGCACATATCCGTGAAGGCAAGCCACATCGGGTTTTCCCAGCGGGAGAATATGCTAGTTTGCGTGCCATGAACGACCTGCATGTAAATCACGACTCTCACCCACCTCGCGATGATCAAGCATCACCAATCATGGTCGAGGTCACGCGCGGCGATATCGTCGAGAGTCAGCATCGCGGTCGCGCCGCCGTGGTCGATCGCGAAGGTGCCGTCATTCTGTCATGGGGCGATATCGAAGCATCGGTCTATCCGCGTTCCGCAATCAAACCGCTGCAAGCCATCCCCTTGATCGAGAGTGGAGCCGCCGACGCCTGCGGCGCAACCGACACCGAGATTGCTGTCGGTTGCGCGTCACATGGTGGCGAGCACATGCATGTGGAAACCATCACGGCTTGGCTCGCGCGATGCGGCCTGTCGGTCACTGATCTTGAATGCGGCAGTCACACGCCGAGCCATGGTCCGTCGAGCGACGATCTCGTTCGGCAAGATGCAGCCTTTCATGCAGCGCACAATAATTGTTCGGGCAAGCACGCCGCGATGTTGGTGACGGCAAAGCATCTGGGCGATCCAACAGCGGGATATATCGACTATACCCATCCGGTACAGCAGCGAGTGCTAGGTGTTCTGGAACAAATGTGCGGTCTAGATCTGGCGTCCGCACCGCGCGGCGTCGATGGCTGCTCCATTCCCACGATCGCGGCGCCGCTCGGCAATTTGGCTTTGGCCTTTGCCCGGTTTGCCGATCCCGGCGACGAAGTCCCGACACGACGTGCGGACGCCATCCGGCGCATTCACGCGGCATTGGCGGCCGCGCCCGAGATGATCGCAGGGACCGGGCGTTACTGTTCCGATGTGATTCGCGCGACCGAAGGCAAGGTCCTGGTCAAGACCGGTGCAGAGGGTGTTTTTTGTGGTGCGGTTCCTGCGCTCGGGCTCGGCATCGCCTTGAAATGCGAGGACGGCGCGAAGCGCGCCAGCGAAGCCATGATGACGGCGATCCTGATGCGGATCGGCGCTATCGACGAAGTGACGCTGCAATCCATTGACCAAGCGCTTCCGCAACCCATTCTTAACCGCAACCTTCGGGTCGTCGGCGAGGTGCGGACAACAGCCGTGTTACGCGCCGAGTAGACCCGTACCAGCCACCGCGCGAGAGGTACCATGCGCTCGATACGCATCTCAAGTTTCGATGGGGTCGATGCTCTGACCCTGGAAGACATCCCGCCCCCCGTCGCCGGGCCAGGCGAAGTCCGGATTAAGGTCTATGTGGGCGGAGTCAATTTCCCCGACCTGCTGATGTCCGAAGGCAAATACCAGCATAAGCCGGAAATGCCGTTCACACCCGGCCTGGAAGCGGCCGGCGTGGTGATTGATGTCGGCGAAGGGGTGAAACGCTTCAAACCCGGCGAGCGGGTCATGGGATTCTTCGACTACGGCGCTTTCGCAGAGGAAGCGATCATCGCAGAGAAGTACCTGATGCATGTGCCCGACGGCATGAATTGGGAAATGGCGGGCGGCTTTTGTCTGACACATACAACCAGTCACGCAGCCCTGGTACACGAACGGGTCAATCTGAAAGCGGGCGAAGTCTTGCTCGTCCACGGTGCGGCAGGCGGTGTAGGCACGACGGCGGTGCAGATCGGCAAGGCGCTCGGCTGTACCGTGGTGGCGACGGCCGGTAGCGACGAGAAGGCGCAGTTCGCCCTCGATAACGGCGCCGATTTTGCCATCAATTATTCAACCGAGGAAATCCGCACACGGGTCAAGGAATTGGTCGGCGGCGCGGATGTGGTTTACGACCCAGTCAGCGGCGATGCCTTCACACAATCACTTCGCTGCATCAATTTCGAAGGCCGAATCATCATCATCGGGTTCGCCAGCGGCACCATCGCGAATGCCCCGGCGAATTACGTTCTGGTCAAGAATATCTCAATCGTCGGCTTTCCGGTCGGCTCTTACCGCCGTGTCAGCCCCGAAATCCTGCAACGCTCCTACGCCGGTCTCACGGAGATGTGGGACGCTGGGCATCTGAAACCTCAGCAAAGCCACGCTTTCTATCTGGCTGATACCAGCGAAGCCATAAAGGCGCTACGCGACCGCAAGGCCATGGGTAAAGTCATCATCAAAGTTCGGGACGGGGAGTAATCGGCATGCGCGCAATGAGACTTCACGGCCGCGACGGCATCGACGCCATGAAACTGGAAGAAGTCGAGCTATCGGCTCCAGGGCCGGGCCAAGCACAGATCGCGGTCCACGCCGCCGGAGTGAACTTCGGCGACACCTTGATGGTGACCGGCCAATATCAAGAGAAACCTGACCTGCCGTTCAGCCCCGGCATGGAAGCGGCGGGCGAGGTGATCGCGCTCGGTAATGGTGTCGACAATGTTAAAGTCGGAGACCGGGTGATGGGCTCGATCGGCTTTGGCGGTTTCGCCGACGAAGCTAATGTTCCCGCCGCCAACCTAACCCAGGTGCCTGACGACATGGATTGGGCAACGGCAGCGGCCTTTCCAGTCGCCTATGGCACGAGCCATGTGGCGCTGACCTATCGCTCGCATCTGAAATCGGGTGAAGTGCTGCTGGTGCACGGAGCGGCTGGTGGCGTCGGCCTGACAGCGGTTGAGCTCGGCAAGGCGATGGGGGCCACGGTGATCGCGACGGCAGGTAGTAACGATAAGGTGGCCCTCGCAAAAACTTACGGCGCCGATTACGGCATTAATTATTCAAACGAGGATATTCGTGAAAAGGTACTGGAATATACCGGCGGCGCGGATGTGATCTACGATCCAGTCGGCGGCGATGCGTTCAAGGCGTCGCTCCGCTGCATCAACTTCGAAGGCCGGATCATCATCATCGGGTTCGCCAGCGGCGAGGTGCCGCAAATCCCAACCAACTACCCGCTGGTGAAATGCTTCACCGTCGATGGTTTCGTCTGGGGTGCTTACCACCGCAATAAGATCGACGTGATTCACGACGGTTATGCGGGCCTGCGGGAGATTTGGGCGAAGGGCGCGCTCAAGCCGCATATCAGCAAGCGCTTCCCACTCGCAGAGACCGGCGACGCTATGCAGTTTCTGTTGGCTCGGAAGTCGACCGGAAAGGTCGTTATCGAGACCCGGGTATAGAAAAGCCGCAATCGTCGTCGATGGTGATGTGTCCCGGTCGGCCGGCGATGCGGCCCAGCCAATCGCGGGTCGCGGAATAGGGCGATAGGTCGAACCCACCCTCATCCGCCACGTGCGTATACGCGTAGAGGGAAATATTGGCGATCGTATAGCGGTCTCCCGCGAAATACGGCTGCGCGGCCAGATGCTGTTCCATGACCCTCAACGCATCATACCCAGCGCCGCGTTTGCGCGCGACTTCGCCCCCTTCGTCGGGTCGATCCAGATGGGCAAACCAGTGACGCAGTGCGGCGATGTTCGGCTCGTGGGAATATTGCTCGGAGAACATCCACTGCAGAATGCGGGCGCGAGTCTCTCGCCCCTCCAGCAGATATTCCGTACCGTCGGCCAGATAGTGGAGAATTGCATTCGATTCCGGTAACACGAACGCGCCGTCAACCAATGCTGGAACCGACCGTTCGGATTGATCGCGAGAAACGAGTCCGTGTGGGATTTACCCCTCAACGTATCAATCCAAACTATCTCAAATGGTACGCCGAGCAACGTCAGCATCAGTCGAACCTTGTAGCCATTACCGGACAGATGATTGTCGTAGAGCGTCACCATCGCGAATTAGGCCTGCCAGAACGGCTTGCTGATTTCCCCATCGCGGCGGGCATAATAGAGACCGATATCCTCGAGCAGGCAGTTATCCAAATCGGCCAACTGGCGGCGCTGACGGCGGCGCTCCGACCAAACCTACAAGGTGGACAGCAGTTAAATCATCGTGCCGGCGCGGCGTGTCCGTCCGGCGGAAAGAATGAATTCGCTCATTTGAATTCTCCTAATCTTCGGTTTGAGTCGAAAAGGGGCATGTAAGCCATTTAATTTCCGAATATATTGACCATTTGTGAATTCCGGACAAACGATGAAATCTTATCGTATTTATCAAAATTTCTTATCCGAGAGGATCTGACGATGGCGGGACGGCTTCCCCCTTTGAACGCGTTGCGCGCCTTTGAGGCGGCGGCGCGTCATCTGAGTTTCACGCAAGCGGCAGCAGAGCTGTTCGTGACTCAAGCGGCGATCAGTCACCAAATCAAAACCCTGGAAGAATAGCTCGGCCTAAAACTTTTCCGTCGAATGAACCGCCGCCTGCTGCTGACCGACGAATGCCAAGCCTATATGGCTCCAATCCGCGACGCGCTCTCCGGCATCGGCGCCGCGACCGACCGCTTGAAGCGGAGTGAAACGGAAGGGTTGCTCACCGTCAGCGCGATGACTTCCTTCGCCGCCACCTGGCTCTTGCCGCGGCTCGGCCAGTTCAGCCGATTGCATCCGGAGATCGATATCCGCGTCGACGTGTGGGACGATCTCACGGATTTCTCACGCGACGGCGTCGATGTCGCCTTGCGTTACGGCACCGGCGACTACCCGGACCTCGCGTCGGAATGGTTTCTGGCCGAGGAAGCCTTCCCCGTCTGCAGCCCTAAACTGATGGAGGAAGGTCCGAATCCGCTACGGACGCCGGAAGACCTGAAACACCACACGCTTATAGATGACTTCACGGAACGGCTCTGGGACCGCTGGTTGGAGCTCGCCGGGGTGAGCGGTGTCGACACGGACCACGGGCCTTCGTTCAACCTGCTCAACCTGGCCATCGACGCTGCTATCGCCGGGGGGGCGTGGCGCTTGGTCGAAGCGCCATCGTGCAACGCGCGCTCGACGACGGCCGCCTCGTTAAACCCTTCGACCTTATGATGCCGTCCGCGAACTCATACTTCTTCGTCTGCCCGCAAGAAATAGCCGAGCGGCCGAAGATCGTCGCCTTCCGGGACTGGATCGTCGAACAGGCGGATTCCTAGATCCGCTTCGCGACCTCTTCGAGCATAACCTCTGTGGCGCCGCCGCCGACGGATTGTACCCTCGCGTCGCGGGTCATGCGCTCGATGGTGCTCTCGCGCATATAGCCGAAGCCGCCGTGGAATTGTTGGCAGTCGTACATGACTTTGTTCACCAACTCGCCGCAATAAGCCTTCACCATCGAGACTTCCTTGACGCAATCGATCCCCTGGGTGTCGAGCCAGGCGGCGTGATAGACGAGATGCCGTCCCGCCTCGACCTCGGAGAGGCGCTGGGAGAGCCGCTGACGGATCGCCTGTTTATCCCACAACACCCCGTCGAAAGCCTTGCGGCCCTTGACGTATTCCAAGGTCAGTTCGATTGCCTTTTGCGCCTCGCCCATGGCTTGTGCACCAAGAACCAGACGCTCGTTCTGAAAATTCTGCATGATCGCATAGAAGCCGCGATGTACCTCGCCGAGCACATTGGCGTCGGGCACGAAACAATTGTCGAAGATCAGCTCCGCGGTGTCCGAACTGCGCCAGCCCATCTTGTCGAGAGAACGCCCGACACTGAAACCCTCCACGCCCTTTTCCACGATGAACATGGTGACTTCGCGTGACCGGCTGCCGACATCGGGATCACCCGACTTTGCTGCAACAAAATAAAGATCCCCATGTACGCCGTTGGTGATGAACATTTTCGCGCCGTTCAAAATCCATCCACCATCGGTGCGCGTGGCGCGGGTGCGGATGGCCGCGACATCGGATCCCGCATCCGGTTCAGTCACGCCGACGGCGGTAATCAATTCGCCGGAGACAACCTTCTCTAAGAACCGCGCCTTCTGTTCGTCATTGCCCGCGTTCATCAAATGCGGCGAAGCCATGTCCGTGTGTACCAAAACCGTGATCGCGAAACCGCCGAAGGTCGAGCGGCCCATCTCTTCCGACAGCACCATGGTCGCGATAGTGTCGAGTTCCGCTCCGCCGAAGAATTCGGGATAGCGGATGCCGAAGAAGCCGAGCTCACCCATGCGCTTGAGCAAGTCGCGCGGCACCATTCCCGCCGCTTCCCATGCATCTCCGTTCGGCGTTACCTCCGCCTCGATGAAACGGCGCAGCTGATCGCGCAGCATACGATGTTCATCCTTGAGATAGATCGGGTCGTGCATGGTCTCTACACTCCCTCGTCCAGCGCCTGCGCTAAGCGGTTCATGGCCTCGTCGATGCGCTCAGGGGATTGCGCGAAACAAAGGCGCAACCAGCCTTCACCCGACGGTCCGAATGCTGTCCCAGGCGCCACGCCAACCTTGTACTCAAGCGCCAAGCGTTTGGCGAACTCGAGGCTGTTCTCCATCCCATCGACCTTGAAGAAAGCGTAGAAGGCGGCAGCGGGTGGGTTGTAAATCACACGCGGCATATCCGCGAGGCGTCGGCTGGCGGCGTCGCGCCCGACCCGGCACAGCTCCGCCATCGCGGCCACGGTGTCCTCCCCGTCCCGCACGGCGACGATACCCGCTTCCTGCAGGAATTCGGGCGTACCGCTGGTGTTGAATTCTACCAAATCGCCGAGCTGCTCCGAGATTCGCGCCGGATGGGTCAACCATCCCATGCGCCAGCCGGTCATGGCCCAGGACTTGGAGAAACTGTTCACCACCACGACCGGATCGTCCGGCGTGGCGATCTCCAGGAACGAGGGCGCGACCAGGCGGTCGTAGACAAGGCGACCATAGACCTCGTCAGCGAGAATCCAGATACCACGCGCCCGGCAGAAATTGAGGATCGCCTGCTGCTGGTCCTGCTCCATCATCCAACCAGTCGGATTGCCGGGAGAGTTGACGAAGATCAGCCGCGTGCGGTCATCCGTCGCCGCGAACAGCTTGTCGAGATCGAGCTGCCAATCCCCTTGGCTATTAGCGTCGAGGCTGACGCGGCGCACCTCGCCACCCATCACCTGCGCCGCCGACGCGCCGTTCGGCCAGATCGGATCGACCAGTAGGATATTGTCGCCGGCGCCGACCAATGCCTGCATCAGCATCATGATCCCGGTCATGCCCGACGACGTGACCGTCACGCGCTCGGTCGAAACGTCGATCCCATAGAGCCCGCCGGTATAAGTGGCGAGCGTCTCCCGCAAGGCGGGGATGCCCCATTTGTGGGTATAGAAGGTTTGCCCCCGCTTCAGCGCGGCCGCCGCCGCGTCGCAGATAAAGTCCGGTGTTTTGACATCGGATTCCCCGTACCACATCGCGATGACGTCCGGGTCGTCCATCGCCAAGGTCGAGACCTGCATGATCTGCTGAGTTTCGATGGCGAGCACTTCGGGGCGCAGGGGTGCGATTTTCAGGCGAGAATTCATGGCGCGTCCATTTTCGTCGAGCGGGGAAGCCGCAGGTTTTAGCAGTTTCCCCGAAGCTTCGTAAGTCGAATATTGAGCGATCTGGTGACGGCGCTTGGACGGCGCGCCGCCGCGCCTTAGTTTCCCTCTCAACCAAAATTCAGAGTGGGAGTAAATCCATGAGCAAAATCGCCCTCGTCGTCGAATTCAACATCAAAGCGGGCCAACGCGACGCCTTTCTTGAAATCATCCGCGGCCACGCCGCCGGCACCAAACAGGACGAGGAAGGCTGCCTGCAGTTCGACGTACTGATTCCGGAAGACGACGACAACAAGGTCATGCTGGTGGAGATGTACCGCGACGACGCGGCCCTCGACATCCACATCGCCTCGCCGCGCCTCCAAGCGACCCGCGGCGCCTATGGCGACATGATCGAAAGCCGTAACATCGCGAAGACGCGCGTCGACGGTTCGTAGGCGGGAAAGACGCGAGGTCGCGTGAGACCTTCTTTAGAGAGCGGACCATGAAATGCTTGCGGATATATGCGACGGAAGATGGCGAGTCGCATTTCGGTGAGGTCGATATTCCGACGAAAAGTATAGCCGTTCATCCGGATGCCACACCCTTCGAGGTTTCCCCCAGCTATCCGGCTTCGCGGGTTCGTTTCACACAAATTCCAGCAGGTATGCGACAGGTCGATTGGCACACAGTGCCCGAACGTGTGCTGACCGTCAGGCTCGATGGCGCGGTGGAATACGAGACCAGTGACGGAGAGGTTCGGACCGTCGCGGCGGGCGGTTTCGTCCTTGTCGAGGACACACACGGCAAAGGGCACCTGTCGCGCCATTCGCCGGACTCGCAGCTTGTCCTGTGGATCACCGTGCCGGATGGATTTGATGCGCCGATGATGACCTAATTGCCCGAGCCTTCCTTAAGGTCATCACGGGCGAAAGTAACGCTCAGGGCCTCGTTCCGGATCGGCCGCTCGGGTCGTCCGGAAAGACGCCACAGCGCGCGTGTCACGGCTTATCTGGGTTATACACCTTGATCGGATAGTACTGCTTGTAGACGTCCCGCTGGTCCTCCCAGGACACCCCGGTCGCCGCGCCGCCATCGACGACAATGGCTTGGCCGGTCACGAAGGTGGAGCGGTCGCTCGCCAGATAGAGGGCCATATTGGCAATGTCTTCCGGGCGGCCGACGCGGGGGATCGGTTGTTGGTAGTCCATACCCTCAATCCGCTCTTCGATCTTCTCCACCGGGCGGCCCACCGTATTGGTTGAGAGCGGGGTCGCAATATAACCGGGGCAGATCGCGTTGACGCGGATCGAATGCTCGCCAAGCGACATCGCCGTCACTTTCGACATCTGCACAACGGCGGCCTTGCAGACGGAATAGATCAACGGGCCGCGCCCAGCGGTCACCGCCGCGATGCTGCCCGTATTGATAATGCTGCCGGAGCCCTGCTTCTTCATGATCGGGATGGCGTGTTTCATACCAAGGAAAACACCCCGCACCAACACGTCGAAGCTCATATCGAACTCTTCCACGGGAATATCTTCGATCGGGCCGAGCACGCCGCCGAATCCCGCATTGTTGAAGATGCAATCTAGGCGGCCCCAGTTCCCGGCCGCCTTATCGACGGCGGCTTTAACCTGATCTTCCTGGCGGACCTCGACCTCGACGAAGGCGGCGGAATCACCGAGTTCAGCCGCGAGTTCCTCGCCGCGCTCCTTCTGCATATCGGCGATCACAACCCGGGCGCCCTCCTCGACGAACAAGCGCACCGTTGCCTCGCCGATACCGCTTGCGCCGCCGGTCACAACCACAACTTTGCCGTCCATTTCCATCTTAGTCATTTCCCCCATTCTTCCGTCTCCGTTGCAACGAATCTTCCCTTTTTAGCGAGATGGTGCGATTAAGACGGGAAGCGACCCGCATAGCGGTCGCAGATGGGAAGGATTCCCGTGCCTCTCAAGCTCGCTGCATTCGCCCGGCCCGAAGCGCCGGCCTTCCTGCTCCTGTTCACCTTGGACAACCTGGCTCGTGCGATGCTGGTGACCGTTGTGCCGCTGCAAGCCTACGCGCTGCTGGCGGACGCTCAGAAGGTCAGCGTCCTGTATTTCATCGCGGGCACAATCGGGCTTTGCGGGAGTTTGACCGTCCCCTTTCTGGTAACCCGCCTTTACCGTCGGGGCACGTTGACGTTCGGATTTGGTTGCTGGTTGTTAGCGGCGCTACTCTTGGGACAAGAACAACTTTGGTACCTCGTGCCCGGTCTCGCTTTGCAGATGTTCGCGGGCGCATCCGTGACCATCTGTCTCAATCTGTATGTGCTCGACAACGTTCCGAAAGATAATTTCACCCGCTTCGAGCCAACGCGGATGTTCCTTGCCGGGATCGGCTGGATCTCCGGTCCCGTCGTCGGCGTCTATCTCTCGACCCGAGTGGTCTCCTGGGCGCCCTATCTATTGAGCGCTGCTTTCATGGCCTCGATGTACCTCTATTTCCGCTACCTGCGGGTGCCGCGCGCGCGCGCCAATCCAAGCGCATCACGACCACAAGCAAACCCAGTCAAATTTGTGCGGCGCTTCTTTCAACAACCTCGACTTGCCCTTGCCTGGGGCCTATCCGTCGGTCGATCCGCTTGGTGGAATATGTTTTACATCTACGCACCGATCTTCGCGGTTGCGACAGGGCTTGGCGACGAAGCGGGCGGCATCATTTCCTCGTTAGGCTCGGTCGGGCTGTTTACCGTCATGCTTTGGGGACGGGTTGGGCGGCAAATGGGAATTCGCTGGCTGCTGATCTTTGGCTACGGGCTCACGGGGATTATCTCGATCCTCGTCGGGTTATTGATGGGCTCCCCATGGGTGGGCGCGGCACTGCTGGTCGCCGCCGCATTCGCCGCCAGCATTACGGACGGCCCAGGAAACGTGCCGTTCATGCGTTCGGTTCACCCACACGAGCGGTCGGCCATGACCAGTGTCTATTCGACTTACCGCGAAGCTTCCCGACTCAGTATGCCCGCCGCTTATTCCCTGGTCTTACTCGTTTTCCCGCTGCCGGCGGTCTTCCTGGCCAGCGGTGGCATTATGCTCGGGCTGGCGGGATTGTCCCGATATTTACCCCGCCGTTTCGGTCTCGACCGGCGCACATGACGCGGACTACTCAAGCGTCTCAAACAGGCGCACCCAAAGCTTGGTCATCGGTTCGATCGACGAGAAGTAGATCGTCTCGTCCAACGTATGCGCGCCATGGCCGTCAGCGCCGAGCCCGTCCAACGTCGGAATACCGAGAGCGGCGGTAAAGTTACCGTCGCTACCGCCGCCGGTCGCGGTATCCTGCAAGTCGAACCCGATCTCCGCCGCCAATCCCCGCGCGTGCTCGAAAAGGGCGGTGATCCCAGCGTCTTTCTTGTAGGGCGGCCGGTTGAGCCCGCCGGAGATTTCTAGCGTCACATCCGGATTGTAAGGCTTCAGGTTCAGAATTTTGTTCACGTATTCTTCGGCCAATTCCGGTGTCGGCATACGGAGGTCGACACCGATGATGCATTCCCCCGGCACCACGTTGATGCCGGTGCCACCTTGAATCTCACCGACATTCGTCGTGATGCCGATATCGTAATTCGTCATCGCCTCGATATCGACGATCTGGCGCGCCATCTCCAGAATCGCACTGCGACCGTCCTGATGGCGCAACCCGCTATGGGATTGTCGGCCGATGGTGCGGATATCGAACCGGGCAGCGCCCTTGCGTTCAGTTACGCATTTATTGCCGTCCCGCGCCGGCTCCGTCACCAGCACGTATTTATGTTTCTTCGCCTCATCCTCGATCATCGCTTGAGAGGTCGGGCTGCCGACTTCCTCTTCCGGCACGTACAGGAACGTAATGGGAAGCTTCGATGATTTTCCCTGCCGCACCAGATGCTGATAGGCGTAATAGGCCATATGCGCCCCCGCCTTCATGTCGTAGATGCCGGGACCCTGGACATGATCGTCCTCGCGCTTCCACGGCAGGACTTCATCGATCAGACCCATGGGATGGACGGTATCGAGGTGGGAGAGCACCAGGATACCAGGTTCTTCTCCCGGATGGCCCCAGCTGGTTTTGGCTTTCAAGATATCTCCGTAGCCGTCGCGGCCCGGCACGCGGACGATTTCAGCCCCCAACGCCTGGATCGATTTCTCAACCAGATCGACCAGTTTGTTGACCTCTTCGCCCTCATGGCTCGGCGTTTCGATATCCACCCAGGTCTTGATTCCCGCCAAAATTTCCTCCGGATCGATGACCGGTTGATTCGATGCCCGTTCGTCCATTCCCAATTCGCCTCCCAGTGCTAAATGGTATCTCGGTCGCCGATGGCCCGTGCTATGTCGGCGACCTTAAGGGACCGGGATTTGGCAATGCCGGGCAAGTTCTGTCAAATACGTCACGCTCACGGTGGCATGCAGGGACACGCTGCGAGGAATTCAACAACGGTCGATACGAACGGCCCTGGGAGAAAGAAATATGGATTTCGAATATTCGGAACGCACCATGAAACTTCGACGCGAAGTCGAGGAGTTCATGGATGCCCACATTTATCCGAACGAGGACCTCTATTACGAACAGCTCAATGAAGGCGAGTCCCGCTGGGAAACACCGCCGATCCTGGAAGAGCTAAAGGCCAAGGCGAAGTCCGCCGGTCTCTGGAACATGTTCCTGCCGGAAAGCGAGCGCGGTGCCGGGCTTACCAATATGGAATACACGCCGCTTTGCGAGATCATGGGTAAGGTTCATTTCGCGGGCGAGGTTTTCAACTGCTCCGCCCCCGATACCGGCAATATGGAGACGATCGAGCGCTACGGCACCGAAGAGCACAAGAAGCAGTGGCTGGAGCCATTGTTGAACGGCGAGATTCGCTCCGCCTTCGCGATGACCGAGCCTGCCGTGGCATCTTCCGATGCGATGAACATCGAATCGCGGATCGAGCGCGACGGCGACGAATATGTCCTCAACGGTCGCAAATGGTGGACGTCGGGTATCGGCGATCCGCGCTGTAAGATCATCATCTTCATGGCGAAGAATGATCCGAAAGCGGAGCCCTATAAGCAACAATCGATGATCCTGGTCCCGACCGACACCCCCGGTATCAAGGTGCATCGGATGCTGACCGTGATGGGTTACGACGATGCCCCGCACGGCCACGGCGAAGTCGAGTTCAAGGACGTGCGCGTCCCTGTCTCAAATATGCTGCTTGGCGAAGGCCGGGGCTTCGAGATTGCTCAAGGCCGCCTCGGGCCGGGACGTATCCATCACTGCATGCGCTTGATCGGTGTCGCCGAACGCGCCCTTGAGCTGATGTGTAAGCGGGCGACCCAGCGCACAACTTGGGGCAAAACCCTAGCGGAACGCGGCGTCACCCAAGAGCGGATTGCACAAGCCCGCATCGATATCGAGATGCATCGCCTGTTGGTGTTGAAGGCCGCGTACATGATGGACACGGTCGGCAACAAGGCCGCACGCCAAGAGATCGCGATGATTAAGGTCGCGGCCCCGAACATGGCGCTCAACATTATCGACAACGCCATGCAGCTGCACGGCGGCGGCGCCATGAGCCAGGAGTTCCCACTCGCCTATATGTGGGCCCGGGCGCGCGCGCTCCGCTTCGCCGACGGCCCGGACGAGGTGCATCGCCAGCAAATCGCTCGTTTGGAACTGCGGGCCCAGCAAAACTGGACACCACGCGGTAAGGACGTCGATTAAGTAGAAACGCCTGTCATCCACCCATTCGCGTCATTCCGGGCGGCCCATGGGGCCGATCCGGAATTAGGGCCTGAGCATTACCCAAGCGCGATTTTTCGTTTGGCTAGCCTCAAGCCATAATTCCGGGTTCCTGCTTTGCAGGCCCCGGAATGACGTGAGATGGCAAGGCCATTTCGGCATAATTTTTCTAATCCGAAATCGTAAAAATTCTTCGTTGTAACGACACGTATTAGCGCTCACCTTCCAAGCAAGCATTAGTATTCTTGCTCGATGGGAGCTCAGACATGTTGAACATATTCGAAGATCATCTCGCGGTCCGACGGCACTTCAACGCCGTCCCTCAATCGCAATCACAGAACACTTTTACGCCCGTTGCGTCATTCATCCGTTGGCTTGGCGAACGCCGCAAGAGAGAGACCGTGGACCAACTTAACCCGGCTCTACTCACCGATGTCGGACTCAAGCGGATCGGCGATATTGTTGTCGCGGCGGAGACGCCCGATTGCGCCAACGACGATTGCGCGGACATTTTCATCGGTCGCCGCGCGGCGTAACGTGCCGCCGAAATTGCCCCGGCAGCGCGCCGTCCTATTCTCCATAGCCACGACCATCGACTATCGGAGATAGGACGCTATGTTGGCACATCCCCATATACTGGCGCAGTACAACGCTTGGGCGAATCAACGCCTGCACGGCATTTGCGCCGAGTTATCAGCGGAACAGGTCGCCAAAGATCGTGGCGCCTTTTTCGGCTCGATCCTGGGGACGCTAAACCACCTATTGCTGGTCGATATCCTCTACCGCGAGCGTATCGAGGGAATCGATTCCACGTTCACGGGGTTGAACGAAATTCTGCACACGGATTTGGCGGCTCTTTCCGCCCAACACGCAGAGGAAGACGCCCGCTGGATTGCCCTCACGAAGGACGTAGATGCCGATCGCCTCGACGAGCCATTCGTGTTCTGGACCTTGGGCCTCGATAACCGTGACCGACGCGAAGTGCCGAAACACATTTATTTCACCAATCTCGCGCAGCATCAGGCGCACCATCGCGGACAGACCCACAACATGGTCAGCCAAGCCGGATTGAACCCGCCATCACTTGGCTACATTGATTTCCGCATGGAGCTGGACCGCTCGCTGATCACCACCCCAGACGACGCCTAATAGATGGCGGATGTCGTCATCGTGGGCGGCGGCCAAGCCGGACTCGCTGCCAGTGTCTGCCTCTCCAGACTCAACATCGACCATCTCGTCTTGGAGAAAGACGAGGTTGGCCGGAGTTGGCGCCACCAGCGGTGGGACAGCTTTTACATGAACACGCCGAACTGGACCCTGAACCTGCCGGGGCAGGATTACGACGGCTCCGACCCGGACGGGTTCATGAACCGCGACGAATTCGTCGACCTCCTGGAAGGGTACGCGAAACGCTTCGCGGTCCCGCTGCACCTGGGCGTCGAAGCGACAAGGGCCTCACCGACGGGGACCGGCTGGACGCTTGAGACTTCGGACGGCCCGTTGACGGCGCGGGCCTTGGTCATCGCAACTTCAACCTATCAAGCTCCAAGCATTCCGGCGGTCGCCAAGAACCTCTCACGCGATATCGTCTCGCTCAGCGCTGCCGACTACCGCACGCCCGACATGTTGCCGCCTGGCAAGGCACTGGTCGTCGGCTCCGCGCAATCCGGCATGCAAATTGTCGAAGACCTGCACGCGGCGGGCCGAGACGTCCTCCTCTCGGTCGGCGAAGCTGGGCGGGTACCCCGGCGCTATCGGGGCCGTGACCTGAACTATTGGTACGACAAGACCGGGTTGATGGATCGCAAGGCGAGCGATTTGGCAGACCCGCGCCGCAAGTTTGGCGGGCAACCGCAAATCGCGGCCTGGCACACGATCAGCCTGCAAGGTTTTCACCGCAATGGCATCCGCCTGTTAGGCCGGGTCGACGGCATTGATGGTACGATGCTCCATCTACGACAGGACTTACGGGAGAACATAGCGGCGGCTGACCGGCATTCGGAAAATTTCTGCAGCGATGTCGACGCCTATATCGAGCGGAATAGCCTTTCATTCCCGGAGGACGAAGGCGACGACCCTATCCATGCACCCCTGGACGATTTAGAGCGGGTTCCGGAGCCCGACACACTCGATCTAGCCAACGAAGGTATATCGTCGGTGATTTGGGCGACCGGCTTTCGTTACGATTATTCTTGGATTGAGGCGGATGTGACCGATGAGGTCGGCTACCCAGTGACGGAGCGCGGCGAGACGACGGCAGCCGGGCTTTACTTCCTCGGCCTCAATTTCCTGCACACACGAAAATCCGGCATCGTCTACGGTGTCGGCGCCGATGCGGAACACGTCGCAGACCGCATCGGCATCTACCTCAGCAAGTAGGCTTCTAGCCGGATGGAAGTTCCATAAGCCGGTCGACCAGCGCCGTATCGAGATAGGCGGTTCCTTCGACGACCTTTCCGTCCTTGAAGGTCATCGCCCAGCTATAGCGGTTGCGATAGGGCGTGCCGTCCGCCATTTTCCCGCTGCCGTCCCATCGAAAAACAAGCCGGTCGCCATCTGTGATGATATCGACAATTTCGGGCGTTACCTGGCCGTCGATGCGTTTGCCGATTTTTCGAACCGCGTCGTCGATAAAATCCTGCCGGCTCGTGTAGGTGCCGGAAACCTCGGTCGTCCCGATGACGGTCCAATTCACATTCTCATCGAGAATTTGGTAGAAGGCCTCAGGGTTGCCCGATTGCCATTTGGCGACAGCGTCCTCGACGATTTTTCTATTTTGTTCCGCGCTCACGATATTGCCCTTCCGTTTGTTTGCGTCAGTTTACGATATGGCATGCCCACGGTTGTGGGCGATACCAATGAACGATTGAAAGGAAGTATGTAATGCGGGCAGTGGGATTGATGATGCATGGTGGACCGGAAGTGCTTCAGGTCGTCGACGTGCCGGAAGTGCATGCGGGCCCGGGGCAGGTGCGCCTGCGGATCCATGCAGCAGCGGTGAACCCGACCGACACAATGGCCCGCAACGGCGCGCGCGCCGAACAACAAAAGGCCGACCCGCCGCCCTATATCCCCGGCATGGATGCGGCCGGGATCGTCGATGAGGTGGGCGACGGCGTCACCACCGGCGTGAAGGTCGGCGATACGGTCATGGCTATGGTATGCCCGACCGCGAGCCACGGTGCGTATCGCGAGCAGATCGTCCTCGACCAGCGGGCGGTCGTCCCTGCCCCGGCGGGCACGACCCATGTGCAGGCTTGTAGCTTGCCGATGAACGGGCTGACGGCGCGGCAATCCCTCGACCTGCTCAACCTCTCTCCGGGTCAGGTTCTGGCAGTGACGGGCGCTGCGGGCGCCTATGGCGGCTACGTCATCCAATTGGCCAAGAGTGAGGGGCTGACAGTGATCGCCGATGCGTCGGATGCCGACCGCGAACTGGTCTCGTCGCTTGGCGCGGATATCGTCGTCGCGCGCGGCAATGATGTCGCGACGCGGTTCCGCGAACATTTCCCCGACGGTGTCGATGGTCTCGCGGACGGCGCGGTTTTAAACGAAGCGGTGATTCCGGCGGTCAAGGACGGCGGTGCCTATACATCGGTGCGCCACTTCATGGGTGAACCCCAGCGAGGCATCTCGTTCACGGCTACCTCCGTGCGCAGCTACGACGGCGAATATGAGAAATTAGACACGCTGCGACAGCAGGCGGAAGCTGGCATTCTGACCCTTCGCATCGCGGACAGCATGCCCGCGGCGGAAGCAAGCGAAGCGCATCGGCGGCTCGAAGCGGGTGGTACGCGGGGAAGACTGGTGTTGGAATTCTAACCCAACACCGTTCCCCGGCCGAAGCGCCGGGGTCCAGGTCAGCGTCTGATTTTCATCACGGAACTAGGCAGGAGCCGGAGAACGCTATCGCGTTTCCGAGAAACCTTTATTTCCGACCGGACTGAACCAACTCCCATGCGACCGTCGCGCGGTCGAGACATTGGCTGCCGAGCGCCAAGGCATCCGACGTCGGTGTGTTGCCTTGCAGGCCCCGGTAGTAGACCCCTTGGACAATAGCGGCGAGGCGGAACAGCGACAGCACGAGATAGAAGTTCCAGTGCGGAATTTCCGTGAGGCCACGCGCCTTGCAATAGCGGTTGACGTAATCTTCCTCGCTTGGAATGCCCGAGACCGCGGGATTATTTTCCATCAGATTTCCGCGCCGGGGATCAGGAGCGTAATAAGGCAGGCAATTATAGGCGAGATCCGAATACGGATTGCCGAGCGTGCCCAACTCCCAATCGACGACCGCCAGAACGTCGGCGTTGTCATGAGCGAAAATTATATTTTCCAAGCGGTAATCGCCATGGGCGAGGCAAGTCAGGCTGTCGTCCGGCATGTTCTCCGGCAGCCAGGCCATGAGCTTGTCCATGACGGGGAGGTCCTCGGTCTTGCTGGCCTCGTATTGCTGAGACCAACGCCGCACCTGGCGCTCGCAATAGCCGCCGGCGCGCCCGAAATCGCCGAGCCCGACCGCCGCATAATCGATCTCGTGCAATTCGGCCAAAATATCGGCCATGTTGTTGTAGATCTCACCGCGCTCTTGCGCGTCCAGGTCCGGCAGGTCGACGCCGCGAAAGACCCGGCCGTCCTTGAATTCCATGACGTAGAAAATCTGCCCGACGACTGACTCGTCCTCGCACAAGGCGTAGGCCTTGGAGACCGGTACTCCAGTATTCGCGATGGCCGAGATGATCTTGAATTCCCGATCGACAGCATGGGCCGAAGGCAGTAAGTCGCCCGGCGGTTTCTTGCGCAAGACGTAGCGCTTGCCGCCACCATCAGTGACCATGAAGGTCGGATTGGACATACCGCCGCGAAACTGACTGAGCTCGAGCGGCGACGTGAACCCTTCGACATTCTCGCGCATAAAAGCTTCCAGCGCGGTGGTGTCGAACTTATGGGCTTCCTGGATCGGGACCGTTTGGTCCGTCGGTGTAATTGCTGCGATTTCTTCCATGACGAGACACATATAGACCGGTTAAGGGGGATCGGAATAGGGCTAAGAAAAAAGAGAAGGCCCGGTCTGTTATTGTGCGACCGGGCCTTTTCGAAACTGGTGGAGCTGAACGGAATCGAACCGATGACCTCTACAATGCCATTGTAGCGCTCTCCCAACTGAGCTACAGCCCC
>JBMYRC010000046.1:0-27959 GCA_049601975.1 Alphaproteobacteria bacterium | reverse complement strand
TGGATTGACGCAGGCAGCGCCGAGGTCGTCGACCCAGGCGTTCCATTTCGCCATTTGCGCGGCACCAGCCTTTTTGGTCTTGGGCTTGTTCCGCCCATGATGGACGATAATGAAATTGGGCATTGGGGCTTCCAGTCCTGTGAAAGGCGGAGCCTCAGGATACAGGCGCCGCGTGATATTTCACGACCGGTGTATATAGCGGGCGAAGCTGCACTTCCGCATCGTCTTCAACGCCGAGTGAGAGTAGGCCGTTCGGGTCGAGCGGGACCGTTCCTGGCGCGACTTCGCCGTCCGACATGACCCAGCCGCGCAACGGCGGGCCCACTGCGTCCAGCAATTCGATTATCTGGTTGGCGGTCAATCCGTGCGCAGCGATGTCGTCAGGGTGCAGGCGAATGAGACGCCGTTTGCTTGGCCCCGACGTGGTATAGGGGTCGTGATCCTGCGCCTTCACGCGCACACTTGGATGGGACGCGGCGAGTTTGGCTCGATGGGTTTCGGTCAGAGCTTTATCGACCTCGCCAGCAGCGGTTAATTGGACGCCGTAAATTTCTTCGGCGATCTCGACGGAGACAAGATCATTGATCACGTCGCGCCGAACCGCTTCGGGGTCGCGCGTCAGTGGGTCGCCATAGCCGCCACCCGCCGCCGATTGCAGGATCATCGTGTCGCCCGCATTGAGGAGATGTCCGCCGACCTTACCGGGTGAGCTGAAGTGATGCTCGGTACCGTCCGCTTTGATGACGTAACTGTCGACGGGCGCGCCGGTCTCGCCGCCATGGATGCCGAAGGGCGGCATGATCGCGCCATCGGACAATAGCGAATACGCTGCCGTGCCCCGAGTGAGCCGCAATGCCCGGCGCATACCTAGGCCACCCCGATGCCGTCCTGGTCCACCTGAATCCAGGCCCAATTGCGTCCATTCGATGTGAAGGGGAAAACGGTTCTCCAACACTTCCGTTGGCTGCACCGTGGTCAGGTCGCCCCAATCGATCGCCGCCATGGCGCTTGGCCCGTCGGCTTCCATAAACCCGCCATTGCCGCCGCAGGCCCATTCATAATGCACGTATTCGGACCCGGTTGCGGGATCGATGCCGCCGATCAAATTATGGAAGGAAGTGCGGTGGATATCGGCGGAGACCAGTTCCGGGCAGGCCCTTGAGAGGGCGCCCAACATTGTTGCGATGACCCGCTTGCGGATCTCGCCATGTGAGCCTGCGGGCGCTGGTTGGCCGACATTGACGATGGTCTTCTCAGGAGCCACGACCGTGACGGGCCGAAAAGAGCCGTGATTAAGTGCGTGCGCGGGATCGAGTGTTGACTTCAGCGCGATATAGACCGATGCGGCAGTGACTGCGAGCGTCGAGTTGACGGGAGCAGGGACCTGCGGCGAGGCACCTGTGAAATCGGCGGTCATCTCATCGCCAGAAATCGTCAGGTTCAGCGGTAGTAACAATGGCTCGAAGCCGTCGGGCCCGAAGGTCTCGAGATAATCTTCGTAGTAATATTGTCCGTCCGGCAGCGCCTTGATGTTTTCGCGCATTCGAACTTCGGAACGCTGAAGGTTCAACTCGACACAATCGAGCAGCACTTGCATGGAGTAGCGCGACGTCAGCTCATTAAGGCGACGTTGGGCGGTGCGGCATGCGGCAAGGCTTGAGTTGAAATCACCGAGACGTTCTTCCCTCACCCGCATGTTCGAGAGCAACACTTCCATCAGCGGTTTGTTGATCTCGCCCTTCTCGACGATTTTTACCGGCGGAATGCGCATGCCTTCTTGGTAGATTTCGGTCGCCGTTCCCGACATGGAGCCTGGCACCGCACCGCCGACATCGGCCCAGTGCTCGCGCACGGCGGGGAAGAATACCAGCTCGCCATCCTCGAAGACCGGATAGATGATCGTGACGTCGTTCAGGTGCGTGCCGCCTCGATAGGGGTCGTTCATCAGGATGATATCGCCCGGAGATAAATCGTCACCGAGGTCGTCGAGCGCGCTTTCGACCGACCAGGGGAGCGGCACCACATGGGAGCCAATATCCTCCGACTGCGCGACCACCTGTCCCTTGGCGTCGAACAATCCGCAGGAGAAGTCGCGTGCTTCATAGATGGCGACAGAGCGGGCGGTGCGGAACACTGTCGCGCGCATTTCCCGTACGACCGAGATCAAGCCTTCGGTGACGACCTCGAGGGTGATCGGATCGATGTCAGACATTGTCGACCCTCCGCAATGTTAGAATGCCGAAACGGTCCAAAGTGGCGTTGAAGCCGGGCGGCACGACCGTGGTCGCACCGTCCTCCTCGATGATGGCCGGGCCGGGCATCGCCGTGTCGACCGGCAAAGCCTCGCGGCGATGGATCGCAGTCTCCACGAAGGTGCTATCAAAGGAAACCGAGCGTGTCTCGATGTCGGTAGAGGTATCGCCCGTATGTTGCGGCGATTCGACTGAAGGCGCCTTACCCAATCCGACGACCCGGAAGGAGACAATCTCCGTTGGGGCCGTATCATTTTCCGCATATCGCTCTTCGTAGACCGCTTGGAACGCAGAGGCGAGATCGTCAAGGTTGCTGGGGGATTCCGGCATCGGTGTGGTCAACTCGAAAGCTTGGCCGACAAACCGCATATCGAGGAATACCTGTAGACGAATATCGTCGTTGCCAAACCCATCGCGGCGCAAGCGCCCGCGGGCTTCCTCGCGAAGCGGGTCAAGAAAAGCCTGTAGCTCTTCTAGAGTTGTCTCTTCGAGGCGCGTCAACCGCGTGCGGGTGACGTCGTAGCGGGTGTCCGCCGTCAGCAAACCATAGGCGGAAAATGCGCCCGGCATCGGCGGAATGACGATCTCGGTAATGCCAAGTTCCTCGGCAATAGCCGCCGCATGCAAGGGGCCGGCACCGCCATAAGCGAAGAGGGTGAAGTCGCGCGGATCGAGGCCTCGCATGACGGAAATTTCCTTCACGGTCGCGGTCATCCGCGCCACCGCGAGGCGCACGATTCCTTCCGCCGTTCGCTCCGGCGTTAGGCCCAATTCCTCGCCAAGCGCCGCGACTGCCGTGCGCGCCGCATATTGGTCCAATTCAATTTCACCGCCGAGCGCCAGGTCCGGGCGGAACCGCCCCAGTACCACATTTGCATCGGTGACAGTGGGCTCAGTGCCGCCCCGTCCGTAACAGGCAGGGCCGGGAATGGCGCCCGAAGAGCGCGGTCCCACATTCAGGAACTTTCCAGGGGCGAGATAAGCGATGGAACCGCCGCCCGCGCCGACGGTTTTAATTTCGATCTGAGGCGCGCGGTTCGGCCACATGCCGACATGGCCTTCAGTGGTCATGCCATATTCGAAATTCCGAATGAGACAGGCGTCGGTGCTGGTGCCGCCCATGTCGTAAGTAATGATGTTGGGAATTTCGAGCAGTCGCGCGATGCCGATGGATGCCGTCACGCCGCCTGCCGGTCCCGACAGCATGGCGTTGACGGGTTCATGCGCCATAGCGGCGGCACTCCAGGTCCCTCCATTGGAGCCCATGATCCGCAGCGGTGCGTTGATGCCACCGTCGGTGAGGCCCGATGCTAAGAGGTCGAGATACTGAGAAACTTTCGGCCCCACATAGGCGTTGAGCGCAGTCGTCGAGAAGCGCTCGAACTCACGGTACTCTGGCAGGATTTCCGAAGAGACGGAGACCGCGGTACCCGGCATCTCGCGCCGCACGATTTCCGCCGCGCGGTTCTCATGAACTGAATTGGCATAGGAGTGAAGGAAACACACCGCAACTGCTTCGACACCCATCTCGGTCAGGCGCTTACACGCAGCCGCGACCTGATCTTCGTCGAGCGCCAAATGAACGTCACCCGTACCGGTCATGCGCTCGTCGACTTCAAGTACGCGTTGGCGCAGCACCAATGGCGGCGGACGTACCGCCTTAATGTCGTAGAGGATCGTTCTGTTGCCACGGCCCACCACCAGCACATCGCGGAACCCCCGCGTGGTGATGACACCCAGTTTCGCGCCGTTCATCTCCAACGCGGTATTGGTCGCGACAGTCATGCCGTGCGCGATATCGGTAATATCTCCGGGTGCTGTGTTGGTCAGGCGGATAGCGGTGAGGACGCCATCGGCGAAGTGAGGCGGAGTCGTCGGCGTCTTCAACGACCGCATCTCGCCAGTGCGCGAATCACGCATCACCAAATCGGTGAAAGTTCCGCCAACGTCGATTCCAAGTGTAATCATGTCCGAACTAAGACTGGCGCGTGGAGCAGAGGGGTCAAGCTGTGTTTCCTCGCTCCATCTCCCGCCGCTCGACGGAATTAATCTCGTCCGAGACCGTGGTGCGCTGTAGGTCGCGCCGCGCGTTTAGGTCGTCGTATTCAGTGGCGCGATGCATGGTACAGCGATTGTCCCAAAGGATCAGGTCGCCGGTGCGCCATTCGTGGCGATGGACGAACTCGGATTGTGTTGCGTGCACCATGAGGTCGTCGAGCAGGGCGCGACCCTTTTCAACCGGCCAGCCGACGATGTGAGATGCGTGGGAGGCAATATAGAGCGCCCTGCGACCCGTCTCGGGATTGTAGCGGACCAGGACTTGTGGGGCCGGTGGTAGTTCGGCCTTAGCGCCGTCGGTAAAGCCGTCATAGCCCAAGAGGGAGCGGGAATGAAATATACTGTGCTCGGCCACCAGGTCCTCTATTTCGTCCTTCTTGGCTTGGGGTAGAGCGTCGTAGGCGGCGCGCATATCGGCGAATTCCGTGTCGCCTCCTACCTCGGGGATCTCGCGTGCCAGCAGAAGCGAGCACCGGGACGGGACAATTTTGAAGGTGTTGTCCGTATGCCAAAGACTATTCGCCCGGCTGTGCATGCGACGCTCGTCATCCGGCGGCAGGATATTTCCATTATCGCCGATATTCGAGATGTCGGCCATTTGCGCGTGGACGCGGCGCTTCTCTGTCTTCCAGTGATAGTTGGTGGCGGTGATGACGGGGCCGAACCGCTCGCTGAATGCGATGTGTTGCTCGTCGCTGAGGGTCTGGTCCCGGAACAGCAGGATGGCGTGTTCGTTAAATGCGGCTTCGACCTCGCGCCACGCTTCGTCGGGATCACGTAAGTCGACGCCTGTGACCTCTGCAAAGAATGTCGCGTGTTTGCGGGTAACGTCGATGGCCATGAGCGTATCTCCCCGGTTCAGCTGATCCCATCCATTAACTTAGCCCATTTGTCGAGGATCGGCAGGGTCTCGGCCGCGGACATCGGTGCGATGTTAAGGACAATCCGCTCGACGCCGGCCTCGACATAGCGTTCGAAAACGGCGCGTTCTTCCTTTGGCCCGAAAACCGTGATCGGCATGCTGCCGGGTGCGCGGCCGGCAGCGGCTTCCATCTCCCGGAATTCCGGTAATTTATCGAGCAAGTCATAGTCGGGGCGGTTCGCGTGCGGTAGCCATCCGTCGCCGAACGCCAGGGCGCGGCGCGCGCCATAGGGGAACTCACCGCCGATATATACGGCGGGCCCCGGCTGCTGGACCGGTTTCGGCCAGGTCATCATGGGATCGAAATTGACGTAATCGCCGTGATATTCCGGCTTCGATTGGGACCAGATGACGCGCATGGCCGCGATCCGTTCTTCCAGGACCTTGTGCCGGGATTTGAACTCGGTGCCGTGATTGGCTAATTCGTCGGAATTCCAGCCGGAGCCGACACCAAACAGGAACCGGCCATTGGAGAGGGTGTCCAATGAGGCGATCTCCTTCGCCGTCTGGATCGGGTCGCGCTGCGGGACGAGACAGATACCGGTGCCGACTTTCAGCATTTTGGTCACCGCTGCCGCCTGCGACAGGGTGATGAAGGGGTCCATCACGTCGTAATATTTTTTCGGTAATTCGCCCTGCTGCGGCCATTCAGAATCGCGCGACAACGGGATATGCGAATGCTCCGGACACCAGAGGGAATCGAAGCCACGCTTCTCAAGGGCAGGCGCCAACGCGGTCGGTGAAATCGAATAATCAGTGAAAAAGATGGCGGCGCCGAATTTCATGGCGGCAATTCCTTGTAAAATACGAGCGAGTTTATCAAGATCGCTCCCGCGCGGCAGGTTTCCAGCCGACAAATCAATTCACGCGGGTAGGGCATTATGGGCGATCAGCCGCTTCACTATCGATCGATGACGGAATTGGCCGCGATGCTGCGGTCGGGCGAGACGACGCCGACGGCGTTGACCGAGCATTTGATCGCGCGCATCGAAAAGCTGAATGGGCCGCTAAATGCTTTCAATTTAGTGACGGCGGAACGTGCTATGGCGGAGGCGAAAGCGGCAGAAGCTTTGTTGGGGTCGGGTCGCGATCTCGGGCCGCTGCACGGCATCCCGTACGCGGTGAAGGATTTATACGACGTGGTCGGATTGCCAACGACGGCGGGATCGCGAACCTTGGATACCGCACCGAAGACCGAAGAGAGCGAAGTGACCCGGCGATTGGCAGCGGCAGGGATGATCGTGCTCGGTAAAACCATCACGGTGGAGTTCGCTAAGGGCATTGTCGGCATCAATCACATTCAAGGAACGCCACACAATCCATGGAGCGAAGAACATTGCGTGCCGGGCGGCTCTAGCGCCGGGACGGCGGTCGCGGTGGCCAGTGGCATGGCGCCGATGGGTCTCGGTACCGATACGGGTGGTTCGGTAAGAGTGCCGGCGGGACTCTCTGGTACGGTGGGGCTCAAGTCGACCGTCGGGCGGATCAGTCGTTTCGGTATCTTCCCGCTCAGTTGGACTCTCGATTCCGTGGGACCTCTGACCCGTAGTGTCGAGGATGCGGCGCTGGTCTATCAAATTCTCCAAGGCGAAGACGCACGAGACGATAGTACCTTCGGTATTAGCCCAGAAGACGTGCTTGTCTCCATAAAGGCTGGGGCGAAAGGGCTGCGCATTGGTATTCCGCAGAATGCATTCTTCGACAACGTCGACCCCGAAGTGGAGAAAGCGGTACTGGCGGCAGCAGATGTGTTCCGAGATCTGGGCGCCACGGTCGAGAATGTAGCTTATCCCGAAGCTTCTGCGGTCTCAGCGATGGGCTCCTACGTGAATGGGACGGAGGCGGCGATCATCCACGCGGAACGTATCGAGACTAAGCTCAATCTGATGGATCCGGTCGTCGGACCCCGCATGTTGGGCGAGCGTGACTATCTTGCGACCGACTACGTAAAAATGATGCGGGAGTTGAAAAGGCTCCGCGCCGCGCAGTTGGAAACGTTGCGCGATGTTGATGTGATCCTGTCGCCTTCAAGCCGCATTCCAGCCATGCCGGTGGCGACAGTCGATGAGTCCTTGGAGGTCTATCTAGAATATGCCGGGCAATACATGGCGAACACCAACATCGGCAACCGCCTCGGTCTTTGCGGTTTGTCGATCAATTGTGGATTTACCTCGAAAGGATTGCCGATCGGTCTGTTGCTGAACGGCAAGCCGTTTGCCGAAGCAATGTTGTTACGCGCCGGGTATGCTTACGAGCAAACGACGGATTGGAAGGATGTCCGGCCCGCTCTTGGCTGGATCAGTTAAGGGCTAGCTTGGAACTCGCGGAATTTCCGAAGTGTCGAACGGACTCGTCTGGTAGAGGTAGTTGATCCAGTTCGCGAACAGCAGATGCGCCAAGGGGCGCCAGAAATTCACTGGCTCCTGCGTGGGATCATTCTCTGGGAAATAGTAGGACGGTGGCTTGATTTCCTCCCCGGCGTCGATATCCCGTTGATACTCCTCCGCGAGCGTATCATGTTCGTATTCCAAGTGATTAAGCATGATGAGCTGTCGATGCGCTTCATCTCGTATCAGGCACATGCCGGCTTCGTCCGAACTCGCGAGAATTTTGAGGTCCGGGACCGCCTCGATATCCGCGCGCCGGTTTTCAGAATGGCGGCTAACCGGAACCGGAAAACTGTTGGTGAAGCCGCGCAGGAAGGTTGTGTTGAGCGTCTCAATCCGGTGCGGGAAAACACCAAATAGCTTTTCCGCTAGATTGTACTTCGGCACTTTATGGAAGTGGTAGAGCGATGCTTGGCCGCCCCAGCAGATATTGAGCGTCTCTTGCACATGGGTCTGCGACCAGTCGAGGACCTTGGTCAACTCATCCCAATACTTAACCTCTTCAAATGGCATGGTTTCGATCGGCGCACCCGTGATGATCAAACCGTCGAACGTTAGGTGGCGGACAGATTCCCACGACCGATAGAATGCAAGAAGGTGGTCGGCTGAGGTGTTTTTCGGTGTGTAGCTCGACGTTGTTAGCAAGGTCATCTCAACCTGCAATGGGGTCGCGCCGATCAGCCGTGTCAGTTGTGTCTCGGTTTTGATTTTTTCCGGCATGAGGTTGAGCAAGGCCACACGCATCGGCCGGACGTCCTGACGGATCGCCTCCGGCTCGCTGATGACCAGAACACCCTCGTGTTCCAAGGTTTTCCGCGCGGGCAGATTGTCCGGAATAATGATCGGCATTGTGTTGTGTCCCTCGAGCGCGTCCAGACGCGCAGTCTCTTGAAGCCGTTGATGTAATGATTCTGAGCGCCAATTAAACCCATATGGGGAGGCGCGATGCGAATTTAGTCCGATAGTAAGGACATCATTCCAAAGAATAGCGCGAACATGATGACGCCCGCCACGATTCGGCTCCGGCAGGGAGGGAAGAGGAGGTGCGATTGTACTGGTTTCATCGTCCGGTAAGAACCTTATCCAAAATATCGTGTCTGCTCTGCAGAGAATAACCTGTTTTTACCCAGGAGGCCATCCACCGTGATTTCCGGGCACTTAGACTTGCCACGTTAGCCAGAGTTCCTTCGGCCCCCGGAAGGTGAAATTTGGGAAAAAATCAGATCGTTGGTTCGCAACCAAGTCGAGGGACGGTATTCGTTGGGTCAAGGTTTCTATGGCAATCGTCGCCTTGATGATGGCCAGTCGATTGCCAAGGCAGAAGTGAATGCCACGGCCGAAGGCAATGTTGGCGCGGGCATTCTCGCGGTGGATGTCGAAAGTTTCAGGATTGTCGAACAGCGCCTCGTCGTGATTAGCGGAGCCGAGGGAGAGGAAAATCTGGGTGCCCGCCGGGGTTTTGTATCCAGCCAGTTCGGTGTCCTGAGCCGCGACCCGCCGCCAACTGGTCTCTGGTGAGTTGTAGCGCAGGATTCCCTCAACCGCATTGGGGAGGAGCGCCGCATCGGCACAGATTGCTTCCCATTGGCGGCGATCCTACAGCAGGCTGATCAGTCCATTGCTCAGGAAATTGGTGACGATCTCGTGCCCCGCAAAGGAGAGACCGTAAACGATGGATTGGATTTCCTCGTAGCTGAGTTCATCCGGGTCAGCCGCATGGGCGGCGAGCAGCTCCGACGTAAAATCATCCGCCGGGTCGGATTGCCGCATTCTCACGAAATCCACGCAGTATCGCCAATACAAGAGCATCTTGCCGGCAATATCGATTTGTTTCGCATCGCTGGTCTGACCACAGGTGAAGGCGAGGCGGTTCGTCGTCCAATCCTTCAGCTTCTTGTCGTCTGCCTCCGGAAAGCCGATGAAGCGAAATATGGTCCCGCCCGGCAGTGGATGGCCGAGTGCTCCGACGAACTCCGCCGGTGAACCGCTGGCAAGCATGGCGTCAACCATGCTCTCGCAGCGCTGACGGATGAAAGGCTCCAAGATCCGCATGCGGCGACTGGAGAAACCCGCCAAGGTATACTTCCGGATGCGCGTGTGATCGGGCCGCGCTCGGTTCGACATTACGGCGATGGGATTGTAGTCCGGCGTCGCCAATATTTCCGCCGCCGCGTCGCAGATCGGCAAGACAGGGTCTTGCACATTCGCTGCGGAAAAGATGTCTGGGCTTTTAAAGACATTGGACACGTCTTCCATCCGCGTGAGGACCAGATATCCCAGTTTTTCGAAGTAAAAGACCGGCGGCTCTCCGCGCAACCGCTCTAGTTTGGCATAAGGATTCGCCATATAGTCGGGCGCGAATGGCGAGAACCCATGATCGACCGGGCAGCCGGACGGTGCCGGCGCGCGTTCGGTGTGGATTTTATGATAAGCGTCCGCCACGGGTTCCCCTCCCCAGTATGCCTCTTTGGGAGTGAGCCTATCGGGTATTAGGTTTGGGCGTCCAGCGGTCGCGCGGATGATTGGCTGGGGTAGCTAGATTTGAACTAGGACTAACTGATTCAGAGTCAGTCGTGCTACCGTTACACCATACTCCAGCAGCGTGGGCGGGCGTCCAAAACATTCGTCTTCACTTGTGTAGCGGCGTTTGACATCGAATTGTGACTCGCCCTTGGCCTCTGTCGGGTCTTTCGATACGATGCTGCTCAACGGCCAAAGCTATAAATGGTCTGCCGCGAAAACCGTTGGGGGATTGCCCGAATGGCGGGGCTAAAGAAACAGCTCGGTCGGAACAACCGGCCGCACCGGTACGGCGAAGCGCACCGCAACGGAAACGACGGTGGGCGTTGGCAGCACACCTATGCGGCGGTTGATCTGGGAACCCATAATTGTCGACTTTTGGTAGCGCGACCGACGCGGCGCGCTTTTCGCGTGATCGACGCTTTTTCGCGGACCGTTCGGCTTGGCGAGAGCGTCGAACGGAACGGGGAATTATGCCAAGCGGCGATGGACCGGACGGTCGAAGCATTAAAAATTTGCGCGTCGAAGATAAAGCGGCACCAGACTGATAAGCTGCGCTGCGTGGCGACGGAAGCCTGTCGGCAAGCAGCCAATCGTTCATTATTCGAGGAGCGTGTCGAATCGGAATTGGGCCTCACGATTGAGACGATTTCCTGCGAGGAAGAAGCGCGGTTGGCATTACAAGGATGCGCACCCTTAATCAATCAGAGCCGATCGCATGGATTGATGTTCGATATCGGTGGCGGAAGTACGGAGCTGATCTGGATGCGCACCGAAGGTAAACACCCAGAGATGGTTGATAGCATGTCGATCCCGCACGGCGTGGTCAGCCTCAGCGAACGCTATGGCGAAGAAGCGATTTGCCAGGACCGTTATGGAGAGATTGTCTACGATATGGAGGAGCGGTTGAAGACGTTTTGCCGCCGTCATCAGATCGGTGATGCGGTCCGCCAGGGCAACGTGCAGATGTTGGGGGCTTCTGGCACGGTGACGACGTTGGCTGGAGTTTCTTTGAATTTGCCGCGCTATGACCGATCCATGGTGGATGGCGCCACACTTGATTTTGACGAAGTGCAATCGGTGAGCGAACGCTTGCGGCACATGGCGTGCGAGGAGCGGGCAGCTCATCCCTGTATCGGGGCCGAGCGGGCCAAGCTCGTGATCGCCGGGTGTGCGGTGCTGGAAGCGATCATGCGGCGTTGGTCGGTAGGCAGCATCCGCGTCGCGGATCGCGGTGTGCGAGAAGGCATTTTGTTCGAATTGATGCAGCAGGCCGACGCTGAGCGTGACGCCGGTCATGGCGCTCACGGGTCCCGTTAAGAAAATGGCAAAGAAAGGTCGCGGTGGGCCAAAACGCGCCGACGCGAAACAACGGGTTAAGACGGCGCGGGGGCGAACTAATTCATCGGTCCGCTGGTTGCAGCGCCAATTGAACGACCCTTATGTGCAGGAAGCCCGGCGCATCGGCTATCGCAGCCGTGCAGCCTTCAAGATCATCGATATCGACGAGAAATACCGGCTGTTGAGTCGAAATATCCGCGTGGTCGACCTGGGGGCAGCGCCGGGTGGGTGGAGTCAAATCGTGGCAGAGCGGATCGGAGAGGGTGGCAGTATCGTCGCCGTCGATCTGTTAGAATTCGATCCCATCGGTGGGGTTACGGCCTTGGTCGGCGACTTTCATGAAGCAGAGACTTGGGATCGGGTGCGCGAGGCTTTGGACGGTGATGCCGACCTCGTCTTGAGTGACATGGGGGCGTCCATGATAGGCCATGCCGCGACTGATCATTTGCGGAGCGCAGCCTTGGCAGAAGCCGCCTTCGAGTTTGCTTGTGAGGTGCTGACCGATGGTGGTGCGTTGGTCGTTAAACTGCTGCAAGGGGCTGAGGAAAGCGCTTATGTCGCGATGCTGCGCAAGCGATTCGCGAAAGTCGACCGCGTAAAGCCACCCGCCAGCCGTGACAGATCAGCTGAAATGTATGTTGTTGCCCGCGGATTCCGGGCGGGACAGGACACTTAACGGCTATTCCTCTTGGCTTGCACAACGCGACGTGTATAGTGCCGCAAATTTTGCGATGGAGGCGGAATTGGAAATTCAGGAAGCGCTCACATTCGACGACGTCCTGCTCCAGCCAGCTGAATCCGCCATACTGCCCAACGACGCCGATACACGCACGAAACTGACGCGGGCAATTGAGCTCGGGATTCCGGTTATTTCGTCTGCGATGGATACGGTGACCGAAGCGCCTCTCGCGATTGCGATGGCACAAGCAGGCGGCATTGGCGTTATTCACAAGAATCTGGACATTGCGGAACAAGCCGACGAAGTACGGCGGGTGAAACGATTCGAGGCGGGCATGGTGGTTAATCCTATCACCATTAGGCCAGAGCAGACATTGGCCGACGCCTTGGCATTGATGCAGTATCACAGCATCTCTGGCATTCCCGTGGTCTCCAAACGGACTGGGCGGATCGCTGGAATACTGACCAATCGCGACGTCCGCTTTGCGAACGATCAGACGCAGCCGGTTCGTGAGCTGATGACCAAACGCGGGCTCGTGACGGTGCCGGAAGGTGTCGGGCGTGGTGAAGCCATGCGCCTATTGCACAAACATCGGATCGAAAAGCTTATCGTCGTCGATGACGACCGACAATGCGTTGGTTTAATCACGGTAAAGGATATCGAGAAGGCGCAGCGCTTCCCGGCCGCTTGCAAGGATGAGCAAGGGCGCCTGCGGGTGGCCGCCGCGACGGGAGTCGGCGATGCCGGGCTCGAACGCGCCGAAGCTTTATTGGATGCGGGTTGCGACGTAATCGTCGTCGATACCGCACATGGTCATAGCCGAGGCGTGTTGACGACGATCGATGAGATTAAGCGCTTGAGCAATTATTCCCAAGTGATCGCCGGCAATGTTGCGACCGGCGAAGGCGCGCGTGCGCTGATAGATGCGGGCGCTGACGCGGTTAAGGTAGGAATCGGCCCGGGATCAATCTGTACCACGCGGATCGTTGCGGGTGTCGGCGTGCCTCAGCTCACCGCCATTATTGAAGCGGCGGAAGCCTGCCGCGAGCGCGGTGTGCCAGTGATTGGCGACGGTGGAATCAAATTCTCCGGCGATATTGCGAAAGCCGTCGCCGCCGGGGCCGATTGTGTCATGATCGGCTCGCTCTTGGCAGGGACAGACGAGGCGCCTGGCGAAGTTATGCTGTATCAAGGGCGCTCCTATAAATCCTATCGCGGTATGGGCTCCATTGGCGCGATGGCGAGAGGCTCGGCTGACCGCTATTTCCAAGAAGAAGTTAGCGAGCAACTGAAACTGGTGCCAGAAGGCGTCGAAGGCCGGGTACCATACAAGGGACCGGTTGCGAATATCCTCCATCAATTGGTTGGCGGATTGAAGGCGGCGATGGGGTATACGGGCAGTGCAAACTTGCAGGAGATGCAAACCAAAACGGTCTTCCGACGCATTACGGGGGCTGGTTTGCGCGAAAGTCACGTCCACGATATCGCGGTTACGCAAGAGACACCCAACTATCGGGTCGATTAGCGCGCTGAAACTGCCGGTAAAACTGGTTTTTGACACGTCGCTTACGGCGCGGGATCATAGCGTATTATGACGCCATCGGCACGATGTCAGGCCGCCATCAACATTTTAAATGCGATAGAAGAGACGACGAGAGCCGCCGATTCTATTATGAGGCGCTATTTTCGCGCCGGTCGCTACGCGGGAAGTGGAGATCGCCGGGCTATCCAGGCTCTCGTCTACGTAATTCTCCGTAAAAGAGGACAGTTGGATTGGTGGTGTAAACGGTGTGATATCGAATTAACGTCTCGATCACGCGTCCTAATGGCGCTCATTCTTTGTGCACCGTGGGAGACAGCCTCTCCCGGAGACGCCTTCCTGCCAAGTAAGTACGGGCCAGATTCTCTCTCCCAGGTGGAGGCGGCAGTAATCGATGAATTGCGCGGGGCGAGCCTCGATCATTCCGCGCAGCCTGTGTCTGTATCCTTGAATATTCCGGCTTGGTTAGAACGGCAGTATTGTCCGGAAATCAAAGAGAATTACGAAATCGAAACAAAAAAATTAGAAAGTCAAGCCGACGTTGACCTCAGGGTCAATACGTTGAAATCAAACCGCCTCGAGGTTCTCTCGGAACTTCGGAATGCAAGCATTGAAGCGATGCCGACACCTTGGGCACCTCATGGTATTCGACTTAAGCAGAGGTCCCCTTTAACGGGTTTGTCGGCTTTTCGAAACGGATTCTTCGAACCACAAGGCGAAGCGTCACAATTAGCGGCTGAACTTGCGGGTGCGGAGCCGGGCCAATCAGTGCTGGATCTTTGCGCCGGCGCGGGTGGTAAAGCACTCGCGATCGCAGCCTGTATGCGTAACGAAGGCCGCCTTGTTTTGCATGATATTGATCCAGCGCGGTTACGCCGCGCAGAGGAGCGGCTGCAACGGGCTGGAGTGAATATTCATGAAAATCAATCTCTTACAGAAACTTTAAATTCAGAGAATACCGCGGATAAATTAAATTACGATATCGTTATAATTGATGCGCCGTGCAGCGGATCCGGGACTTGGCGTCGAAATCCAGAGGCTAAATGGCGCTTGAATGAGGAGCGTTTGCGCGAGCATACAATGCAGCAGCATGGTTTGCTGAAAACAGGGGCAAATGCGGTGCGGCCAGGCGGAAGGCTCGTCTATATGACGTGCTCCATCCTGGCGGCGGAGAATCGGGATCGGATTGATGAATTCCTGGCGATGGATGGTGCGGATTTCGAGTTGATTGCGCCAGGGAAGGATTGGCGGCGCGTGACGGGTCAAGAACTCGATCCCGTGGGTGCCGATTTGCAACTCACGCCGGCCCGACACGGCACGGACGGTTTTTATGTAGCGATTTTGCGGAGGCGAGTGGGTTAAACGTGCGCCGTGCGGTGCCGGACGACGCAGCTGCTATTGCCCGCATTCATGTGGATACTTAGCGCGATACCTATGCCGGCATTTTGCCAGACCGCGTTCTATTGAATATGTCTACGACTCTGGAAGGGGGTGGTTGGAGTGGTTCGGTTCTGCGTGGAGAAAGCGTATTCGTGGTTCAAGGTCCCTATGCCGGAATTGTCGGTTTCGGCAGTTGCGGGCCGAATAGACTGCGTAAACTGCCGTGTGACGGTGAGGTATATACGCTATACGTCGCACCCGGAAATCAGGGCCATGGGTTAGGTAAGGCATTGATGACCCGTATGTTGGGAGAATTGGCCGAGAGCGGGCAGCGAAAGGCGCTTGTTTGGGTATTGAGAGAGAATCCCGCGCGGTTTTTCTATCAAGCGATGGCTGGGCGGTATCTGGCCGAGCGGAATGAGCGGCTTTGGGAGACGTTTATCCCGCAAAACGCCTACTATTGGACACTGCCCTATGCTGCCGGAGAATAAGCGATATCGGCCAGAGCGCCATCGCAATTATTTTGCTGAATTCTCGAGCGCCTTATTTCATACCGATATCGTTACAATGCCCGACAGCAAAGGGGCTTACGCGCTTATATTCAGCCTGAGGGGCGAAACTCAACAGGTGATCGGAAAGTTGGGTCTGAGTTGTTTCCGTTCCCGTATTTACGGATATGTGGGAACGCATATGGCGGTGGAGGGCTGCGAGCTCGTTTGCAGCGACATTTTGCGTCCGGCGGGCGAACGCATTCGCATATCGATTACCTGAAATCACTTGCCACGCTTCATGGGTCCTGGGTCTTTGATGAAGGGTGCGAATGCGATGTCGCGAATGCCATGCTATTGGTGCCTGGCGCGTGTCTGCCCATTGACGGATTCGCTGCCAGTGACTGCAAACGGTGTCGTTCTCACTTGGTCTTATTGGAGGAATGATAATAGCATTTCACATTTTTTTTGAAGCGCGCTGCAGCTGTTAATAATGACCCGGTAATTGTCCGCTGCGATAAGTTTCAGTCGCGGTGCAGCGCTGACAAATTCGGTTATGCGAACCCTGTGATTTAAATTTTCTCTGACACATCAGGCATTTGCGCTCTTGAAGGTCAAGTTTGTCGGTTTCTTTAGATCTTTGATTTCTTATCATGCGACCAACCTAATTGGTGAAGTTGTCGAAAAAATGGCAAAGCCGCGTCAACTTCCTGTCAGCTTAGTATGTCAAAATAAGCGTGCTTTCAGGTGGAGAATCCCACGGGCGGGTGCTGGGGAAAGTACAAGCAGGCAATAAGTGCGCCGCGTGTTTGTTCAGATTGAATGGTAACCAGGGCCTGAACGAGGGGTAGTGCCAGTAAACCGCAAGCTAGTAAATTTCATCTTCATTTTGCTCTTGGCGTCTGCGGTCTGCTTAACGGCGCACGCGAATTCGAAATACAAGAAATATATGGCGCAATTGCGGGGTGATCTACTGCTGATGTGCTTCAAGGGTGACGATAACGGCTATTTCTTCTATGCCGGGATGCAAGCTAAGGAAGAAAATTTGAAAGAGGCACACGACGCTTATTTGATTAGTGCTCAGAATGCGAAAAATCGCTCCGGTTTTGTCTGTATATTCCAACTGGCACGGCTTTATCAAAGCGGTCAGGGTATCGAGCAGAATTTAGTGCAGGCATATCGTTGGTTAGCCGTCCTCAGCCGTCTCACGTCACAGCAGGACCTGTAAACCGCTGCAAAGAATAAACAGCAGCAATTTATTGCGCGCATATCACCGCAGCAGATCACGTTGGCTGAGGCATTACCTAAACGAGGGTTCAGAATCATTTAGATTTAAAGTCTTGCGTGGGATGCCGCCCGTGTCCCCGCAAGTGACGCATCGGCTGGCAAAAGGATAGGGCAGCGGAACTGTTTTTCAGCTTTGTTTGTCCGACCGGTAATGACAATTCCCCTCCCGCGGCCGGTCTCATCCAATTCCAGTCGATGCGTCCCCTAAAACTAAATGGTCCGATCGCCGTTATTCGTCGTCAGAGAGCGCAATCCAGAGACGATCGAGCTTCGCCGCCGCCAATTTCCGATAAGCATCGACATCCCGTTCGGCCCAGTCGTAGAAGCCCTTTCCTGTTTTGACTCCGATATCACCGCGCGTGGCCATGTCCTGCACCATTTGGCACGGTTTGCCGCTATGATTTAGGTCAGGCACGATGGATCGTTGTGCCGCGGCATTGACGTCGATACCGCTAATATCCTTCTGCTCGATAAGGCCGGTCACGCACATGCGCGGTCCGAAACCGCGGCGCGCGAACTTGTCGACATCCGCAGCGGAGACGATACCCTCCTCGATCATACAATAAGCTTCGTGCAGAAGCGCGTGTTGCAAACGATTGATGAGAAATCCAATGACAGGTTTTTGCAGGATGATCGATTCCTTACCTGACCGCGCCAGGGCTTCCACCGTGGCTTCCATTACGTCATCAGCGGTCTCGTTCAGTCGGCATACTTCGACCAATGGGAAGGCTTCTGCCGGCTGCATATAATGAACCGCTATGAATTTATATTTGTGCGCGAGAGGGGCGGCGACCTCGTCTATCGGTAACCCGGACGTATTGGTCGCCAATATCGAAGTGCCGCCATAGGCTTTCTCCAGCTTTGTAAAAAGCTCGTGTTTCAGTGCCATATCTTCCGGGATTGATTCTATGATGAGATCCGGTGCGGTGCCCGGTAGATCGGAAATTGCTGTCGCGTTCTCCGGAAGATCGTCTATACGCGACGGGTCACGTGTGAGGACGCAGGTCTCGAAGCCGTTCTTTGCGAAAGTTTCAACGATACCGCGGCCCATCGTGCCGTAACCCACAATCATCACTGAGTTTATGGACGTCTTCATTCTTCGACCTCATTTGTTTGATGAACTGTTGCGGGGTAGAGCTTAGCCATATCCGTAATGGGCGCAATGGAGACCCTTTGCGAGATGCGTGTTGGCGCGCTATTAAGACGTTATGAATGAAAGGCCTGCATATCGCGTATCGGTCGCACCGATGATGGATTGGACGGATCGCCATTGCCGTTACATGCTGCGTCTGATCTCGCACCGGGCCTTGCTGTATACAGAAATGGTCACAACGGAAGCGATTCTGTGCGGCGATCGAGAGCGGCTTTTATCCTATGATCAGTCGGAGCACCCGGTTGCTCTTCAACTAGGAGGGGCAGATCCCGACGCTTTGGCAGTCTGTGCGCAGATTGCTGCGGATTGTGGGTATGATGAAATTAACTTGAATGTTGGATGTCCCAGTGACCGTGTGCAATCAGGACGTTTCGGCGCCTGTCTGATGTTGGAACCCGATCGTGTGGCACGGTGTATCGAAGCCATGGCAAATGTGGTCGACATTCCGGTAACAGTGAAATCGCGTATTGGGGTCGACAATCAAGATGAGTGGGAAAGCTTATCGGCGTTAGCCAGAGTCACACGCGAAGCCGGCTCCGTCCGGCATATTGTGCATGCGCGGAAGGCATGGTTGAAGGGGCTGAATCCAAAACAAAATCGAGAAATCCCACCATTGCGATATGATATCGTTTATCGCCTGAAACAAGCCGAACCGTCTTTGGTAGTGGTTATGAATGGCGGACTTCAATCTTTTTGCGATATCGATTTACATCTTTCGGAGGTGGACGGGGTGATGCTCGGGCGTGCGATCTATCAGAATCCCTATCTCTTGGCGCATGTCGACGGCGATTATTATGGGGATAACAGACCGACGGTATCTCGTCGGGATATCGTCATCGGGATGATCGATTATATCGAGAGGAAAATCAGAGAGGGAACACCGGCACGGTCGATAACACGCCACATGGTCGGGATTTTTCAAGGAATGCCCGGTGCACGGCGTTGGCGGCGGCACTTAAGCGAAGATGTGCACCAGGGGCAGGCCGTAGGGGCCGCGATTCGATACGCACTCGATCAGATACCGCCGGAGATTGCCGTCGCGGCAGAGTAACTGAGAAACTACTTATTGGTGATTGCCAAAATTTATTCCGTAACAGACTTGCTGCGGCGTGCTGGGGTCTGAATCTGCAATAAATTTAGTTCGGTGAATTTTGTTACGCGGCGTTATCGCTTTTACGTCGATAGGCCATTGCGCAATGATCTTCACAATATGGGCGGTCGGGTGATGCTTGCTTACCGCAGAAATGAAAGTTGGGTTCACGCGGATTACCGATTGGCCATTGGCACATTCTCTCTGTCGTGCCGGTGATCGGATGGTTGGTGCGTTTAATGGGAGATGGGCGGGATGACAATCCAAGCCGATGAGCCTTTCCGATGACTGCATTTCGCGTGACGTCCCCGAGATGATCGGCAATCTGGCTTGCGCTCAATCCGTCTTCCCAAAGACGCTTCAGCTTATCGACGCGTGCCTCTGTCCATTCCATAGTTAAATTCCCCATTCTGCTTACTATAGTCTGTTTTGGCGCAACCGCATAAATTTGCACAATATATTGTGTCTTATGCGGCCTCCCCTAATATATCGTGTTTTATTGCTTGTCGCAATCGCAACGGCTCCATTTATGGCGAGAGTCCGAGACATCGTCAACGGCGGTTCGCGCCGGGAGCTTAAATTCAGCTGTCTTCACACTGTAACACCGTTGTTTTTTTGACTCGAAATTGGCACGCGATTCCTTCGGTTGAGTGGGCGGTATCACGGTCCTCGACGATGGGATGTTGCTAAGTATCTGGAATCTATGATGCGACTCGGGGGTCGTTTTCCAGTATTGATGTAACCGGCGATAATACGTTGCTTTAATGAAGCGGCGCTCAGGGAGTGTCGGCCTCAGCCGTGCCGTGTAACCTGGCCAAGCGAGGGCCAATCGGGGCGCGCCGCGACATCTTTCGAACCGCAGCCCGAGCATCGCATCTTGCCGCCGATCTCCGGGACCGGGAAGGCTGGACCCAGTTCGGTCGCAAGGCGCGGGGAGGAAATTATTGCGTTATGCCCGCATCGGTTGCACCAGCAAAAGACGTCAACATGGGCTTCTACAATCTCGCCGAGCCGCGTTGCATGACGCCGTGCATCCTCGGCTTCGATATATTGGCGTTTGTGTTGACCCATCGTCCGGCTTTCGGGTGATCGACATTCGGAGGATACTAAAGGAGATCAAATTAGAACAAAAAAAGAACATTTTGCAAGGACCATTACATCCAGTGTCGGTGGACTCTGGCAATTCCTCAGCGCGGGCGGCGAGAGCTGGGTATTTCGCGTAATTCTTTATCGAAGATCGAGAGAGCGTCTTCGATGGTGGAGCTTTGCTTGATTTTCTGTGGGCCGCAAAAGACTTGATAGGCGCAGCGTTTACCTTCGCGTCGTTTGGCGATGGCGAAAAGCGGCGAATCAAACGTATGCCGGAAAATCGAAAAGATAGCCCGACCGCTTTGATGGTCGATAGCGTAGTCTTTCCATTCGCCCGTCATCACGCGGCTGCTATAGACATCCAGTAATCGGCGTAATTCGTGACGATCGAAATAGACGCCGCCTTTGGCGCGGCGATAATCGGCAAGATGGATCGGATCGCTCAACGTTATCTCTCCTCCATGCTTGTCGATCTGTGTTCGATCATTGGCGCACTCTTTGGAGGCTGGTGCGATAAGGGTCGGGTTCGTCGTAGCAGGTAATCCGGCCCAGAGTGCGATAGCAATAGATAGGCTTTTCGTAAACGCGCGGTGGATCGAACGACTTGCGGCATAGCGGGCCGCCGTCCTTCATCGCGACCAAGGAACGGCATTCCTTGCCAGACGCCCATTCCGCGACGTAATCCGTGGGTAGTTTGTCGGTTTGTATAAAGTTCGCCATCGAGCCGGAAAGAACGAGAAAAGAGCCTGTCCCGCATGCGGAAAGGGCCAACACAACGATACCAAATAGGAGGCCTCTACCGATTCGGCCCTTCCGTCGTGGCTTCCGCGTCTCCTCCATACTTTTTGCCGTTCCTGATTATGAACTAAGTCACAAACTACGTGAATGCCGTAAAATAGAAGAATTAACTTCAATTCACGCAATGTTAGACATTGTTACGCATTGAAGAAACAGGTTCAAGCGCCTAGACATTGGCGTCTAATGGGTGACTTGCATTTGCCAGCCCATCGGGAGATCGGTAGATTACGCGCCGAGCCCGATTTTAGCGGTTTCATGTGAGCAGGAGTGACCAAGCGTGGGCGACATCTTCCAAGAGGTCGACGAAGAAGTCCGTCGCGACCGATTTAATAAATTCTGGAAGGAATACGGTGCATATGTCATTGCCGCCGCGGTGGCTCTTGTGCTCGGGACGGCAGCATCCGTTGGATGGAGCGAGTACAATGCTCAGCGCCAGCAGGAAGACAGCGACCGCTTTGCGGCGGCGATTGCTCTGGCGACCGATGGCAAACAAGAAGAGGCGGCTTCGGCCTTCCGAGTGCTGTCGAACGAAGCGCAAGGCGGCTATGCCTTGTTTGCCCGTTTCCGCACCGCCGACGCGCAAAAGGAAGCCGGAGACGTCGCGGCGGCCATTCAGACATTTGAAGAGATTGCCGCGGATTCCGGCGTCGACACTCTCTACCGCGATCTCGCGTCTCTTCTGACAATCATGCATACGATCGACAACGGCGAGCCCGAACAGTTGCGGGCGGGACTCACACCCTTGCTCGCTGAAGATGGCGTGTGGCGGCATTCCGCGCGAGAGTTGTCGGGTGCATTGGCATTGCGCGTTGGTGACCGGGAATTGGCCAAGACCGAGTTCCAAAAACTAGCCGACGATTTGATAGCGCCGCCGGGTGCGCGGGCGCGGGCAACGGAAATACTGCAAATTCTTGGCGGTTGAGCCGTGAATGCGATCGTGAGCCAAAAAAAAGCGGGTGTGAGCCGGACCCGCAATCTAGTGCTGGTGATACCGCTGATCGCCCTGCTTTCCGGTTGCGGACTTAAGGATTGGATGGACGACATCATCGGGCGGAATGAAGTACTATTGCCCGGACAGCGCATTCCAATCATGATCAACGAGCCTGATCTCGAACCTGACCCGCGCGTGTCGGATTTGCGGGTCTTATTGCCGACGCCGGTGGATAATGTGAATTGGGCGCAGGCAGGCGGCAATGCCGTTCACGCAATGCATCATCTCAAAATACCCCTCGACGTTCGCGAAGCTTGGTCGCGAAGCATTGGAGAAGGTTCGAGCGACGAGCGGCGGTTGGTCGCACGGCCTATTGTCGCCGATGGGTTCGTCTTCGCCATGGATGTGGAGTTTGAAATTTCCGCCTTCGATATCACCACAGGCAAGCGAATTTGGACATTTAACCCCGAGGTTCCCGAAGAAGATGAGGAAACGTTCGGCGGCGGTATCGCTTATGAGGGTGGCCGAATTTTTATGTCGACGGGATTCGGCCAGCTTATTGCGGTGCGTGCGGATAACGGGACTGAGCTATGGCGTGGTGGATTGCCGGGGCCGAGCCGGTCCGGACCGACTGTCGGCAATGGACGCGTCTTCGCGGTGACAATCGACAACCAGACCGTTGCCTTCGATGTGGAGACCGGGAAGAAACAGTGGACACATTCCGGCATTTCTGAATCCGCGGGCTTGCTCGGAGGCGCGAGCCCAGCGCTGATCGGTAGCACGGTGATCGTCCCATATTCTTCCGGAGAGCTCGTGGCGCTCCGTGTCAATAACGGCCGTGTCGTTTGGAGTGATAGTTTGGCCTCGGTCCGCAAGACCGACACGTTGGCGACAGTGGCGCATATTCGTGGTCACCCCGTCGTCGATCGTGGTGTGGTCTATGCTGTCAGTCATTCGGGCCGACTTGCCGCGATTGACCTGCGCAGCGGCTCACGATTATGGGAGCGCTCGATCGGCGGGGCGGAAACGCCGTGGATAGCTGGCAATTTTATCTACGTCGTCAGCAATCAGGGCGATTTGTACTGTCTCACGCGCCTAGGTGGGCGGGTCCGTTGGATTCAACCATTGCCGCACTATGACGATCCGGAAGATAAGGAAGGGCTGATTAAGTGGTTCGGCCCCGTTTTGGCCAGCGACCGATTAATGGTTGTAAGCAATTTCGGGGAAGTGCTCAGTATTTCACCATATACCGGCAAGTTTCTTAGTAAGTTGGAGCTCTCGGATCCACTTTCGGTACCGCCGGTGGTTGCTGGCGGTAGTATTTTCTTTCTATCGGACGAAGCTGATTTAATCGTTTATCGTTAGAATTCGACACATTGGACCGGAGAATTGACCGGTTGGGAATAAGATGAGCTTTACCGTTGCCATCGTGGGCCGGCCCAATGTCGGAAAATCGACCTTGTTCAATCGTTTGGTTGGACGGCGTTTGGCGCTTGTCGACGATATGCCAGGTGTGACCCGGGATCGGCGGGAGGGCGAGGGTCGGATCGGCGATCTGAAGTTCCGGGTGATTGATACCGCCGGGCTTGAAGAGATATCCGACGACAGTCTTGAAGGTCGGATGCGGCAGCAAACGGAAGTCGCGGTCGAGGAAGCCGATGTCGTACTGATCATGATCGACGCACGCGCCGGTGTGACACCTATGGATCGCCATTTCGCGGAAGACATCCGCCGCGTCGGTGCTAAGACGGTCCTCGCCGCCAATAAATGCGAGGGGTGGTCGGGCCAGGACGGTCTGTACGAAGCTTTCGAACTCGGCCTCGGTGAGCCGGTCGCCATTTCAGCCGAACACGGTGAAGGGATGGCGGAGCTGTTCGAATCATTGCTGGCCGCCGCGGAGGAGATACCGGGCTATGCCGATCACGATGAAGAGGTGGAAAATGCACCTCTTCAATTGGCCATAGTTGGTCGGCCGAATGTCGGAAAATCGACGCTCGTCAATCGCTTGATCGGCGAAGATCGGCTGTTGACCGGTCCGGAAGCGGGCATCACACGGGACGCGATTTCCATCGATTGGGAATATCAAGGCAAGGCACTGCGCCTGGTCGACACCGCCGGTCTCAGGCGGCGCGCGCGCGTCGACCATAAGCTTGAGAAACTATCGGCCGGCGACACGACGCGGGCCATCCGCTTCGCTCAAGTCGTCGTCCTGGTTCTGGACAGTGAGGCGATGTTGGAGCGCCAAGACCTAACCATCGCTCGCCGGGTGATCGAGGAAGGTCGCGCATTGGTGATCGCAGCCAATAAGTGGGACATCGTCGGCAATCAGGCAAATGTCACCCAGCGTTTGCGGGATCGCCTGGAAACATCTTTGCCACAGGTGAAAGGTGTACCCGTTGTCCATATCTCCGCATTGCACCGGCGGAATTTGGATAAACTTCTCGATGCGGTGTTTGATGTCTACGACATCTGGAACAAGCGCGTTGCGACATCGCCGTTGAACGATTGGCTGGCCGCGATGACGGAAGCACACCCGCCACCGCTGGCGCGCGGACGGCGCATTCGTATCCGTTATATGACGCAGATTAAGACCCGGCCGCCGACATTCGCACTCTGGGTCTCGCAGCCGACGGAATTATCGGACGCTTATCTCCGGTATTTGGAGAATGGATTGCGGGAAGATTTAGGTCTGCCAGGCGTGCCGCTTCGTTTGCAGATGCGTAAAGGGCGAAATCCATACGCCAAGAAGGATCGCTGAGCCGGTGGCCTGCACTTCGCCTCTGAAAAGATTGCTGACGGGCGGACGCGCGTTAGATAGCTAACCGACCCAATGCCAAGAAAGTGATCGTTGCGGAATGCCGCTAAACGAAAAAAGTAAATCGGTTCTGAAGAAACTCGCCGTTATCGCAGGAATCGGTGTGACATCGCTCATTTCGTATGAGGTTTTCTATTGGTTGACCCATGTCTACGAATACGACGCTCGGATTGAGGCGGAACTGACGACGCTCTCCTCGCGCATCGACGGCGAAATCGAAAAGGTCTACGTCAAGGAAGGCGACCGGGTTAAACAAGGCGATCTGTTGGTCGCGCTGAAATCCGAGGTTCAGCAACTAAAAATCAAAGCCCTGGAAGCGGACCTGATCCGCGAAGAAGGGCAGCGCACGAAGATCGAGGCGGAGATGATCGCGTTCGAGCGCGATTTGAACTCTCGCCTCGCGACTAAACGCGAGACGATTAAAGCGCGGAAAGTTGAACACGCCACGATACGCAATCGTTTCGAACTGACGAGAAAGAATTTTGCGCGGGCCAAAATTCTCTTCGAAAAGAACTTGACGTCAAAGAAGAGTTTCGAAGAAGAGCAAAGTAAAGTTTTGTTAATTGAAGCAGAAGTGGAGAATTCATCAGCAAATATCAAAGTGGCAGAGCTGGAACTAGAAGAGGTGAAGTCATCAAAATCAAGAATCAACGTATTTATTGCTGAAAAAAATATTAGAGATTTAAATATATCTAAAATAAAAACGCTGATTAACCAAGAAAAGGCAAAATTAACCTATCATTTCGTCAAAAGCCCGATAAATGGCATCATTGACAGCGTATACAAATACAAGGGCGAACACGTCGAAGAAGCGGAGCGAATGATCCTGCTGCACGATGAAAACTCCCTGTGGATCGAAGCCAATGTCGACGAATCCCAACTCCGGCATCTGGAACTTGGCCAGCGGGTGATCATCGATATCGACGCATACCCCTATCCGTTCCAAGAATTCGACGGTGTCGTGACGTTCATCGGCAGCGTGACGACCGCGCAGATGGCTGGCGACCAAGCAACGGAGAACGGGCGGTCGCGCAAACAAACCCAACGCATTCCCGTGCGCATGAAAATCCTCGACCCACCGGAGAAGATCGCGCCTGGCATGTTGGTTGAGGTAAATATTCAGATTTACGACCAAATCAGATTCTGATGAACCTCGAGAAGCTCGACTGGCGAGTCATCCTCACCATCGCGACCGTCGCGATGATGTTGCAACAAGCGTTCTCCTATGTCTGTCAGATCGCTATGCCAATTCTGGCCGATAGAATCGCGGAAGATTTCGGCATCTCCCGTGCCTGGCTTGGGTTCTATCTGTTCCTGCAGAACATCGCGGCGATTATCGGCGCCATGGGTTGTGGCGGATTCATTTTGCGATACGGTGCATTGCGGGTTAGCCAATGGTGCCTGATCTTAATGGGCGGCAGCCTATTCGTGGTCTCGACAGGGGTACTTTGGCTCTACCCGTTGGGGGCGATCTTGCTTGGGATGGCGGCCGTTTCCACACCGGCGAGCTCGCATATCCTGGCGCGGGTTTGTCCACCCCGCATCGCTCCGGTGGTTTTTTCGATCAAGCAGACTGGGGTGCCGGTAGGCAGTTTGATCGGTGGCTTGTTGATCCCTTTCCTGCTGAGCATCAGCGTCTACAGCGCGGTGTTTCGCACGCCCATTCATCTCGACGCTTATGGCACCGCCTTTGTAGCGGGGTTGCTGGTGTATTGTGTCGGCCTCGCCTTACAGCCGATACGGGCGCATTTCGATGCCGACCGACAACCGGACGTAAAGTTCTCTTTCTCTGGGGTTTCGGAGACGATGAAATTGGTCATCTCAAACCCGCAATTGCGCGATCTGTGCTTGGGCGCGTTCGCATTCGGTGGGCTGCAAGCAATCTTTTCGGGATTCATTATTCTGTTCATGATTGATGGGCTAAATTACAGCGAGGCCGAAGCGGGATCCACTTTCGCGATCTCGGCGGTGACAGCGATCGGCGCGCGGATATTTTGGGGTTATCTTGGCAGCACTTTCACCTCCGCGCGTTTCGTCCTTGGCGGCATTGGTATATTCGGCGGCGTTGCGGCAATTCTGACGGGATTTTATGATATTCGTTGGAGCTATTCGTTAATTCTCGCGGTGGCGATTCTGTACAACATTACGGCGTTGAGTTGGCACGGGATATTGCTGGCGGAGACTGCGCGGCTCGCACCTGCCGATATGGTCGGCGGCGTGACTGGCAGTGTGCTCGCCTTTACCAGCGTCGCAATGATGATCTATCCGGCATTCTATGGTGGTCTGCTCGCGATCACGGAGTCTTATCGCGTGGGATTCATCATTTGCTCGGTGCCCTCTTTCATCGCCGGGGTGATCTTCTTCCGAAAGCCCATCGAAGAGCCGTGGACGCGTTCCATCTTGGCGGGCCTGGCTTGGTGTCTGCGCCTCGACAGATTAGCCTATGGCGCGGCCATCGCGATGGCCGGAGCGTTGATAGGAGTGTTCGCGGTCTATGTCCGGATGGTCTGACGGCGCCGTTCCATCGCAAGTAATGGAGTGGAAAGCATGCTTCCTGGAACGATGAAGAAGTGAAATCCCAGCCGACGCTGCTGGTGACCGCCGCGCTATCTATCTGTCTTATTCTTGGGCAATTGTCGATTATGGCGGTTCTTGCTCTCACCGTCGCATTGGCGGATGAATGGCAATTGACCGCGTTGGAGGTCGGTTGGCTTGGGGGAATTTACTTCGCTGGTTATGCGCTCGCTTTACCGTTTCTGACCGGCGCTACGAGCCGGATGGACGGGCGAATTGTATATGTGATTGCGGCCCTCATTAGTGCCATCCCTTCCGCCATGGCTACACTGTTCGCGGATAATTTTTTTGTGGGGGTTGGCGCTGCGGTTTATCGTCCGTGTCGGCTTTGCCGGTATACATATCGTTGGCATGAAATTACTTGTGGACAGGTTAGCGGGCGATGCCCAGGCACGGGCAAGTGCGATTTATACCGGCGCGTTCGCCGTCGGCAGCGGCTGTTTCTTTCTATCCGCGGGGATTCTGTCGGGCACATTTGGGTGGCAGGTCGCGTTTCTCGCGGCGGGCGGCGCTGCGCTATTGTCGATCCCCATATTGGTGCTAATTGGCTCTCCGTTGGCGGGAAGCGAGATACGTTCGCGCAGATTATTCCCGAATTTTGCGGCCGCACTCGGAGATAGTGAGATTGTCCGCTATGTCGTTGCCTACGCGGGAA